>JAGFJD010000265.1 GCA_024102975.1 Phaeodactylibacter sp. | reverse complement strand
CCGCTCCGGTTGATGAGCATCACCGCAGAAAGCAGCCATATCTCGCGCGAAAAGCCGCGGAAGGAATTCCGGTAAAGGGTTAGGGTTCTCTGAACCATGTCGGGTGGTTGTTTGTGTGTTCTAAACTTTACCGCATTGGGGCGGGAATAGTTCCTCACCGGTGCTAAGCCGTACTGTTTTTTTAGCAGTTGCCCGGAATTTTTGCGCATCCCGCAATCTGGGCGCATCGGTTAAGCGACGTGCGATCAATAACTGTCAGATTTCCTAGGAGCGCTTTTGGCTTTACCCTTCGTTAAAGAACCGCCTCCCTTAGCTAGGCTAAGGTCGGGAACCTTCGCCTCGGTTAAAGCCAAAATCGCTAACCTACTAAACCCGACACTTATTAATCTCACGTCGCTAAATGAAAGCCTGCGCCGGCAAGCCTATTTTCGTGTTTTCTGCATTCCCGCTTGCCCGGTTCGGGATAAAAACCAATATTATGCCCGCTGATCCTAAATTTCGAAGCTATGAAAAAATCACTGCTGGCGGCAGCGCTCCTGCTATCCGGCTGGAGGCTGGCCGGCCAGGGGCCGCCCTGGGGGCTGGTGTACGCCATTTCCGCCGAAGAGGCTTTTGAGCTGTACGCCCCGGAAAATGCAGAACCTCTGGATTATCTCCACACGTTGGTGGATACTTTCCGCCGGGATGAACCTGCTGTGCTCCCGCCGGGCCACTACCTCAAAGCCTGGGCCGAAGGGCAGGACCTGATGGTGGAACTGCACTCCGTCCATTCTTTCCATGTGCAGCTGGTCAGCAACCGGCGCGACTTTGTCCTTCAGGTGATGGACGCGGAGTCCCGGCCGCTTGCCGATGCAAAGGTTTGGTTAGAAAAAAAAGAAGTGCCGTACGATCCCGGCAGCCGGGCCTTTCTCCTGCGCAAATGCCGCCGGGAAGGGGTGGTACGGGTGGAGGCGGGGAAGGAAACCGCCTTTTTTCAATTGACGGACACAAAAGGGCAAAGCCTGGCGAGGCAACGAATCCAACGTTTTGCCGCCTCGGCGGCGGGCCGTATCCTGTCCTCGCCGGTGCGCCTTGCCCGCCGGGTGCTATGGAAACTGAAGGGTAGGGGTGGGCGGCTTTTCCCGCCGAAAGACAAGTCCTTTAAAGGGTACATCGCCCTGAGCCAGCCGATGTACCGGCCGGGCGATACCCTGCGGGTGAAGGCCTACATCGCCAAACCAAACGGCCGCCCTCTCCGCCGCCCGATGGATTTTTTCCTGAAGGAAGGCCGGGGGCAGGTGCTGCACCGGGCCGAACTGCAGCCGGGAGAACCGGGCGCCTTTACCTACAGCCTGCCCCTGGGGGATACCCTGAGGCTGGACAGGGACTATGGCGTACAGGTTCTGGAGCAACAACCCGGGCGCCACAGACCCCGCGGGATGGGCATGAGCTTTTGGCTCAGAGATTACGAGCTGGACGAGGTGTCCTTCACCCTGCGCCCGGAACGGGAACGGTTTCAGGCCGCCGATACCGTCCGCCTGCTGGCCTCCGCCCGGGGCGACAATGGCCTGCCGCTGGGGGGCGGGCAGCTGTCACTGGTGCTGGAAACCGTCCGGGCCGGCGATTTCCAGGGGGAAGAGGTGTGGGTTCCGGATACGCTCTGGCGGCATGAACAGGCGCTGGCGCCCATGCGCGAAACTGCCATTGCCGTCCCCGCCTCGGTTTGGCCGCCCGCCGGCATACAGGCCCGGGCCACTGCCTGGCTTGCCGCGCCCGGCGGCGAGCTGCGACGGCACACTGCCTCCTTTTATCGAAACTCGTCGGAAGAAATACTCCAACTGCGGCTGAATGAAGCGTGGGTGGAAGGGGAATTTATCCGGAACGGGCAGCGGGACACCGGCACGGCCCTGCTGCGCGTATCCGCTGGTTCGGGCGCCCTGCTTTCGGAAGCGGAAGTGGCCCTGCCGTTCCGGCAACAGCTGAACCCGCTGGCGGGCGCCTACGAGCTGATCGGCGAAGGCCTGTACGCTGCCCTGCCGGTGCAGGGAGGCGGCGAGGCAGGCGTGGAATACAGCGGCGCCAACGAAAAAGACTCGGTTTTTTTCCGGATCACCAATCCGCGCCGCCTGCCGGTATCCTGGTTTTTATACCGCCGGCAGCAGGAAGCGGCGCGCGGATGGACGGCCGACAGCCTCCTGGAATGGAGCGCG
>JAGFJD010000239.1 GCA_024102975.1 Phaeodactylibacter sp. | reverse complement strand
ACGAAGTTGTTTTGTGCGCTAACAAGGCGAAAAACGCAGACATAGCGGGGCTACGGCGAGGCTTTTCAACGCAGTTAGCGCGCAAAAGAACGAGTCTAAATGGGTAATTTATTTTTGCGCAATCCCTAAGTATTTCTGTCCAGACACCTACTACAGACAAAAGACATGGCAGGAATAAAAAAAATACCGGAAGCATTTAAAGAATTCAAGCCGACCAGTTGGGCGGTGGATAACAGCACGGCGATGTACCTCATCATCATCATCATTACCGTGTATGGGTTCTTTACCTTCAACAATCTGCCCAAAGAGCAATTCCCGGACATTGCCGTGCCCACCATTTCGGTGACGACGGTGTACGTGGGCAACTCTCCTCAGGATATCGAGAACCTGGTGACCCGGCCCATTGAAAAGCAGATCAAGGGCATTTCCGGAGCGAAGATCAACGAGGTGAATTCCATCTCGATGACGGATTACAGCAGCATCATCGTAGAATTCGACACAGACGTCACGGCGGAAATTGCCAAGCAAAAGGTGAAGGACGCAGTCGACAAGGCCAAGCCCGACCTGCCGGCCAACCTCACCAGCCAGCCGGATGTGGTGGAGTTTGCGTTCAGCGATATCCCGATCATGTTCGTCAACATCAGCGGCGACTACGACGGGCTGAAGCTGAAGCGCTTTGCCGACAAAATGAAGGACCGGTTCGAGGCCCTGCCCGAGGTGAACAAGGCCGAGATCGTGGGCGCCCCGGAAAGGGAAATCCAGATCAACGTAGACCCCCTCGCCATGGAGAAAGCCATGGTGAGCTTTACGGACATTGCCAACGCCATCTCCGGCGAGAATATGGACATCAGCGGGGGGCAGCTGGAAATCGGGGAGATGGACCGCGCCCTGCGGATCAAGGGCCAGCTGGCCAGCAGCCTGCAGATGGAAGAGCTGGTGGTGAAGACCCCGACCGGCGGGAATATACGCCTGCAGGACCTGGCCGAAGTCAAGGACACGCTGAAGCGCCAGGAGAGCTTTGCCCGGCTCAACGGCAAAAACGTCATCACGCTCAACATCATAAAGAGGTCGGGGGAGAACCTGATCAACTGCGCCGACGAGGTCAAAGCCATCGTGGAGGAGATGAAAGTGTCGGAACTGCCCAAAGACCTGGACGTGGTGGTCACCGGCGACCAAAGCCGGCAGGCGGCCCTCTCTTTTACCGAGCTGGTGAACACCATCATCATCGGCTTCCTGCTGGTGCTGTTGGTGCTGATGTTCTTCATGGGGGTGGCCAACGCCTTCTTCGTCGCGCTGAGCGTTCCGCTGAGCGTCTTCGTGGCCTTCATTTTCCTGCCGGCCGCCGACCTCATCGTGGGGGGCAACGTCACGCTGAACTTCATCGTGCTCTTCGCCCTGCTCTTCGCCCTGGGCATTATCGTCGACGACGCCATCGTGGTCATTGAAAACACCCACCGCATCTTCGACAACGGCAGGGTGCCCATCGTGAGGGCCGCCAAGGTAGCCGCGGGCGAAGTATTCCTGCCGGTGCTGGCGGGCACCGCCACGGTGGTGGCCCCCTTCGTGCCGCTGTTGTTCTGGAAAGGCATCATCGGAAAGTTCATGATCTACCTTCCGACCATCCTCATTTTCACCCTGATGGCCTCTTTGATCGTCGCCTTTATCATCAACCCGGTGTTTGCCGTCAGTTTCATGAAGCCGGATGAAAAAGCGCCGCCGCACAAACTGGACATTTTTAAAAAGTGGTGGCTTTGGGCGCTGTTGCTCGGCGGGTTCCTGGCCAGGATGGCCGGGGCTGGCGCCTTCGGCGGGTTTCTCCTCATCCTGGCAGTTCTCATTATCCTCAACCGGCTGGTGGTCAAGGATGTCATCTACGCCTTTCAGAGCCGTGCCCTGCCCCGGTTGATGAACGGGTACGAAAAGCTGCTGAGGTGGCTGCTGAAAGGAAACCGCCCCCCATGGGCCTTTTTCTCGGTGTTCATCCTTTTCTTCATTTCGCTGTCCGCCCTGGTCCTGAGAAACCCGGATTTCCCGTTTTTCCCCAGCGGCCAGCCCAACTACATTTACGTTTACCTGAAAATGCCGATCGGCACCAAGGCCGAAGAGACCGACCGCGTCCTGAGGCAGCTGGAGAACAGGACGTACCAGGCCCTGGCCAGCCTGAAGCCCGGCGAACCCGGCTCTATCGTGGAGAGCATCATTTCCAACGTGGCGGTCAACGCCAACAACCCCATGGACAACAACCGGAGCGTGCAATCGAACCTGGGGCGGATACAGGTTTCTTTCGTGGAATTTGCCGAGCGCCCCAACCAGCCTACGCTCCCTTACCTCGACAGCATACGGGCGGTGGTAAAGGGGATTCCCGGCGCCGAGGTCACCGTAGAACAGGAAGCACAGGGGCCGCCGACCGAGCCCCCCGTCAACATCGAAGTAGCCGGCGACGACTTCGACGCCATCGCCAAAGTGGCCAAAAACCTGTACAACTACCTGGATACCAGCAAAGTGGACGGGATCGACAACCTCGCTATGGACATCGACCTGAACAACCCGGAGATCGCCATCACCGTGGACAAGGAAAGAGCTGCCATCGAGGGCATCAGCACGGCCCAGGTGGGAGACGCCATACGCACGGCCCTGTTTGGCAAAGAAGCCAGCACCCTGAAGGACGGGGAAGACGAATACGATATCATGGTCCGCTACAATGAACAGCACCGCAACAACCTGCAAAGCCTGCTGAACATGCGGATCACCTTCCGCGATTTCAACACGGGCCAGATCCGGCAGGTGCCGGTCAGCTCGGTAGCGAATTTCGACTTTACGAGTACCGCCGGCATGGTCAAAAGGAAAAACATCAAGAGGACCATACAGCTGCAGTCTGCCGTTACAGACCTTACCGCCGTGCCCCGGATCAACCAGGAGCTGGGGCGGAAAATAGCCCGGTTCAGGGCCTCCTATCCGATCCCGGAAGGCGTCACCATCATCCAAACCGGCGAGAGCGAGCAACAGCGGGAGACCAACGAATTCCTGGGGAGGGCCCTGCTGATCGCTACCGGCCTTATTTTCCTGATCCTGGCCCTGCAGTTCAACTCCCTGAGCAAGCCGTTCATCATCGTGACGGAGATTTTCTTTTCGGTGATCGGCGTCTTCCTCGGCTTTGCCCTCACCGGCATGACCATGCCTACAGTCATGGTGCTGGTCGGCGTCATCGGCCTGGCGGGCATCGTCATCAAAAACGGGATCCTGCTGATCGAATTTGCCGACGAGCTCCGGAAGCGGGGGTACAAAATCCGGGAAGCGGCCATCGAAGCCGGCAAGGTGCGGATCATCCCCGTGCTGCTCACCGCCGTGTCCACCGTTTTGGGGCTGGTGCCCCTGGCCATCGGCTTCAACATCAATTTTGAGACGTTACTGGCCGATTTCGACCCGCAGATCTGGATCGGCGGCGATAGCGTCGTCTTCTGGGGGCCGCTGGCGTGGACCATCATTTTCGGCCTTATCTTTTCCTTCTTCCTCACCCTGCTGATGATACCGAGCATGTACATTATCGCGGAGCGGCTCCGGCGCCCCATGGAAAAGTTCTACGGCACCCGGTTTATCGCTTTGCTGGGTTTCCTGGGGCCGTTCTTCTTCCTCTTCGTCGGGTTCATGTACCTGGTGCGGTGGGTGACGGGCAGGAAGGTGTGGAATGGGATTTAGTGCTTGTTTGTCCATACATTCAAAAAGTTCAGGCAAAAGTAACCTGAAAATGATTTGGCATGGCACTGAAACACTGTTTTTATTCAGCAAATTTTTATAGCAAGTTCATCCTGTTCATCCTGTTCATCCTGTCTATTTAAAACGCACCACCTAAAGGTGGCGCGTCCGGTTAAGCCTGTCTCATTTTCACCTTTCTGCCCGGCAGCTGGTCCCAAATCCCGGCGTGCTCCTGCAGGCCATTTGGCGTGATCAGCCACATCATCGGGTAGCGGCTTTCCACGCGGGGCAGGGGGGCGTAGCCGTCGGTGAAGTAGACGATGCCGTCGGGGTGGTATTCCCGGTTGGCGAACTCGAGGGGGGCGTTGAAGTCGGTGCCGCCGCGCCCCATCACGAAGTCGGGGGCATGGCCGCGGTAGGGGTACTGCCGCTTGATGGCCGTGTCGCATTCCACCACCAGCACCTCGGCGCCGTGGCGCCAAATCTGGTAGATTTCGCTGAAGAAGCGCTGCACTTCGGGGTCGCTGACGCTGCCGGAGGTGTCGACGGCCACCAGCAGGCGCTGCTTGCGGCGGATTTTGATGCCGGGCGTGGTGCCGTAGCGTTTGGACGGGCGGCGGATGGTATTTTTCAGGTAGGTGCGGTTGCTGCTGCTGGCGAACAGGCGCAGGGCGCGCCGCCAGTCGAGGGCCGGCTTGTGGCGCTCTTCCAGGGTTTTCAGGTAGGATTTCAGCTCGCCGGGCAGGTTGCCGATGCCGCGCTCCCCCACCCGTTGCGAGGCGCTGTGGATGACTGAGTCGACCATCTGTTCCAGGTTGCTGCGTTCGGCAGCGGAAAGGTTGGCCATCTGGCGGTGCCATTCGTCGTGGCGCTGCAGCCACTCATCCTCGCCGCTGAGCAGGTCCTTCAACCGCTGGGCCGACGATTTGCCGGGCTTGCCCTTGCCGAGCAGCTCTTCCAGTTGGCCGAGGCCCGGGCTGCCCCCGCCCGTTTCGCAGGCGCCGCCGCCGCCTTCTTTCCGGTGTTCCTCCAGGAGGCGCTTGTAGTAGTAGCCTACGTCCTGCCCCGGTTCCAGGTTGAAGTCGCGGAACTGCTCCAGCAGGATGGCCCCTTCCGGCAGCTTCTCGCGCTCGACGTACTGGTTGACCACGATATCCGCCGCGATGTTGAAGATCTGTTTGTGGCTGAACTTATCCGTCATCAGGATGTGGCGCAGGGCGATGTGCAGAATCTCGTGCTTGATGACCCCGTAGCGGTAGTATTCTTCCCGCAGCTCGTTATCCCAGAAGTCCGGGTTGATGGAGAGCTGCACCGCGTCCGGCCCGGCCAGGCGCACGCCCAGGGTGGGCACCTGCGGGTTAACCTCCTTGATCAGCCCGGTCAGGAAATGCCCGAAGAAGGGCTCCCGCAGCAGCAGATCGATGGTGACGGAGGTGACTTCGCGGAGGATGCGGTCGTGGGACATGGATTTTTGTTTTGGAAGGGTAAGATAGGGAATTTTGCGTGTGCATTCTAATCCTGCACCGTCCTCCAATCCCTAAAATAAAACTCAATCAACCGGTCAACTATAATTCCCCCCAAAAACTGATCGCCAATAAATTTTTCTTTGCGAAGTTCATAAAACAGCTTGCCATAGGACCGAAGCCGGTTTTTTACTTTTTCAGATCGCTCATAACAGAATATGCTTATTAAAAAATCCTTTTTTCTTCCAAATGGCCAGCGTTAAAATGCTGTTCCTGGTTTCCGCCTTCCTCACAGGAAGCTTCTTTGTCCTCCCGCAAATGAGTTTGTTTTCGTTTGACTTTTCCGAACATATCAGACTTCTCTTCAAAGGCGCAAGTCGCTGCATCTTGTAAATCTTGTTAATCCTGTCTATTTTAGGCCTTTTTGCACAACCCCGTAAACAATCAATATAGGCGGCATCCCCGAGTCGGAGACTTACCCGTTATACTGCATTGAGGCACCACCTGTCCGCCGTAGCCTTGGCGGAGGTGGAGCCTCTCGCGAACGATGGATTGAAGTTATACTGACGCACGGCAGGTTTTGTCGACTACAAAACCCGCCGGGTCAGTATATACAGGCATCGCTGGTTTTGTTCCTGACAAAACCACGCGTTCGCCAGTATAATTCAATCATGGCGATTTTGAAAATCGCCATGATTGATTGGGTGGTCATCTCACCGCCTCCACCGCCTGCTTCGTGTCCGTAAACTGCTGGAAAGCCACGATCCTGCCGTCCTTCAGCGTCCACAAATGGGCCGTTTGTGAGTTGATCTCCTTGCCCGTTGTCTTGTGCCTGGCGTTGTAGCGCAGGGTGGCCAGCACCTGGTTGTTCGACATGTCGTGCAGCTGGATGTCCGTCAGGTTCCAGTACTCCCACTCCGCCCCGATGCGGGCGAACACGCCGTTGAGCACGGCTTCCGGGCCGTTGTAGGGATTCTGGTCGGCATAGGGGAAACCCTCGGCCTCGTTCCAGACGATGCCGGCGTCCATGACAGCCAATACGGCGGGCACATCACCCTTGGCAAATGACTGGTACAGCCCGTCCACGACCGCCACGTTGCCTGGCGCCGACACGACGCCCAGTTGCGACAGCAGCGCCATGTTATCCATGAAATCCCTTTCTTCGGCAATCTTGCCGTGTGGGCTCATGCGGACAATCGTGCTGCCACTTATTTCGACCTTATTGCCCGTAGCCGGGATGCCGAAAAAGTCGCCCGTGTGCGTGCCCCTGAATGTCCAGTGTTTGACCAGTTGGTCGCCCTCGCCGAAGATGTTGTTGATAGTAAATTCGATGTCGGAAAAAGCCGATAGCAGCGCTTTGTAGTAGCCCGCCATGGCCTCGATGCCAATGATGTTTTCCGGCTCGGCGTGCATGATCACATCTTCGGCGAAGTGGTCTTCGTTGAATAGTTGCAACTCCCTCCCGTTCACGATGCGGTCCCAGACCGTGGTGTACATCTCGATGTTGGCGGCCACCCTGGGGTCGGCGTGCTCCAGGGGGTAATGTACGGACCTGGCGATCTTCCATTGGCCGTCTTTTTTTATCATCGCATTGGCGTAGCCGACGGTGAAATGGACGGGAATATCATACACATTGGCCTTGCCGTACACCTCGCAGGTGCCTTTGGCTACCCAGGTGTACTCACGGTCCGACCAGTTGACGCTCAGCTGCCGCATGAACAGCGTGGCATTGTTCTGCCGGAACTGGTCGGCGAAGTAGGCGGCGATGTTGTCCGCCCCTTTGATTTCCCTGCCCTCCTGGCCGATGCGGACGGCGTCGTCGAGGTACATTTCCCGGAGGGCTTCGTGGTCTCCCCGGTTGTAGGCGGCCATAAACCGGCGGGCAAAGTCCTGCATGTCGTTTTCGTCTGTGGCCGATTGGGCCTGCAGGGTGCCGGAAATTGCGGCAAGGAGAAGGATGATGGGAAAAAGGAGATTTTTCATGATTATTTTCATTTGAAGTAAAAAAATGGTGTTGTAATTACTTCGAGGTGTCCGACGCTTTGTTCAAACAGCGGCCCCTTCCGTCGCTTTCGCATATTGGTACAAAGGCAACTTGGCCGGCTTGAAATGGATACCCAAATCCTGGGTGGCCAGGGCGTTGCTGTACACCGTAGTGGGTTGCCCGGCAGGCTCTTTCCCGTTGAGCATCAAGGAGATATCCGATACCCGGTAGCTCTCGCTGGTGATCAGGTAATGCTTGCCATGCAGGTTTGGGAGGAT
>JAGFJD010000234.1 GCA_024102975.1 Phaeodactylibacter sp. | reverse complement strand
AAAAACAGCCTGCCCCGTACACAGAGTGTCGGGGAGCATAGCCGGAGCTACGTGAGTTTTTTCTGACGAAGAGTAAGTTCAAAAGAACAAGCATAAGTGGGTATTTATTTAGGTATTCATGTACTAGCCCTCCTCCTGAAGCTCCTTCAGATAGTGGCCGAACAATTCGCCGCACAAGCGGGTGACCTCCTCTTCCGTTTTCATTAACACCTCCTCATAGGCCAGTGGGATGGTCAGATAAACCTTGCCGCTTTCTCTCCAGGTTTCAAATACATAATCGTCCGGTTCGCGGGCGACAAAAGCAACGATCCATTTCTCAACGTCCTGAAAACTCCCGGGGCGTTCCATCGAGACCAGCAGCTTGCGAATTTCCTCCAGGTTTATTTTGGACGCAACCGGATGGTCGACGATTTTTGTAATGAAGAACTCCATGGCTTCGGTTTTATAATCCGCCTGGAGCCCCTTCACATAATGATCGAACAACTCGCCGCACAACCGGGTGACCTCTTCCTCCGTCCCCCTTGCGACATCTGCGTAAACCAGCGGTATGGTCAGGTAGATTTCTCCTTTTCTTCCCCAGGTGTCAAACACATAATCATCGGGTTCCCGGGCTACGAAAGTGACATTCCATTTATCGATGCCCGGAAAACGCTTAAGGTATGCCCTGGACGCCAGCAGTTTGTTAATTTCCTCTACGTTTATTTTGGAATAAACCGGATGGTCGGCAATTGTATTGACGAAGATTTCCATTTCTTTAGTTTTTAGGCTAATCCAGCTTTGTATTCAAGGGAGGATAAAGCAGTTTGCGCTCCCTTTTCTGATTCTCGGGCAGGAGCGGGTAACCGCCCAGGCGGGCTATCTCCCGGTTCTTGGCAGTGGCCAGGTTTCCCCTGTATTCCATGTCATAATAAACGCTATGCCTTTCGTAAAACTTCAAAGAATACCGGCTCTCTCCATCAGTAGAAACGCCGATCTTCGCGATTTCGCCGGTTTCCAGCCAGGCTTTTCCCTCCGGGCAAAGATAGCACTCCCGGTAGCCGGGGCCGATGGCCCGCAACACATATTGCTCCGCCTCCTCGGCATTCTTCTTTTGCCTCCTGGCAATCTCCGCCTCCCGCTCCGGCTTCAGGGCGGGGCTTCCGCCGGGATCGGCGGTCACGACTTCTTCGTAGCGGGAATAGTTGTAAACCAGGTACCCGGCAAGGCAGAGGACAAGGAGAAAGAGCCAGATGGGGGGCCTGCCGCTTTTACCCGGCCTGCCCGGCTGCGGGTTTAAATTTGAATTTGGCTTATTTGACGCCAGGATAAAGAACATCATTTGAATTCAAGTTGGTTTCCACTTAACAACAGGATCAAAGTTAATAAACCTCGACAATAAACAAAACTTTAAATTATTTTTTTGAACTTATTTTTTTAAGTAAGGCCAAAATGATTAACCGGGGCTTGTGGAAAAGGAGGGAAAGAGGGGCGTTTGCTGCTTCTCACACACATCGCTTTTCACCTACTCCCGGAAATACAATGAATATTTCCTATAATCCAGCGGACATTTTATATCTTACGACCAGATGAAATCGGTTTAAAAATGAACCGAATCAAAAGAATCCTGAAGGGAAATTGTAAAAATCCCAGGCGCCACGTTATTGAAAGAAGACCTGAATGACCAAGGAGCACCAAATAGAAGAAAATCTGATCAAGCAGCTCAAAGAGCTGAAAGGTTGAAGGCAATATAAGAAGCTTATTTGGAGGCCCTAAACCTCACATATCCGGAAATAGTTCCGAAAAAAACTCAGTTGGAGGCGTTCTGAGGTCCAGATACTCAAAAGAGAGCAAACCGTTATCTTTCATTAGGGTATAAACTTTTTCGCAATTATCGTCGCGAGCGATAAACAAGTTTGCCCCTATTTCTTCTGCCTGGGCAAGTATTTTAGTGTCATTGGGGATTACCACCCGATTTTCAAGTTGAATAACGCCTTTCTTTTTATTTTCAAAAGCCACTCTGGCTAAGGCAGAAGATCTACTGGCATGATTGAGGTTAAAAGGAAGAACGGTTAGGTATTTATAGGGAAGTTTCTTTATATCAGCTCCGGTTCCAAATTCAGCTGCTACAATGGTGGATAAAAAAAATTCAGCGTCCCTCTCTCGAAATCTCCGATAATAAGCCTTTGCATTTTGGTGATCGGGGTCATCCGTTTTGTAAAGGCGGATAAAGAAGCTGGTATCAAAAAAGACCTTTTTAATATGATCCGTCATATCCTCTAATGTTCTTTAGCCATTCTTCAGGGTCTTCGATTTTATCCATATAAGGTTTTGATTCGGCAATCAGGCGGTCCAGATATTCATCCGCAGATTCATTTTCATCGAAATCGATAAACGCCAGGAGTTTTGCAGACTTCTTATCAATTTCACCGGTATGTAAATTTTTTTTGATGCGAATGCTAACCTGCTGTTTTTTATAAAGCCTGTTTTTATCATCCTCTTTCAGCTTTTCTCGATCGGAAGAAATCGTAATAGTTCCAAACTCTTTCGTATCAAGATGAATATTCGGGTTCGTCTTTCCGCCCACATCAACAATTTCTCCAACCATATAAAGTTCTTCGTCTACCCAAATTTCTTCAGGATGAATCCATTCCGTCTGACGTGTTATAGTGAGCCCTTCGCTGAGTTTTTCTGACAATCCGAATTGGAGCGTAAAGTTCTCCATGGAAATAAATTGTTGAATATTGTGAATTGCTTCCGTTTGTTTGGGCTTTAGCAAACCTAAATCATGGTTGGCATTTAGCTCTCCAAGCAAAGCTTGCGACTGAATGGCAACAGCACCCGCCACTAAAAATTTAATTACTGCACTCCCATCTTCAAGTCTAATGCTTACCCGGGAGCGTTCGTGGTTCTTTTCCGGGTATAAAAAATCTTTTGCATAGGAAAGCAGGTTGACCAGTTCGTCAACATCCAAAAGGTCAGGAGAAAGCTTTTTACCTTCTCTCAAGCCTTCAATTCTAAGTTCTATGCTTTTGGTATCCATAATCCGAATAAGTCACAATGAAGATAAGCGATTCATTTGAAAAATACATTTTTTCAACAAATTGTTTTGTTTCCAGGCCATAATTGTGGCAGTGCTGTTCATTGGCGTATAGATTTAAAGGCTCGGTCTACAAAGTTAACAACATTATTTGTTTCCCGGGTGATTAAAGCCTGGGAAACGCCGGGATTCGACCTTGCTGCCGAAGTAGATAACCGATAGCACTCGTGGAGAACGGTCTTTATAATCTCATCTTGTGACCGCAGCGCCTCTTTTCCGATGATAAAGCCATGCTCGCCAAATGGCTGGCCAAAGAAGTCGGCAGGGACCGGTCCACGATTTCCCGCTGGTGTACCAATGACATGCAACCTCCGGTCGAAGTGCTGTTTCGGATCGCCGAGCTGCTGGAAGTGGATGTATGTGATTTATTGGTGAGGAGCAACCCTCCTGACTGAGTGATTATTAACTTTAATTCTATCCGCTTATTCACCCAATCCCCCTCCCCCTCCCGCGTCATCAC
>JAGFJD010000200.1 GCA_024102975.1 Phaeodactylibacter sp. | reverse complement strand
AAATGTTCCCTTAAAAAAATAACTTCACGATCTGTAGTTATGGTGAAGAGAAGAAGCCGGATAATGGGACCGCCAGAGTAGCTGATAAACGAGCCATAACTACAGATCTCAAACGGTGAAGTTATTTTTTTATTCACTGCTGAGTAGATGGTTCGAATGGCATTACAGCTCCCTGGTTTGGGATCTGTTGCCGGATAAGCGGATACGGAGGGAGGCGTTTTGAGCGGAGTGAGTACGCAATAAGGCAAAAAACCGTAACTTGGGAAAGTACAAATGAGGCACGACATGATCGGCAAAATAACCATCCGGAATTTTAAAAGCTACCGATAGGCGGAGCTCAAGCTTTCGCCCCTTACCATATTGGTTGGCGCCAATGCTTCAGGCAAGAGCAACGCTCTGGAGGCCATCCGTTTTTTGAACTGGATGGCGCAGGGGCACAAACTGTCTTCTCTACAGTATATGGTCAGATGAGTTGCACATCGAACGCGAAACGGTTTATGCCCCAGGTCAGGAAGGCTACAACACCTTGTATCGTACAATCGAACCCAGCAAAGGGGTGAATACCCAGATCAGTGTAGAGTACAACAATTTTGCCAGGGGAGGAAAGAAGCCTCAGATTTCCTGTACAGATCAGATGGCCATATTTCTCCAACTGGAAAGCGCCGCCCGCTTCGCGGACGGGCATAAAGAGGCAAAGCAGTCGATCCCAAAGGTGGCCAAAAGGTTTGAGGATCACCTGGCGGGTATTTTATTTCTGGACCCGGTTCCTCAGAAGATGCGGGATTACAGTTTTCTGTCGGAAAAAAAGCTTCAGGGAGATGGAAGCAACCTCTCGGCAGTGCTCTACCATCTGTGGAATGGTGAAGAGGAGAAAGAGAAAAACAGAAGCGCTTTACTGGAATTCATCCAAAGTCTGCCGGAGCAGGAAATCACGGAAATGGATTTCCTGCGGGGCCCTCGCGATGAGGTAATGGTTCAATTGAAGGAAACTTTTGGAGGGGAAGAACACTACTGCGATGCTGGCCTGCTTTCGGACGGCACGCTGAGGGTTCTGGCGCTGGCCGCTGCCTTGTTGTCCGCTGAGCCTGGAAGCCTGGTGATCATTGAGGAAGTGGACAACGGTGTCCATCCCAGCCGGGCGGGCAAGCTGCTGCAATCCATTAATGATATTGCCAAAGAAAAACAGCTGGCTGTGCTGATCAGCAGCCATAACCCGGCGCTTCTGGATGCTTTGCCGGATGAGGCGGTTCCCGATGTCGTTTTTTGCTACCGCAACCCCCAAACCGGCTGGAGTGAACTGGCGCGCATGGCGGACTTTACCGACTACCCGGAACTGATCGCTCAGGGTGCCCTCGGGGAACTGCTGACCAAGGGACTTATTGACCGATTTGTGAAACACCACCCAGGTTCGGAGGAGAAAAAGCAAAAGGCATTGAAATGGTTGGAGTCTATTAAATAATCTCGTCAGGCATGCCCTCAAAACCAATAATCTGGATTATAGATACTTCTGTATTCCTAAATGTTTTGGATGTTCCCCAATTCAATCAAAACAGGAGAGAAGTTCTGGCTGACTTCGAACGCCGAATTAACAATGGCGACACTTTTCTATTACCAATCACTACTGTAATCGAAACAGGCAATTCGACAAGCATGTCACTTCCCATGAAGTGCTGCGGTTAGTAAAATGCGAGTTGACACAGTTCTTTGAACACCCCCATGGACGGGTTCGCCCGAAGGAGCGCAACCCACATGCCGGGCGCCAATTCTAATTGCATTTTAATCCCGCCGGCCGCAGAATCCGCCCGATTTTCCTTTTATTGTATCATGCCTCTTCCTGGAAGCTGAACTGAAGAATATCCAATGAACATTCTACTCATTGAAGATGAGCCGGGCGTCGCCGGGTTTTTAAAAAAAGGCCTGGAAGAACAGCAATTCGAAGTGTCTGTCGCCTATGACGGCCGCATGGGCATGGAGATGGCCCTGGGCGGGCAATGGGACGTGATCATTCTGGACGTGCTTCTGCCGAAGATCAACGGATGGGACCTGTGCCGGAAGCTCCGGCGGGAACACGGCCTGGCCACGCCGGTCCTGATCCTGTCGGCATTGGGCGAGACGAGCCACGTCATCAAAGGCCTTAACGAAGGGGCCGACGACTATCTGGCCAAGCCGTTCAAGCTCGACGAGCTTATCGCCCGCCTGATGGCCCTGCACCGCCGGAACAACGGGATACTCGCCGAGCAGAACCGGCTCTCGTATGAGGGCCTGGAGATTGACCTGGACTCCCTGGAAGCCTTTCGAGACGGGGAGAGGATCAAGCTTACCGCCCGGGAGTTCCGGCTCCTGGAGTATTTTATGAGAAACCCCGGAAGGGTGCTTTCCCGGATTAAGATCATGCAGGCGGTCTGGGAGGTGGATTTTGACCTGGGCACGAATGTGGTTGATGTGTACATCAATTACCTGCGAAAAAAAATTGACCGGAATTACAATCCGAAACTGCTGCATACGGTAATTGGAATGGGGTATGTTCTCAAAAAAGATGACGCTGAAGAATAATATCGCGGCGACTTTCGCGATGATCACTTCCTGCATCCTCATCGGTGTTTGTTGCCTGATATACTACCTGTTCCAGCAGTATACGCGAAACGACTTTTTTCAGCGGCTGAACGAAAGGGCCAACATCGTGGCCTCTTTCCTGCTGGAGAAAGACGAAATGAACTTCAAAGTGTTCAGCGAAATCCGGAAAGAGTACCTGCGGGTGCTCCCCCTGGAAAGAGAATTCCTGGTCAGGCTGGACGAAACGCCCCGTTGGGATACCCTGCCTGCCATCGTGGATGAGCAGTTCACTGAAGCTGTGGGCCGCCGGGGCAAGGCAACCCGGATGTCCGGGGATATTTCCATTCTGGGAATCCGCTACGACGACAACCAGGGAATCTACGCTATCGTCGTATCGGCCAAAGACCAGCCGGGCCTGAACAAGCTCAATCGCCTGCGGATGATCCTGTTCATCGTCGTACTTGGCTCCATGGTCCTCATCTTTGGCCTGGGGCGCTGGTATGCAGAAGAAATGCTTTCGCCCCTGAAGGTGATGATCCGGCAGATGCACGACATCGATACCAACAACCTTTACCTGCGGATCAGCGAGGGAGAACAAAGGGACGAGGTAAGCCAGCTGGCCCGAGCCTTCAACAAGCTGCTGAACCGGATCGAAACGTCCATCGAGTCGCAGAATAACTTCATCAGCAACGCCTCGCATGAGCTGAAGACGCCCCTCACCGCCATCCTCGGCGAGCTGGAGGTCGGGCTGCGCGGAAAGCGCTCGGCAGAGGATTACCGGCAGTGTTTGCTGCAGGTGGAGAAAGAGGCCGAACGCCTCAGGGCGCTCACCCTTCGCCTGCTGCACCTGGCGCAGGCAGGGGTTTCGGAAACGGGCAGGTCATTTGCTCCTCTGCGGATCGACGAGCTGGTGCTGGAGGTAGCCGAGGGCATGGGCCGGAACGGTTCCGGGGCCAATATCCTGCTGCATTTCGAGGGCCTGCCCCCGGAACCGCAGGAGCTGGAAATCATGGGCAACGCCAACCTGCTGAAGATCGCCTTGTCCAATATCCTGGGCAACGCAGTGAAGTTTTCCGGAAAGAAGCCGGTGGAGGTTCTCTTTTCCAACCACAGCGGCTTTATAGAGGTAAGCGTGCGCGACCAGGGGATCGGCATTCCGGAAAACGCCCTGCCGCAGGTGTTCACCCCCTTCTTCCGGGCTGAAAACGCCCTGGACGTGGAAGGGTTCGGGGTGGGGTTGCCCCTGGCAAAAAAGATCATTGACATACACGAAGGATCGATCGAGCTGAAGTCGCCGGCCGGCCAGGGAACAACGGCCACTGTCCGCCTGCCGAAAGGAGGTTTCTAACGGGGTTTTAATCCGGCTTTTATTTCCTTTTAATCTGGCGCCCTTACTTTTGTATTAAAAAAAAAGCAATGCATCGATCACTCGCTGCAAGCCTGGCCTTGTTCCTCGCTTTCGCCGGAAGCGCTGCCGGGCAGGCC
The DNA here is from genome assembly GCA_024102975.1 of Phaeodactylibacter sp. Classification (GTDB taxonomy): domain Bacteria; phylum Bacteroidota; class Bacteroidia; order Chitinophagales; family Saprospiraceae; genus JACJXW01. The sequence goes on along the minus strand of JAGFJD010000200.1, from coordinate 4,656 downwards.
CAGGAACAACAACCGGAAAAAGCCGGGCAGCCGCTGAAAATTTTACACGCCGAGCCGTTGTATATCGACCTGATACGGGACCTTGGCGCCCGCAAAGGGGAAAAAGAATGGAATGTGGGCGGCGCGCTGGTCGACAGCGACCAGTTCGACAAGTACGAATTTCTGGTAGAGTACGAATGGGCCGTAAAAGACCGGTGGGGGCTGGAACTGGAGGTGCCGGCCACCATCTACACTATGAATAAGCGAAACGGGAGGGAACCAACCAGGCCTGTCGAGAAGCCATCAAACCGGATAGAAAGCCTGAAGATGGCTACCCAGTACACCTTCCTGGTGTCGGAGAAGGCCAGGGCTTCCTTTGCGCTTGGAAGCATCGTTGAGTGGGAGCTTAAGAGTTTTGATGAAATTCAGCTCAGCCGGCCGCTGGAGGGGGTTCTGTTTAACCCCTTCCTGGTGGCCGCCAAGCGGCTGGGAAGCAACTGGCACTCTTTGGTATACACCGGCCCCCGCTTTAGAAGGCACTTTGGCCACAGTGAAATAGATATGGCTTACGAGATCAACACCAGCGTACATTATATGATCCCCTTCAGCCGCAATTTCGTGGGGGTGGAGATCAATAAAATGTTCGACAATAAAGCCTTCAGTATGGTCGTGCGCCCGCAAATGCGCCTTGTGATCAACGAGGGCCTGATGGTAGGCATCGTGCCTGGGATTCCCGTCAATATAGAGGGAGAGCGGCTCAGCGCTTTCATGCGGCTGATCTACGAACCAGGGCATCGTCAGTGAAAGGAATTGAACAACGTACAAGACTGAACCCCTGAAGAGTAAGCTGTTTCAAATGTTAGTGTCGTGAAGGGTTTCTGCCCCTCCTGCTGTGGAGGGGCCTTTTCCCTTCATTCTTTTGAAGGTGTAAATGTAACACATACATAAATCCGGCGCTTTCGCAGCTCAACCCGGTTTCGGGCAACCGGCCTTGCGCAGCCCGAAAAGCAGATTCCCCGTTTCCGGCCATCAGCCCTAACCCTCCGGTGCAGTGGAATATGCCGGAGGCAAGGCGATACTACTCTGCACGGCAGCTGTTTGGCTGCCGGCAGCATATTGGCTTCTAGTAGTGTTTTGTCCTAATCCAATCCTTCTTCTTGGCTTGCCGCTCTGTGGCAGGCCTTTTTTTTTGGGGCGGGCTACTGCTTCCGGCAGTAAATAACGGGGCAGTTATTGGTTCCCCTCAACTCGCTCGGGGTGAAATTAGTTATTTCCAAACCGGAAACCTAAGCGGTTGATTGCCAGCGACCCCGGCCCCTAGCTTGTCGAGGGGAACCAATGCTGACGCTAACGGCCAGCATCCTGACAATGTCCAACATTCGTCAGGACAACTGCGCCCGATTCAGGGTGGCGTTAATAACTGCCCCGGGACTTCGTTCCGGCAGCACTGCCTTGTCCCGGCCGTTCCAAATCAGCCATTCAACACCCCGCCGGTCATTTGAAGTCCAGCGCCGGCATTTCCCCGGCAGCGTGCCGGTTGAAGCGGAAGGACAGGCTGAAGTTGATCAGGTAGTCGGCAAAGGCGGCGTCGCCGTTGCGCTCCTGTCCGGTGGCCTGCTCTGTCTCCCGGTCGGTCAGGCTCTGGGGGCGGTTGCGGTACATAGCCACCGGCACGGCGAGGCTGAGGGCGGCGTTGCCCTTCGTGTAACTCACCCCCGGCTCCAGGGACAGGGCTTTGCCCGGGCGGCGGAACCCGCTGCTGCCGCCGATCAGGTCTTCCACCGGTACGCCCTCGTAGCGGGCGCCCAGGGAAAGGCCGACAGCGGGCAGGGGGGAAACATAGTTAAAGCCCGCCCGGATGGCGTACTGGTCGGGCACCGACATGATGGCCTCGTTCTGCAGGATAGGGCTGAGGGTTTCCCGGAAGGTGCGTACGCCGTTCGTCTCCCGGGGGTTGGCCAGGTAGAAAAGGGTGCCGTAGGCAAACAGGCCGTCGGCCAGCTTTTGGAAAGCCTGGATGTCCAGGGTGATCCCGAAGCCGCCGTCGCCGGGTTGGATGGACTGGTCGACGGGGCGGGTTTGCGGGCTGCCTTCAGGGCCTACGTTGTAAAAAATGTCGGTAGCGTTGTAGTCGCCGGTGGGCAGCTTGACGCCCAGGCCGAGAGCCAGGTTGCCGCCCGGCGCCTTCTCCGGGTCGAACAGCCAGTAGCCCAGGCCGATGCGCAGGTCGGCCAGGCCGCGGGAAAAGGTGGTGTTGCGCTCTTCCCGGCCGTGTTCGTAGAGGGAGGAGCGGGTGTTGATGACGAAGGGCAGGGTCAGGGTGGCGTAGGCTCGACGGCTGATGCCGTAATTGATGCCGAAGTCCCACGCATGGGCGTGGTTGATCACCTCGGTAGAATTGGCCACCCGGTCCGGCTCTTCGTGGTCGCCCCGGAAATGCCGGAAAGACTTGAAGTAGCGGTAATTCATGCCGGCCTGCCAGTCGCCCTTCGACAACAGGTTGGAGGCCAGGTTGTTGCCCCCGCAGCTGGAGAAGTGGCGGATGGCCACGCAGCCCTGGGCGGAGAGTTGCTGAGAACACAGAATGGTGAACAGGGACAGTATTATCGGTTTTATATTAAGTTTCATGTTGTGAGGTTTTGTGGAATGGCTCGTGATGGAGCTACAGACGCCGCGCCGGCGATAACCGCCCCGGGGCTGCAGATGATGCTGCCTCTGGCGATCAGGGGCGGAGCTTAATGGGGTATACAGGGAATGATTCGCATCCCCGTTTGCCGCCGGCAGGCGTTATGGCCTCAATCGGAAAGCTGTTGTTTCCGGCCATTCCAATGATAATAGTGAGGTTTGATTATTGAGCGCAGAGAGGGCCTCAGGCCTTATCCCGGGGCGGCGGCGTCAGCACTTCCGCCGCAAACAGGTCATTCAGGCGGGGGATGATGAAATTGGGGGATGCCGGCCCGGCAGCTTGCCGCTTCAGCGCCACCGGCGCTTTGGAAAGGGTAAACTTGGAGAAGAGCCGTTCGAGCAGGGCCTGTTTCTGCGGGCTGTCTTCCGGGCCATGTCCCAGCAGGTAAGTATATTCGTAAGTACAGGAAGTATCCGGCGTGATGGAGAATAACCCCTCCTCTTCTTCCAGGAAAAAGAACTGGTTGCCGTAGCCGATGAATCTGGGGTCGAAATCGGCTTTGTCCAGTTTCCGGAGGCGCAGCTCGAAGCCCATTTTTTCTTTCAGCTGCGCGGCCAGGCCGGCTTCCCGTTCGTCCATCCGGTGTTCTGTTTCGATGGAATAGGCCACCCGGAAATAGAGATGGCCCGCTATCCATTGGAAGGCGAGGGCCAGTATCAGCAACCAGGTGACAAGGGTTCGCATGGGTTGTCGCGTAATAATGGCAGTGAAGATAGAGAATTTTTTTGGAAGGGCGTCATTGTTTTCGTATGATGTAGTGGCCCGAAACGTTTTTTCCGTCTACTGTTCGCACAAAAAGCTAACATCCATGCTCGACCTGTTGATCCTGTTCGCAGGCTTTGTCCTGCTCGTTTACGGCGCCAATATGCTGGTGGACAGCGCTTCGGCCCTGGCCCACCGCCTGAAGGTGCCCAATATCGTCATCGGCCTGACCATCGTGGCCTTCGGCACCTCCTCGCCGGAGCTGGCCGTCAACCTGATGGCGGCAGCCAGCCACAACGCCGGGATCGTCCTCGGCAACGTCGTCGGCAGCAACATCCTGAACATCCTGCTCATCCTGGGCATTTCCGCGCTCTTTGCGCCCCTGGCCGTCAAGTCTAACACCACCTGGATCGAAATCCCGCTGGCCTTCCTGGCAGCCCTGCTGGTGCTGACCGCCGCCGCCGACGTGGCGCTGGACCAGGCCGGAGGCAACGTCATCACCCGCTCGGAGGGCATCGTCATGGTCTTCTTTTTTGTCATCTTCCTGGTGTACACCTTTCAGCTCATCCGCAGGGCGCAGGCCGATGAACCGCTGGAGGTGAAAGCCTACAGTACTCCTAAATCCATCCTGTTTATCGTGCTGGGGCTGGCCCTGCTGGTCGTGGGCGGCCGCTTCATCGTGCAGGGCGCCACGGCCATCGCCCTGCTCCTGGGCCTGTCCGAGCGCATCATCGGCCTGACGGTGGTTTCCGTCGGCACCTCCCTGCCCGAGCTGGCCACCAGCATCATCGCCGCCCGCAAGAAGAATACGGACATGGCCATCGGCAACATCGTGGGTTCCAATATCTTCAACGTGTTCTTCATCCTCGGCGTTTCGGCTATCGTCTATCCCGTGCCGGTACCCGGCCCTTCCTTTTTCGACCTCGGCATGCACATCCTGGCCAGCGCCCTGCTCTTCCTGTTTATCTTTACCGGCAAAGGGCATCGCCTGGAGCGGTGGGAAGGAGGGCTGTTCCTGGTTCTTTACGCAGGTTACCTGGTGTACCTGGTGGCAGGATAGGCAGGATTTAGACAGGATGGAGGAGCGCCGCAGCGCCACTTTTGCCGCTTCTGCCCGCGGGGATCGAGGGGCAGTGCCGGGGCAGCCTTTTCCGGAAAAAAAGGGTGCGATTCTGGTTTGTACCCTCTTGTGGTTTTCGGAATGAAAACTTCCAAAATGTACGCTGTTATACTGACGCACGGCAGGTTTTGTCGACTACAAAACCCGCCGGGTCAGTATATACTGGCAT
>JAGFJD010000194.1 GCA_024102975.1 Phaeodactylibacter sp. | reverse complement strand
CTGGGGAGTTCTACCGTCTTTTCTGTAACTTGCTCAAGAAGCGTAAATGCCGACATGTCTTTATGTTTTGGTCGACTTTAAAGATAGTCTATTTTACGCTTCTTTATTAAAATGTCTAGTGGTGTGGGAGCGAAATTGTTTTCGGTTATTTGACCACATGGCAATTGGAAGGCATGATATTAATGCATATTTATTAAGCTATCTATTATCTATCAAGGATTGTATATGTTGACTACCTAAATAAAGATAATAATTACAATCTTAGTCCTACTGATCAATCTGGATTTGAAAATAAATTCAAGCAACGAACCAGCCATTTTTTTGATAATGCATATTATCAGTTGACAATTTGGAAGCACAAGGCGTATATGTATACAATTCGCCACACCCGGGGGATGAAAGTTTTGCAGTTGAAATGAATGCGATCTACAGCCATCAGCGTGTTCAAAGGTTTGAATTTCGGGATGATCCAATTGCCTGCGGCCCTCCTCAAATTCTTAATTGGGTTGATTGGCTTCCCGGCGGCATGAAATGGGGAAGAACAGGAATCAGAAATTGGTTTAGTAAGGAAACTAATGACGGCTATCACTATGCCATGCAAGAGAGGAAGGCACACGAAGATATTGAATTTTTTAGAGCGACAGGGGCATTGATCGGAGGATTAGGCGGACTCTGCTATCACCACCCCACATGGGTTACAAGAGGACTTTTTAGCCTTATTCCACCTGACATGCAGAATCAGCTTCCCTCGCCACCATGCGTAGCAGGTAATAAATATTTCAGAGTAGCTCCTGGCTGTTCCAGTTCAGATGGATGCCGTTTTGAATTGCACAATAGTATATCAAATGCATCCGAGTGGCAACTGATAAAAATTGAATAGAAGAGCGCAAACCAACTTCGCGCCTTGATCAGGACAAAAATTAATCTTTTTTCTCATTAAAGCCCCCCAACGCATCAACTCTACTGATCCGCCCCCACCAGATAAAAGCCCGCCCAATACCGGGGGTGAGCGTATTGCGATTGCTCTTTTAATTCCAGCATGGCGCACCGCAATGCTTCGGCCTTGGTTTGGCCGTTGTGGTATAACCTGTAGAAGCGTTGCATCAATTCCGAAGTGGCGTTGTCATCCACCTTCCAAAGGCTAACCAGCACGGAGCGGGCGCCGGCAATGAGAAAACTCCGGCTGGTGCCGGCTACCCCTTCGCCCGTGATCTTGCCCAGGCCGGTTTGGCAGGCGCTAAGCACTACAAGGTCCGCTACCAGCGGCAGCCGGAGGATTTCATTGGGTTGCAACAACCCATCTTCCTTTTTTGTCCGGCTGAATACCAGGAAAGACTTTTCGGGTTTCTCTTCGTGGCTGAAACCATGCGTAGCCAGGTGGATAATATTATAGGATTCAGCCTCCTGCATAAAGGCGTCTTCTGTTGCATCGCGCCTGAGCAATAGCCGCTTCCTGTCTTCCTGAAAGAGGCCGGCTATGGCCGACGCCTCTGCTTCGGCGCCTGGCAAAGGATGGAAGGTTATTGTCATGCCGTCAAGGTCAAAAGGAAATTCTGAAAAATCAGGGTTGCCTATGATCAAAGCGGAAGCGCCTGAAATGTCGGCGATCCGGGCATCCTCCCGGATAGCCCGGTTAAGGCCGAAGGAGGGGGTGACGGCCAGCGGGTATTTATCGCATAAGTACGTGCCATCCGGAAACCGCAAAGAAGCAAAAGGCACTGCCCAGAGCATGCGGTGCGGTTCAATGAGCAGATAATGATTTTGATCCGCTGGCGGCAAATGTGCGACAATGGGTTCTACGAGCTGGCTGAACAGCCTTTCCAGCAGGCGCTCGTGTTCGCTTCCTTCAATGAAAGCACCATGAGGCAAGTCAAAACTGCGAGCCGGTGCTTCCATGCCTATCGTAATACCGGAACGGCCCCGGTCGAGGCCAAAACTGGTTCCTAACGACTGGACATCCTTGAAGAGGTTTTCAGTTGCCAACGGTATTGCTTTGCCGATAGTAGGTTGGCCTGCCAGTTTGAGCAAGATGACCAGTTGGCCTTCCAACAGGTGATAAATGATGCGAATGTACTTCTTCTGTCCTTTCCCGGCCTCCCATGACTGTCCTGCACGGGAAAAAGCCATTCTGGATGGATTTTTCCAACCGCTTCTCCTGGCAGGCGGAATTTTTCCTTCTTCGTAAACTTCGAGTACTCCTCGTTGGCGTTGTTCCTGCATTTCCCGCAGGGAGGAACCCCGGGTGGCTTCAATGAGAAAGCGGCACTCCTCGTAAAAGCCGGGATTGTGGCGCCCCAAATCAGCATAAAATGCGATCAGACCATCCAAAACTGGGGCGGCATTATCCGAATATTGCATCTTGCTTTCATCTGATTTAAAGGCGGCCTTTGATTGTTCGGCAAATTGGACGGCCTGCTCCAGGTATTGGACGGCCTGCTTTTGTTGCCCCATCTTGCCGGAAATAAACCCCAAGCCCCAGTATATTTTCCACATCAAGTTGATGCTCAGTTGGGCCTGATTGGCATGTCCCAGAGCTGTTTGGTATAGTTGCATGGCCTCCTCATATTTGGCTTGTTCCAGTTGAATACGGCCCAGGCCAATGTAGGTTTTGGCGAGGGGTTCGGTCTCCATGTTTTGGCTGAACCCCGTTTTGGCGAGCTGCAAATACTTATCCGCCTGCCCGTACTCTCCTGCGTACAAAAAAACGAAACCGGCAATTAAGCTGGTTAGCCAGTTGTCTCGTTCGGTGCCGGATGTGTCTAAAACGGCCATAGCGCGGCCGATCTCTTCTTTCGCTTCTGTCAATTTGTTTACTACCCGAAAATATTCTGCCCGGGTAACGGCAATCCTGCCCTGCAAAACTGGTTCGATGGCCGTCTCGCGGCGCTTGAGCGCAAAAAGGATTTCTCCCGCAGGTTCAGGATTGTTTTGGCGCAGATAGGCGGAGGCCCGGTCTAACAGGATGCATTCCCGCAGGTGCTTTTGTTTATAGAGCGCAATCGGATTCTTCCTGGTAACCCGGAAAAAGGCAGGAGCTACCCGCGGAAGACCTTCTTCTTTTGCCTCGTGGGGCTTCTCGGATTGGGCGCTGTCTGCCCTTGAGGCTTCCTTCTCCTGAAGGCAACGCGCCGCTTCGTCAAAAAATTTGCCGGCCTCATCCAGCTTCTTGGCATCTTCCAACAGGTTGGCGCCTTGTACAAGGCTCACTGCCGCCAAGCGCTTCCATCCTGTAGCGCGGGTAAAACTGGCCAGATGGCGCCAGCCCCATACCTTGTTTGCCAAAATCCAATGTTCGATGTTTGAGGAAACGTATAGATAAGCTGCTATACCCCCTATCACCAACAAAATGGATAGCAATATAAATAAGACAGCCTTGATGAAATAAGCGATAAGCCCAACGATGGCAATGACGGCAATAATGTGAATGAAACGCATGGGTAAGTGTTTTTATGAAATGATCGGATTGCCTGATTGAATTTGCTGATGGCAGCCACCTCGGTGAACATCCTCCTCTCCATTTTTATATGACTAACAATCCGTCCTCAAAACAATACTCCCTCCTCAGCGCCACCGACCCGCCAACTGCCATCATCCTGTTCGTCAGTTCGATAATCGGGCCGGGCGCGTACGAGTAGATCGCGCCGACGGCACTGGGCCTGGAGCCGCCACAACTGGATTTGCCGGCGAGGGCCATCTCAATCAACTCACTCCACCCCCAGAAAAGGCTCAAAATTGTCGGGGCTGATCGTTTCAGTGGACTGTACCGCATAATTCCCCGTAAACGCAGCGGAAAAGCACACCTTTTTTCCTGGCGTTCCACTTAAATTCATAGGCGTGAAAAAAAGCCGTCCCGTTCTTCCACGTAGTCGATCTCCTGCCGGCCCTGCGTGCGCCAGAAGAAGCGGTTGGCCAATTCGAAGGAGGAATATCTCGTAGCAATCACTTGGACCTCCGGCAGCTCATCCATGACCAGTTTCAGCTTCAGGCCGGCCTTGTGCATATCTGCCCCACACCGCTCCCAACCCCAACCCTCACTCCCTCCTGCTCCAAACCTCATACATCGGCTCTCCCGCAGAGCTTTTGCCGCGGTGATGCCAATCGCTGCCGTCGACTTCGAACGCGAACCGGAGCTGAGCGCCCACCCTGGAATTATCGCGGGAGAAAAA
>JAGFJD010000192.1 GCA_024102975.1 Phaeodactylibacter sp. | reverse complement strand
GCGGCTTAACTTGGGGTTGTGCAAAAAGGCCGGAAGTAGACAGGATTAACAAGATTTACAAGATGTAGTGGCTTGCGCCACAAAGGTGTACATATCCTGAAAATCTTGCTTCTTGTTAATCCTGTCTTTATACACTTATTGCACAACCCCGTAAATCAACACATTTGGCAACTTACGCAAGTCTGCATGCCTTCGCCGTTGGCTCCGGCAGCCGGAGAGAGACTTGCTGATTATTCCGCATCGCGTCATACCTGTCCACCGAAGCTTTAGCGAAGGTGGAGACGCTCGCGAACGAGCCCTGTTACATCAAACATCACATCCGTCTTCGCTGCGCTCTTCCGGGCAAGCATCGCACATTTTAACCGGCTCGAAGAGACGGTCAAACCCCTTCCCCTCTCTATCTTTCCCCCAAAAAACCATGTACCCCAACCTGTGTTCCTTCGAAAACCTGTACCTCGCCTTCCGCAAAGCCGCCAAAGGCAAGGGGAAAAAAGATGCCGTCGTTGATTTTTCTTTCTACGCAGAACAGAACCTGCTCCAATTGGGGAAGGCGCTGTACGAAAAGAGCTGGGCACCCGGCGGCTACAACACCTTTAAAATTTACGACCCGAAAGAACGCATCATCAGCGCAGCGCCGTTTGAAGACCGCGTCGTACATCATGCGCTGTGCAACATCATTGCAGAACGCAAAGCGGGACCAAACGCTGGACTGAATGTTGGCTCGCTCGGATGGAGTAACTTTACGCCACCCAATTCCGGCACTCATCCTGCAAACAGGATATCTACAGTGCTGCGCCACCCGGAACCCGAGATTGTTGTTACGTTCATTCGGGTTGTTCCTGTTGCGGTTCGAGGACCGGTAGTTCCTGGCATTGTTGTTGTTCCAGGACCCACCACGGACCACCCGGGAGGACTCCGTTTAGCCCACTACCCTAAATTTAAGGCTAATTTCTCAAACTATTTAACTGCAGGCCACCTTTCTTGCCACAAAAATCTGTCGGCTGAACAGATGGGCACAAAATTTTACCCGGCCATAGAAATGGGCCGCACCAAATTTTTCGTGGGTTTTTGTGCTTTTGTGCTTTCGTGGCAAAAAACGTCCAACTCACCTTGCAAAAAAAAAAAAATTTTTAGGCGCTTCGCGCCAAAAGAAAAAAAAGGGTAAAAGAGTAAAAGGACTAAAGGGCTAATTTAGTCCTGCGCCACCCGGAACCCGAGAGTGCTGTAACGCCAACTCGGGAAGTACCTGATGCGGATCGAGGACCGGTAGCTCCTGGCATTGTAGTCGTCCCAGGACCCACCACGGACCACCCGGGAGGACTGATCGCCGCCGCTAATCCAGGCCGAGCCGTCGCGAGGCGCCCCCTGGTAATTGTCATGCCAGACATCCGCGCACCACTCCCACACATTGCCGCTCATATCATACAGCCCCAACTGGTTCGCCCTCTTGCGTCCCACCGGATGCACCTGGCCATCGCTATTTCCAGTATGCCAGGCCACGAGGTCCAGCGAATCGCTCCCGCTGTACAGGTAGTTGTCCTTCGCTCCCTGCTCCCCGCCCCGGGCAGCGTACTCCCACTCTGCCTCGGTGGGCAGGCGGTAGTTGCGGCCCGTCTTTTTGCTCAGCCAGGCCGCGTATGCACGCGCGCCGTACCAACTGACGTAAATCACCGGATGCCGCTCGTAGCCGGCCTCTACGATGAATTTGTCTTTTTCCGGCTTTATCCGGCAACGTTCTTTTCCCAAACTTCCTGATAAATCGATCCATTCCGCTCCTCCTTCCTCCCGGTTGCCCTCCTCGTTCAAAAAGGCGGCAAACTGCCCGTTCGTCACTTCGTGTCGGCTCATATAGAAACTGCTCACCGTCACCTCGCGCGCCGGCTTTTCGTCATCATAGCATTCCCCGTCCCGCTCCTCGCTAAGGCAGCCCATCGTAAAGGTGCCGCCCGGGATGGGGGCCATTTCCGGCATGGGGATGTCCGGCGCTGCCGGCGGGCATCCCCTATCTTCCACCCTGCCTGCCACCTCCGGGCAGTCATCCTCCGCGTCCGGCACCCCATCCCCGTCCCTGTCAAGGCCGCCGAGCGGAGCCGAGGCGGCCGGCTCCAGGCGCAGCACAAAGCCATCCCCCGGCAGGCCGACGCGCAGCAGCGTATCCCGGTAGCCCTCTGCCTGCACGAATACCTGGAGCTGGTAAGCTTCCGGCGGGATGCCCTCTACGGTAAAATAGCCCTGTACGCCGGTGCGGGCCGAAAGCGGGCCGCCCGACGTCCTAAGCGCTTCATCCGTAATGCGGTTGGCGTCGCCCGCCTGCACCGATGCCTGAACAATCGGCTTGCCTGTCCGCGCATCCAGCACCTGCCCGCTCCATACGGAAGCGCTACCCTCGGGATACAGGCGCACCTCATTGGCCAGCTGGGGCCGCCCCTGCAGGCGGAAGCTGTACTCCTGCTCCCGGTAGCCGTCGGCCTGCACGCGCAGGCGCAGGGCGCCCGACTCCAGGGGCGGCTCCTGGGCGAAGCGGTGGCGCAGCCAGCCGTCGGCATCGGCAGCGCGGGCGCCGCCCGGCAGCAGGACAGTAGCGCCCGGCACGGGCTGCCCGGTCTCCGCGTCCAGGAAGCGGGCGATCAGGTAGAGGCGGGGCGGGTCCAGCCCGAGCAGGGTTTCCAGGTTGACGGGCATGGCCTCGCGGATGCGCTCGAAATAGGTGCTGTCGGTCAGGCGCAGCAGGCGGTTGTAAGCGCCGTGGGTGGAGAACCAGGCGTCGGGCACGCCCTGCCGTTTTTCTGCCTGGTAGAAGTATTGGGATTCGTAGTAATCCGCCAGCCCCAGGGCGTGCAGGGCGTCGTGGTAGCGCGGGTCGAGGGAGTCGGGCAGCAGCTCCATTGCCTGTTCGAAGGCGGGGCGCGCCAGCCTCGCTTCCTGCCAGCCGCTGGAGTCGGAGAAGTAGAAGTTCAGGCGCCGGGCGCCGTAGTTGTAGGCCAGGGCGAAGCGGTTGCTGTCGGCCAGCGGATAGGCCTCCGGGGCGCGGCGGGCGATGGCCTGCGCAAAGAGGGTATCTGCCAGCAATACCGAATCGGCGGACGCTACGGCCCATTCGCCATAACCGGCCAGATCTGCCAGCCGCTGGCCGATGCCTGCTGCCTGGTTGTGCAGATTCAGCGCTTCGTCGTTCAGGGGCTGCGCCTGCTGCCAGAAGGCGCGGGCCGGCCCTTCTTCGTTCAGGCTGTTGTAATAAGCGCCCCAGCCCAGGACGGCGAAGGACAGCAAAAACAGCAGGATGCTGCCGAACAGCAGCCTGGCCTCGACGGGCTGGGGTTCTTCGGTTTCGAGCCAGGCGTCGAGGCTTTTGATTTGCGATGTCTGATTTGCGATTTGCGATTTTTGATTGGGGGGGGCCAGCCGCTCCTGCACGGTAAACTCCAGCTCTTCGATCTGGTCGCCCGAGAGCAGGCCCAGTTGTTTCAGGTAACGGATAGTTTGCTTGTTGGCTTCGTCCCGGGGGTCGATGGCGAAGCGCTGCACGGCCAGGCTGCTCGTCCAGTCGGTTTGGGCGAAGCTCTCTGCGACCTGTTCGCGCACCAGCTCCAGCTCCTGGCTCACCGCACGGCGGGCCAGCCGCTCGTCCTCGCGGGAGAGCCGGCGCAGCAGCTCCAGGCGCAGGGCGGTATCGGGCTGGTTGGCGGCCAGCCAGGGGATACGGCTGAGGCGCAGCAGGCGGTCGTGGGTCACCTCTATGCCCAGGGCGCGCCCGATGGCGATGGTCAGCGCCCAGTCGGGCTGGGCGTTCACCGCCAGGGCGCACAGCCAGCGGAAGAGGGCGGGGTCGTCGGCCAGGCAGGCGCGGTGGTCCGCTGCGCTGCCCCAGTCGCGGTAGCGGCAGGAGGGATCGGCGTGGCGGGGCAGCAGTTCATTCTGCCAGAATTCGAAGCTGCCAGGGATGTACTCCTCGTCCAGGTCGAGGGCTTCCACCCCGGCCAGCAGGCCAGCCGTATCGGCGGGATACAGGCGGAAGTGGCGGTAGAGCAGGGCTTCCTGGTACGACCAGTCCGCCACCGGTTCGGGGGTGAGCAGCAGGCGGCGCGGCCAGCGCTGCAAATCCCGGAGCGGTTCGGCCAGCAGGGCGGGCTTCAGCGTGGCGTAGGGATTCACCAGCCCGTGGCCGTCGCCCAGCACCACCAGGCGGTAGTGGGGGTACTGGCGGTGGAGCTGCTCCAGGGTCAGCCCGTCCGGGTGGCGGGCGTTCCACACGCGGCGGAAGTCGCCCCGGTGGAAGAAGGCCAGCACCGGCGCGTCGCGCTGCTGCAGGAAAGCCAGCAGGCGCTGGAAGAACAGGTCCTGCTGGTGCCGCTCGTCGCGTTGCTGCAGCAGGAAGAGGTACTCTGCCGGGCGGGTCAGGGGGCGGTCCTGCCAGGTGGGGAAACCGCCGGCCTGCACGGTGGCCTGCACGGTGCGCGGCGCGTCGAAGACGCGGCGAAGGCCGGCTTCGCGGCGGCGCAGCACGTCGGCGATGCGGAAGAAATCGGGCGGCGCCTGTATCTTCTCCTCCTGGGGCAGGTAGGGGATGAAGTAAGGTGCCCGGTCGTGGATGGGGTACTCGGCTTCCAGCCCGGCGGCGGTTTTGGCCTGCCGTTTCTTTTGCCGCTGCTGCTGCCGGCGGTACAGCAGGTACAGCCCGCCAAGCAGAGGCAGGAAGGGCAGCAGCCAGTACCAGCGGCTCATGCTGCGCAAGAGGCGCGGCCGGTCTCGCCGCAGCTCCTGCGTAGCCAGGAAGGGCTTGTCGGACTGCACCGGCAGCGCTCCTTCCGCAACGGTATAGCAACGGGCATAGGCCCCCTCCCGATAGAGGCGCAGGCGGTAACGGGCATCCGCCGCCACTTCAGAAAAAGAATAGCGTACTTCAAATCCGCGCAGCGTATCCCGCCCGGCGAACACCCACTCGGCCAGCACGCCTTCCTGCGGCGGCACGGAAAAAGTGTATTGCCGGTTTTGCACCAGCTGCCCGTCGTTGGGCTGCCGGCGCACGCTGTCCAGGCGCGGCGGGTTGGCGCACAGCACTTCTATCAGCAGCGTATCTGCCCGGGGCTTAAAGCGGGCGCTGTCGGCCGCCGGCCGGGACAGGGTTATCTGCAGGTTCCGGGTTCCGGCCACCGGCCAGCGCAGGTGGTAAGTTTCGGCTTCGTGCACCGGCGCTCCCGTCTCCGCATCCCGCACTTCCCAGCGGAAGCCCGCCGAGTCGGCCGGGCCGGCGAGGAGGGTTTTGTTTTCCAGGTACAGCACCGTGCCTTCCCGCACCTGCGGGTCTCCCGCGCCGATCTGCACGGGCACCGGGTCCGGCCCTCCGCCACCCTGCCAGCGCCACCACGCCACCAGCACGGCCAGCAGCAGCACGGCCAGCAACAGCAGCCTGCTCGTCGAAGTCTCCAGACTTCGACGCCACCCTTGGCGCCCCCCGCCCACCGAAGCCTCCCGGCTTCGACGATCCTCCCACTTCGCCGCCTCCGCCTCGCACTCCCCCTGAAACTGCTCAAAAATCCGGTAGAACAGCCGCTGCTCCTCCGCCGTGCGGGCCACGTAAGGCGCGAGCAGGTACTTCAGCTCGTCCCAGCGGCCGAGGTACGGGCCGCCCTGCTGCTCCAGCACGCGCCAGAGGCGGAAGCGGCGGGCGGGATCCATAGGCAGGCCGGCCGCTTCCAGGCGGTGGAAGAGGAGGGTGAGGGGAAGGGTGGTATGTGGGTTGTTTGTTTTTATGGTTGTTGTTGTTTTATTTGCAATTTTCGATTTGCGATTTCTGATTTGCGATTTTCGATTTGCCCAAACCAGGACACCGCGATGCCTCCACGATGCCTGCCCACACAGCGCTCCCAAAGCGCCGTGCCAAATCAAACATCTCAAATCGCACATCATACCTCATAAATCCCCACGCTTTCCCATTTGCGATTTCTGATTTGCGATGTCCCCCGCGCTGCCCGGCACTGCTCTGGCTACCGCGCCACCGTGCCAAATCAAACATCTCAATTCGCACATCAAAACTCACAAATCCTCCCTCCCCTCCCAAAGCCTTCTCGCCGCCAGAAGATCCTCCTGCGTTTTCACCAGGAACGACAGGTTGTGCAAAAGCGTCTCCCGCCGTTCGGCTTTGTCCTTTTCGAAGTAGCCGTTGAGGGTGAGCAGGCGGAGCCAGCCGATCAGCTCGGCGGTGGCGGGCTTTTTGCGCACCGACTGGTCGCGCAGCTCGTGGAAGAAGGCCAGCAGTTCCTCATGGGCGGCCTCGGTGGCGGGCGTGTAGCTGCCGAGGTGGCGCCGCAGGATCTCCCGCAGGCGTTCGTCCCGCGGGAACTCGATGTGGTAGAAGGCGCAGCGCCGCAGGAAAGGGTCGGGCAGGTTTTTCTCCGAGTTGGAGGTCATTACCACCACGATCCGGGCATCGGGGCCGCGCTCCAGGGTGACGTTGTGCTCGCGCAGGAAGAAGCGCTGGTTGTCGATCTCGTCCAGGATGTCGTTGGTGAAATCGCGGGGCGCCTTGTCCACCTCGTCGATCAGCACCACGGAGCTGCGCGGCGCTTCGGGCAGTTCGGTGCGGAAGAGCGCGCGGATTTCCGGCGTCGGGTTGCTCATGGCAATGGCGCGGCCCAGGGCCTGCAGCTCGATGAAGTCGCCCGCCCGCTGGCCGCTGCCCTGGAAGTTGGCCGCCTGGAAGTGGGCCAGGGCGTCGTAGGTGTAAAACAGGTCGCGGGCGGTGGAGGTGGTCTTGGCATTGAAGCGCAGCACCTCCGGGTGGAAAGCGCCGTTGTGCTTCTGGTTGAGGTAGCCCACCGCCCAGTCGGCCAGGGTGGTCTTGCCGGTTCCCGGCTCGCCGGTCAGCAGCAGGGGCTGGCCCAGGGTGATGGCGCCTTCGAGGGCCTGCAGCAGGCCGGGCGGCAGCACGTACTGGCTGGGGTTGTAGGGTGTGTTCGCGTCGTTTTTCATAATGATCTATCATTGAGGACCAGCCCCTTGTTGTGGCGGTCGATGAGTTCCCGGAGTTTGCGTTCGGCGTCGGCCATGTCGATGGCGGATTGGCCGGGGAAGAGCTGCCGCGCCAGTTCGCCGGCCTCCTGGCCGCTGTTTTCCAGCAGGAGGCGGTAGCGGCTCAGCCACTCTTTCAGGTCGTCGACGGCGATGGGCGTCAGCTCGGGCAGTGTCAGGCCGTGGCGGGATTCCTTCATGGCCCGGTGGACCTGCTCGCGCACCGGCTGGTTGTCCTTCTGGTATTCGATGCCGAAAAAGAAGAAGAAGCGGGGGGCGTTTTCGCCGAGCTCGCCCTGGCAGAAGCCGTCGTGAAAGTCGCGCACCAGGGCAGGGATGAGTTTGTCGTGCCAGTTGTAGTCGTCGAGAGTGATGAGGATGAAGACCAGGTCCTGGGGGCCGAAGCCCCGGAGTTTGGGGCTTTTCAGCAGGTCGCAGATGGTCTTGCCCTCCACCGGCTGCTGGGCGTTCATCGGCTCGAAGAAGCGGGAGAGCAGTTCCCGCAGGATGTTGATCTTGAACAGCCTGGGAATGCGGTGGACGCGAGGCTTGAAAGCCACGGGATAGAGCCGGACGCCCGGGTCGTATTCGCCCTGTTCCCAGTTGAGCAGGAAGCCGCCCAGTTCCAGGCCGAGGCGCTGGAAGAGGCTCTCGTGTTCCTGGCGGGCATCGCCGTAGAGGTAGTAGAAATGAACCTGGCGGCCGGGCTGGGGCGGGTCGTAGACGTCGAGCTCGAATTGGTCGCTCTGCCCGGTGCGGTCGCAGGTCAGGGCGTGTTCGGGGGCGATAGCGTGGTGGTTGTCCTGCTGCCGGCGCAGGCGGGCAGACAGGTCGGCAATGCTGATGCGGTCGATGAGCCAGAGCAGGGCGTCGTTGACGTTGTTGAAGCTGCGGCTGCGCTCCCCGAAGTCGATCAGGCCGAGCTTGCCGGCGCGGTCGGCGCCGTGGAAGCGCGCCTGCACGGTGATGGTGTCGTTGTAGAGCGCGCTGCCGGAGTCGAGCACTTCTTCTTTCAGACGCCGGAAGGCCTCATCGTGCAGCTCCTGCCCGATGAGTTCTTTGAGGCTCCGTTTGAGTGCGTCCAGCATAGCGGGTCATTTGGCGTTGAGCCTGTAAATATAGGATTTTGTATTAAAAGAAAGGTATAGGGAAGGTTGGGGTACGGGAAATCCGGTAGGGGGGGCGCGATGTGCGATGTTTGAGGTGTGATGTTTGAGGTTCTGCTATGCATTATTCCTGACAACAACAGGGCAGGATTCCTGTACTTTGGATCGTGTACGACGTGATACGTCGTAACGAGCGGGGGATGTTTGAGGTGTGATGTTTGAGGTTCCGCTATGCATTATTCCTGACAACAACAGGGCAGGATTCCTGTGCTTTGGATCGTGTACGACGTGATACGTCGTAACGAGCGGGGGCATTCAAAGCCGCAAGATGACACCTTTTTCCTCGTCAAGGAGTCAAAAGGGGAAAAAGATGTCACCTTGCCGGGGTATAAAAAACGGGCCACTTGAAAGTGGCCCGTCCGGATTTACGCTTTTTCCGTCTTCTCCTTCTCCGGCTTGCCTTCCGGCTTGCCATTGAGGTAAAACGTTTCCTCTGCCGGCCGCAGCGCGCGCTTCATCCACAGCGGGCGGCGCAGGCCGCCGGGGCCGGGAGCGGGGCGCGTCATCGCCATCCACTTTTTGTACTGCTCGAAGGACTTGTTCGTATCCACGTAAATGTCGCCGTATTTGTCGCCGGGCCTGGCCTTCTCCAGGCGCACCTTCTGGTGCCAGCAGTGCATGCCGCTGATGGGGTCGGGGTGGACGGGGAAGGTGATGTTCTGGTGCACGCCGCCGTCGCTCCAGAAGATGCGGGCGCTGTCCGGGTCGCTGCTCTGGAAAGGAGCGATGCCGTTTTTGGTGTTCATCTTCCAGCCGCCGTTGCCGTCGGTTTCGATGTTGACGGTATTGACCGCCCAGCGGTTGCCGGGGGCGTCCTGCGGGCGGCGCCAGCGGCCCAGGTGGTGAGAGCAGGCGACGACGCCGGGCTTCATGCCTTCGGTCACCCACACCTTATCCACGAAGTAGCCGATGTCGGTATTAACCTTTAGTAGATCGCCGGTTCGGACGCCGAACTTTTTGGCGTCGCTGGGGTGCATCCAGATCGGGTTGCGGTTGGAAATCTCGTACAGCCACTTGGCGTTGCCGGAGCGGGAGTGGATGAGTGTCGGCAGGCGGAAGGTAGGCACCAGTGGGTAGTCGCCCTTCTCGCGGTCCATCTCCTCCTCGTGGATATGGCTCTTGATGTAGGTGGGGATGGCGTATTCCGGCCACTTCCAGTCGACCATCGTCTGGGAGTAGAACTCGTTCCTGCGGGAGGGCGTGGGGAAACCTTCCACCGGTTTGCCGTTGTACATGATGCCGATGGCCTTACCGTCCTTGCGGATCACCTGGGTGGCGGGATCCACTTTGGCGTCCTTCATCTGCTCGGCCGTCAGCGCTTTGAGGTGGCCGTGGTAAGCGCTGGGTTCGACGTTGAAGGCGCCGTACTTCTTCATGTAATCCAGGGGCGTGAGGCCCTCTTTGGCGGCGGCTTCGGGCAGCCCTTTGGTATGTTCGAAAATATACTGGTAGTACTCGTCGATGTTGATGCACTGGCCGGGGCGGTAGGGCGATTCGAAGTGCTTGCGGATGCCGAGGCTGCCGTCGGGGTCCATACGCCAGCTGAGCTGAATCCAGAATTCGTCTTCCTCCCACACCTCGCCCGGGTTGGCTTCGTAGGTGAACTCCACCTTCTTGCCGGCGCGGCGCAGGGCCTCCCGCAGTACCGGCTGCCGGAAGGCGATCCACACACCGGCGTGGGTCTCGTAGGAGTTGAGGTCGTGGCGTTCGCTGGCCAGGCCCATGGGCAGGACGTAGTCGGCGAAGTAGGCCGTCTCGTTCCAGGTGGGCGTCAGGGCGATGTGCAGGCCGAACTTGTCCTCGTCGCTCAGCGCCTCGATCCAGCTGAAGCCGTCCGGGTAGGTCCACACCGGGTTGAACACCCGGGTGAAGTAGACGTCCATCTTGCCGCGGTTCTCTTTGAGCATATGCGGCAGCAGGAAGCTCATCTCGAAGAAGGCCAGCGGGTACTCGTTCGGGAAGTGCAGTTCGTTCCAGAACTTCTGGGCGGGCGGCTTGTCGAAGAACTTGGGGTGGAACTTGTTCCAGGTGTTGGGCGAGGTGCCGCCCGGCGTGCCTACGCTGCCCGTCAGCACGTTGAGGAAGTGCAGGGCGCGGGAGACGGCCCAGCCGCCGAGATTGCCGGAGGAAGCGCTGCGCCAGTTGTGCGTCGCGAAGCGCGTGCCGGCCTGGCCGATCAGGCGCGCCACCTCGACGATCATATCTGCTTTGACGCCGCTTTCCTTCTCGGCAAACTCGGGCGTATACTGAACGTACTCCTCCCGCATGGCGCCGATGAAGTTCTCGAAGGTTTTTTTCTTATCCGGATGGCGGGCCTCCAGGTATTCTTCCCAGTTGACCCAGTTTTCCAGATAATCGCGGTTATACAGGCCTTCATCCAGGATGATCTTGGCCATGGCGAGCAGCACGGCAGCTTCGGTGCCGGGGTAGCTGGGCATCCAGTAGTCCGACATGCTGGCCGTATTGGACAGGCGGGGGTCCATGGTGCACAGCTTGGCGCCCTTCATCTTGCCCTCGATGATGCGCTGGGCGTGGGGGTTGAAATAGTGCCCCGACTCCAGGTGGGCGGAGATGAGCAGGATGAACTGGGCGTTGGCGTGGTCGGGCGACGGCCGGTCGTGGCCGTACCAGATGGCGTAGCCGAAGCGCGCGCCGGAAGAGCAGATGTTGGTGTGGCTGTTGTGGCCGTCGACGTTCCAGGCCTGCAGCACGCGGTCCATATAGCCCTCGTGGCCGGGGCGGCCGACGTGGTAGGCGATCTCGTTGTTGCGCCCTTCCTGGATGGCCCTGCGCAGGCGGCCGGCGATGTCGTCCAGCACTTCATCCCAGCTGACGCGCTCCCACTTGCCTTCGCCCCGCTTGCCCGCCCGCTTCAGCGGGTACAGGATGCGGTCGGGGTCGGTGAGCTGGTTGATGGTGGCCGGCCCCTTGGCGCAGTTGCGCCCCCGGCTGCCCGGGTGGTAGGGGTTGCCCTCAAACTTGCGCACCTGCCAGGTCTCTTTGTCGATATAGGCCGTCAGCCCACAGGCCGACTCGCAGTTAAAACAGGTGGTCGGCACGATGGAGTAGTGTTTCTTCTCCACCCGGGGCCAGGCCTTGGCTTCGTATTCCACCCAGTCGTCCCACTTCTCGGGGGGCGGGAATTTGGTTAGCTTGCCCGGCTCCATGAGGCGCGGTTCCGGGTCCGGGCCGGCTTGGCTGAGGTTGGGGATGATACGCAGGGATTCTGCGATGCGTTCTATTAATGAATGCTTTCTTTTATTCATTTTGAGTTTGTTTTTCAGTTTGTTGACAATTGACAGTTGTCAATTGTCAACTGCCTTACACCAGCTGCACTCTCTGCGGCGCCTCTACCCAGATTTTCTCCGTCAGGTAGATGCCGGCCAGCACGATCAGGCCGGCGACGGCCAGCATGGGCGTGGCCAGGCCCGGGAAAAACAGGATGGCCAGCGGCACCAGGTTGCCGAAGAAGATGGCGCCTCCCCAGAACAAGCTGCGGTAGCGGCCTTTGGTGATCATGTCGACCACGATCTTAGCTTCCTGGGTGGGGTGGGTCATCGTCAGTTCTACCAGCACGGTCAGCAGGTTGATGATGATGCCGGCGATCAGCAGGTATTTCAGGTACGCCAGCCATTCGGCGGTAGCCGGCGTGAAGAGGGCGATGATGGCGAATGCCGCCGCGCCCGCCATGAAGCTGTGCGCCAGCATGTGCACGGCCAGGGCCGGGCTTTGCCAGAAGTCGCGCCCTTTGGCCTGGGCGAAGAGGAAGGCCGTATAAACAGCGGTCAGCACGGCAAACACCAGGGTGGCCCATTCCACCGGCACCCGGATCATGTCCCAGCCGAAATAGGCTGTCAGGCCGAGCAGGGTGAGCAGGCCGCCATAGATGCTGAAGGAGTAGCCGCCGCGCACCAGCCAGGATTTCCACTGCGGGCGCAGCAGGACGTTGAGGAAGCGGTCCGGGCGGTCGAGGTCCATGATGAGCAGGATGCCGGTGGCGGCCAGGAAGAGCAGCCCGGCGCCCAGCCCCCACCACCAGGCGGGGAGGCTGGCCTCTGCCCATCCGAACAGCGCGCCGAAGAAAGCTACCAGGAAGACGCCGGCGGAGATGGCCTTGGTCAGTACGTAACCCGAGACCTCCCAGCCCCAGAGGACGCCCTTGTCGGGCGCGTCGTAGACGCGGCGGGGCTTGTCCATCAGCAATTCGATGGATTTGGCGGCGCCGTTTTTGGCGACGTTGCCGGCGTAGGTCGTATGGCCGTTGGCTTCCATGATGGCGTCGATGGCGTCGCCGTTGGAGAAGGCCATCTTTTCGGCGGCTTTGGCGTAGTGCCCCACCCCGCGCGACTGGGCGCTCCAGAGGTAGGCGTCCGACTTTTCGGTGGCCACCGGGTTGAGGGAAGCCTCGTCGCCGTTGATGTAGAACAGGTTAGGCACGGTGCCCTTGGCAGCTTTGCGCACAGTGACCTGCTCGCGGCCCAGGAGTTGGGAAATTTCCGATTCCGGGTCGTCCATGTCGCCGGAGATGATGGCGTGTTCCGGGCAGACGTTCACGCAGGCCGGCTCCAGGCCGATGTCGACGCGGTGGGCGCAGTAGTTGCACTTGGCGGCGGTGTGGTTCTCCGGGTCGATGTAGAGGGCGTCGTAGGGGCAGGCCTGCATGCAGGACTTGCAGCCGATGCAGCGGTTCTTGTCAAAATCTACGATGCCGTCGTCCCGGAAAAACAGGGCCTCTACCGGGCAAATCTCCACGCAGGGAGCGTCCGTGCAATGGTTGCAGCGCATGACGGAGAACAGGCGCCGCGTGTGCGGAAACTCGCCTTTCTCCACCTGCTTGACCCACGTCCGGTTGACGCCGACCGGCACCTGATGTTCCGCCTTGCAGGCAGTAGTGCAGGCGTGGCAGCCGATACACTTCCGGTTGTCAATGATAAATCCGTATTTCATGCTCTGGTTAGGATGTGTTTTTACAATAATGGATAAAAATATGAACACATTTTCATATTTCAAAATATGCGGATAAACTTGACAAGTTTTCCTGAGGGTCCTGCCGGAAAACTTGTCAAGTTTATCCGGCGCATAGCGCTGTGGGTGCTGAAATTCCGGGTGGTTCCCGGTGTTTTGGGCCAATGGGTGGGATAATGGGTATTATATAGGTGAGCTAATCAGGCAAATTATATAACAAGCCAGGCCGTCAAAAATATCGAAAGCCCTGCTAATTTAGATATTGTAAAAATTATTCGAAATCACAGAATAGCTACGCCCCCACAACATGGATGGTTTTCCCGGCTGCCACCTCCGTTTTCCAATAAATCTTCTCCTCCCAGGCGGCGGCCTTTCTGCGGTCGAACACTACCAGCCAGCCTGTTTTTTCTCCCACCACGTCCATATACCCGGCGAGTTGTTCCAGGCCCTCGGGGATGGTTTTGGCGCCGTAATGCAGTTTGACTTCGAGCGGGTACTTGTTTTCGCCATAGCGCACGCATAAATCCATTCTTCCCTTATTGGCGGCGTATTCCCGCAGGATGTCGCCCCCGGCATTGACCACCCGCTGCAGAAAGGCTTGTAAAATCAGGTGGGGAGCGGCTTCTTTGTACTGGTATTTTTCCGTCCAAATCTCGCTGTTTTCCCGCCAGAATTGTTGAAAGGCTTTTAAGAGGCCATCCATATCGAGGCTTCCGTCGGGGCGGATCCAGCGGTTTTTTATTTGCGATTCCATGTGGTACTGGAGGTCATAGCTCAATGTCCGGATAATGACTTCCGCATACATTTTATTGGCGGGTTTCAGGATTTTGCCCTCGTTTTTGATCAACCCCAGGTCCAGGCAATATTGGGTGTCGTCGTCGGTAAAGCTGATGGCGTATTTTTCTCCTGTAATAACAGGTTCCATCACTTTGCGCACCCGTTCCTCTTTCAGGCGTTCCAGCAAGCTGTCGATGTGCGTGTCCCGCCGCAGCAGGATATTTTTTACGGCCTGGTCAACCAGCGAGGCGGTGATCTTTTTCGAAAAATCATTGTCAAGCATTTCGACGATGATTTCCCGGGCGACGGCATTGACCAGCCACGGTTGCCCGTCGGTGTAATCATAGACGCTGTCTACCGCTGTTTTTTCAAAGGCCTGGCCGGTAGATTCGGTGTGCTGCTTATAAAGGCCTTCTATCTCTTTGAAGGAGAAATTAGCCAAAGTCAGGGCTTTGGTAATGATGTTGAATGGGCTGGGGGAACCCAGCGTTTCTCTATCTTCCCTGGTTTTTGATTTGTAATCCCGGATATTGCGCATGCCAACCAGGGCGATGCTATGAGGGAAAGGAATGCGGCTGCGGGTAACATACCCATTTCTAAGCTGCCGGAGGAAGGATATCAATGTGCCGTTTTGGAGGCTGTCAATTTCGTCAAAAAAGAGAACCAACGGCTTGTCAAGCCCTGCGCAGAAAACCTTTAAAGCGTCGCCAACCATTGTCGTAATATCTTCGCGGCCGACATCTTTTGCAAAGTTTTCTTTGCCGGGCAGGTTTGAGAATTTAACAGCAGACCTGATGATGTTTAAAACTTGCGGGATGCCTTCTTTCGCTTCGGTAAAAGCCTGTGCCTGTTCCAGGCTGCAGTACAAGGCATAATATTTGCCTTCCCGCTCCATATAATCCGCCAACTCATGCAGGAGCGTCGTTTTCCCCGATTGCCGGGCGGCATGGATGACGAAGTATTGTTTTTGTTCGATTAAAGGCAACAGGTTCTTATTGCGTTCCAGGACGGGAACCATATAATGGTCAATGACATTGCACGGCCCGGCTATGTTAAAATATCTTTGCATCTTCTTGCGCTTTGGATTTTCCCAAATGTAAGGAAAAAAATTCTCCGCTTTAGCCCGTTTCCAGTTAGGGAGGGCTACCGCTCCTCATTCGTCTGCACCGCGTCGGGGCTCCAGGAATCCTCTTCGCCGGCACCCTGCCTTTTGTGGAAGGCCTCCACGGCATCGTGGATATACATGAAGTGGTTTTTGGCGCCGATCTTTTCGATCAGGCTGTTTTTCTTCAGGATATCGCGCACCGGGCCGATCGCTCCGGACAGGTAGAATTGCACCTTGCGTTGTTCGAGGTAGGCCATCAGCTCTTCCATGATCTTGATCCCGCTGGAGTCGATGTCGTGGATGCTGGAAGCGTCGAGGATGAGCAGTTTGAGAGCCTTGCCTTCCTTTTCCACCAGGCTTTCCATGGACTCGCGGAAATAACTGGCGTTGCCGAAGTACAGCTGGGCGTCGAAGCGCACGATGAGGATTTGGTTGTGCCGGATGGCCTTTTCAAAGCGGTTGATATTGCGGTAACTCCGGGAATTGGGCAGTTGCCCCAGTATGGAGATGTGGGGTTTGGAGTTGCGGTAGATCATGAAGGCCAGGGAGAGGATGACGCCGGTGAACACGCCGTTCTGAATCCCCAGGGTAAGCGTCGCGACGAAGGTCACCATCATGGTCATGAAGTCAGTGCGGTCGGTACGCCACAGGTGGATGGCCTCTTTGTAATCCACCAGGTTGATCACGGCCACCACGATGATGGAAGCCAGGATGGCTTTGGGCAGGTAGAAAAACAAAGGGGTCAGGAACAAGAGGGTCAGGGCAATGAGCACGGCGCTGATCATGGAAGACACGCCGGTTTTCGCCCCCGAGTCGTTGTTGACCGCCGAGCGGGTGAAGCTGCCGGTGGTGGGAAAAGAGTGGAAAAAAGCCCCGCCGATCTTGGTCAGCCCCAGAGCGATGAGTTCCTGGTTGGGGATGACGCGGTAGTCTTTGTGCATCGCCTCGATCGTCTTTGATATGGCCAGCGACTCGATGAAGCTGATCAGGCAGATGGTCAGGGCCAGGGGCAGCAGCTGCATCACCATAGGCCACTCGATATGCGGTACGGAAACCGGCGGCAGCCCACCGGGCACTTCCCGGACGATCTCCACCCCCTGGTCCTGCAGGCCAAACAGGTAAACGGCTGCCGTGCTGACGATGACTGCCAGCAAGGCGCCGGGAATGGACTTCCTGATCCGTTTCAGGGTGAGGATGAAGGCAATGCCGCCGAAACTCAGAGCCACTGTAGGCCAGTGGATATCCCCAATGTTCTGCACGGTACTGATGACGACCTCGTGGATGAAGTTGCTCCTCGGAATATCGATCCGCAACAGGTTCTTCAGCTGGCTGAGCCCGATGATGAAGGCGGCCGCCGAAGTGAACCCGGCAATGACCGGATGCGACAGGAAGTTGATCAGAAACCCCAGCCGGAATAAGCCCAGAAGAATCTGTATCACCCCGGCGATCAGGGCGGTAGCGATGGCCATGCCGATAAACGCCTCCGTGCCGGTCTCCGCAAACTGCCCGACCCCCGCCAGGATCAGCAGCGACACCAGCGCCACCGGCCCCACCGACAACTGCCGGGAAGTGCCGAAAAAGGCATACAGAAACAACGGGATGATGCTGGCGTAAAGGCCATAGATGGGCGGCAACCCCGCCAGCAATCCATAGGCCATGCCCTGGGGAACCAGCATCACGCCTACGGTAATGCCGGCCAGCAGGTCGCCTCTGATGTATGACTTTTTGTACTTCGGCAGCCAGTCGAGAATGGGGATGTAAGTACGGATATTATTCACTGTTTCACTGTTTTTTACCCGGCCGAGGCACGAGGACGGGCACTGTTTCATGGGTTCATGGGGCCAGGGAACCCATGAAACCATGAAACCATGAAACCGTGACCCCATGATAGCCTTCAGGCCTTACTGGAGCACTCAAAATCCGTCCGGGGCAGGCCGGCGGCGATGATTTCATCCAGTGTGGCCTGGACGTTGACCAGGTTGTCGTATCCCCGGGACTTCAGGATCGAGGCGGCGATGGTCGAGCGGTAGCCGCTGCGGCAGTGCAGGTAGTACAGCTCGCCGCGCCGGATGGCCGCCATGTTGTCGTTGATGAAGTCGAGGGCAAAGTGTTCGGCGGGTTCCAGGCGTTCGGCGCTCCATTCGCCGGGTTTGCGGACGTCCAGGATGTTGATCTCCGGATGTGCCCGGAAACGCCTGGCGAACTCTTCGGCGTAAATGGAATCGACGGCATCCACTTCCTTGCCGGCAGCTTTCCAGGCCTCGAAGCCGCCTTCGAGGTAGCCGATGGCATTGTCGTAACCGACTCTGGACAGGCGCATGACCGTTTCTTCCTCCCTTCCTTTGGGGGCGACGATCAGGATCGGCTGCTGCAGGTCGGGGATCAGGGCGCCGACCCAGGGGGCGAAGGTGCCGTCCAGCCCGATGAAGATGCTGTTGGGGACGAAGCCCCGGACGAAGTCCTCCTTGTCGCGTACATCCAGCACCAGCGCGTCGTGGGCATTGGCGGCCAGTTCGAAGGCCTCCGGGCTGAGCGCCTGAGCCCCGCGCTGCATGACGGCATCAAAGCTTTCGTAGCCCGTCTTGTTGATCTTCGCATTTTTGGCGAAATACTGGGGCGGCGGCTGCAGGCCTTCGGTGACTTCCCGGATGAATTCCTCCCGGCTCATATCGGCCCGGAGGGCATAGTTCGTTTTTTTCTGGTTGCCCAGGGTATCCCAGGTCTCCTTGCTCATATTTTTGCCGCAGGCGGAGCCGGCGCCGTGGGCCGGGTAGACGATGACGTCGTCCGGCAGCGGCATGATCTTGTTGCGCAGGCTGTCGTAGAGCCAGCCGGCGAGGTCTTCCTTGGTCAGGCTGCCCTTTTTCTGGGCCAGGTCGGGCCGGCCGACGTCCCCGATAAAGAGCGTATCGCCGGAGAAGATGGCGTGCTCTTTGCCGTTCTCGTCGAGCAGCAGGAAGGTGGTGCTTTCCGGGGTGTGCCCGGGGGTGTGCAGCACCCGGATGGTAACGTCGCCCAGTTTGAATTCTTCGCCGTCCCGCGCCTCATATTTTTCGTAGGCCGTTTCCGCATCGGGGCCGTAAACGATGCGCGCGCCCGTCTTCTCCGCCAGGTCCAGGTGGCCGGAAACGAAGTCGGCATGGAAGTGGGTCTCGAAAATGTACCTGATCTTCGCCTGGTTGTCTTTCGCTTTTTTCAGATAGGGCTCGGTTTCCCGCAGCGGGTCGACAATGGCAGCCTGCCCTTTGCTCTCGATGTAATAGGCACCCTGCGCCAGGCATCCGGTATAGATTTGTTCGATCTTCATAGAGGTGAGTATTTTTGGTATGTGTTATCGGTGCCTGCGGGCGGGGGTCGTTGTTTGTTGGCGCCCCAACAGCCATCAACGAACAACCGAAACCCGCACGCTGCCAACCCGCGCCCAAATTTATGAATATTCCTTCATATTTTCAAGTGGAGAAGCAGGGGGAGCGAGGGGGGAGGGTTCACTTTCCATTTTTCAAAATTTGGAGTAATTTGCCCGCATGATGAATATACGCAAACCCAAGCTGCCTTCCGTCAGCCTGCCGAAGCGGCCCCGCAAGACGGGCCTGCCGCCCGGCACGCTGGTGTTCACGGGCCGCAAGAAAGTAGAGGAAACACATGTAACGCTGGTACAATTCAATGCCGAAGGGCAGATATTCGAACAGCATGCCCGGGATCAGCTGCCCACTCCGGAAGAGGGCGCCAAGGTCAGTTGGTATGACATTCGCGGCCTGCACAACGTAGAGCTGATCCAGGCTGTCGGCGACCGCTTCAACATACACCCACTGGTGCTGGAGGACGTGCTGAACACGCAGCAGCGGCCCAAATTCGAAGAACACGAAGGGGGGCTTTTCCTCACCGTGCAGTCGCTCTCGTTTGACCGCAAAAACCTGGAGATCAAAACCGAGCAGGTGGCCATTTATGCCGGCGCGGACTTTGTCGTTTCCTTTCAGGAAGACGAGGACGACCTCTTCCCCGCCATCCGGGAACGCATCCACTCCGGGCGGGGCAAGATCAAAAAACGGGGCGCAGACTACCTGGCCTATGCCCTGACGGATAATGTGGTGGATCATTACTACGTGCTGCTCGACCAGATGGAAGAGGTACTGGATAGCCTGGAGGAAGAGGTACTCTCCCGCCCCGGCCGCGCCAGCAAGGAGAAAATACACGAGCTGAAAATCCAGTCTATCCTGTTGCGCAAGATGGTATCGCCCCTGCGCGAGGCCATCGGCCAGTTTTCCAGGAGCGACAACTCCCTGATCGAAGAATCCACCCGTATCTTCCTGCGCGACCTCTACGACCACACCATACAGGTGATGGACACCATCGACACTTACCGCGACGTGATGAGCGGCCTGTACGACCTGTACCTCTCCGAGATCAGCTTCCGGATGAACAACGTCATCCAACTGCTCACCATCATCTCCACCATCTTCATCCCCCTGACCTTCCTGGCGGGCATCTACGGGATGAACTTCGACAATATGCCGGAACTCCACTGGGAATACGGCTACTTCGTACTCTGGGGCATCATGGCCGTGATCGCGCTGGGGTTGATCTATTTGTTCAAACGGAAAAGCTGGTTGTAAAAAGTTTGAAACCATAACCTGGAAAAAAGAACGCACTGGACAATATCAAAATAATTGCGTATTTTTAGACCGTGATGTCGCCGAAGGAGCCGTTTATCAATACCGGCTCCGGCAAATCAGCCCGGATGGGAAAACTGCAGTTTCCAGGATCGCTTCCACCCGGGCGGCCGGCGGAGATGCCGCCAACGAGTTGAAGGTATTTCCCAACCCGGCCCGCGAGCAACTATTTCTTTCATTCCCCTACCCCCCACACAAGGCAGTGCAAGTAGCTTTGGCCGGCATGGACGGCGGGCACCTACCTGCTCCGGGTGACTGCCTGCGAGCGGCATTTTACCCGCCGGATCGTCATCCGGTAAAAGGCATTTCCCCTTGTAAAAGCGATAACAAGCGAAAACAGCCTGTTATTTGCCTGCAAATCTCAGCTTAACTCCCAATAGGTAAAGTATAGACAGCCGCCGGTCCCCGGGCCGGCCTATGAGGATATCCGGAAGGCGCCGGCGATACGGCAGGGGCTTTCCGGCACAGCGTGTAAATCGCTAAAACAAACATATTATGAGATTACTACTGATCAGCGTATTACTGGCAGGGGCCGTGCTTGTGCAGGCCCAGGATTTCGAAGGGGGCATTTACTTTGGCGCCACTATGTACAGCGGCGACCTTTCCCCCAAAATCCTTCCCCGTTACACCCGCTTTGCCGAACCGGCGGGCGGCATCGTTTTGCGGTACCGCGACCGGGGCGTCCTCGGGCTGCGGGGAAGCCTCACCTACGGCAACCTGCGGGGCGACGACGCCCGCAGCGCCTACCCGCAGCGCAAGCTGGCATTCCAGACCAAACTGCTGGAGGCCGCCGTCGTCGGCGAATGGTACCTCATCCCGGACAACTTCCTGGGAGATTCTCCTCTGATCACGCCTTACCTGTTTATGGGCGTGGGCGTTTTTCATTTCAACCCGGAGGCTCAATATGAATCGGGATATGTGGAGCTTCAGCCGCTCGGGACAGAGGGGCAGGGCCTGGAAAATTACGAGCGCCCTTACAGCCGGACGCAGATAGCCATTCCCTTCGGCGCCGGCCTGCGCCTGCTGCTGGGCAAGCGCGGCTTCCTGAGCCTGGAGGCCAGCGCCCGGAAGATTTTTACCGATTACCTCGACGACGTGACCGGCGCCGTGCTGGACTACAACCGCATCTACGAGGAAAAAGGGGAAATGGCCGCCCGCCTCAGCCGCCCGGATATCACGCCGGAGGAGGCCGCCTACATTTCCAACCTCTACCGGCGGGGAGGCGACTGGTTTGACGCGTATGGGTCCATCGGGGTTTCTTATACTTACCGGTTGAGCCGGTGAGGAGGGAGCGTTGCCGGCTCATCAGAGACGCGGAGGGCGTTGCTGGTTATGGGCCAGTCAGGGCAGGAAAAGGTTATCGGTTATTTGCCCGGTGAAAGGGGCAGTTTTATTGGCCGGTCCGGTGAATTGGGCATGGGCAATAACCCGTTCCTGCGCAAGGGGCCGGAATAACCAATAACGGCCATAGTGCTGCCCTGAACCTCCTAACCCTTCTTCCGGGGCGCCATGCCTCTGGCATCGCAGTACTTCTGATGGCGGGCTTCCGCCTGCCAGAAGGTGGACGCAGGTTCCAGCTGCGTGAAAACCTCGGAGCCGTTGCGCTGCAGTTCATCGATCAACTGCCGGGCAACGGCTTTTTGTTTTTCATCCTGAAAAAAGATAGCGGAGCGGTACTGCCCGCCCTTATCGCGGCGGTCGACAGTGGGGTCGTGCAGCTCGAAGAACAGGCGGGCCAGGGCCTCGAAGGAGGTACTGTCCGGGTCGAAGGCAACTTCTACCGCTTCGGCATGGCCAGTCGTTTTGGAGCAGACGTCTTTATAGGTTGGAAAATCCCGGTGGCCGCCGGTGTATCCCACCCGGGTGGCGGTGACGCCTTCCGCCCGGCTGAAGAAATATTCCTTGCTCCAGAAGCAGCCACAGGCAAATACGGCTATTTCAAGGTTTTTTTTTCCGGCGCCCGTTTTTCCCATTCCTCCTGCGGGATGAACTTCATGGACAGGGAGTTGACGCAATGGCGGGTATTCCTGGGGGTGAAGCGCTCCCCGATGAACACATGGCCGAGGTGGCCGCCGCAGTTGTTGCAGAGGATTTCCGTCCGGCGGCCGTCGGCGTCGCGCTCGCGGCGCACTGCCCCCGGGACCTCGTCGTCGAAGCTGGGCCAGCCGCAGCCGGAGTCGAATTTATCTTCCGAGCGGTAAAGGGGCGCTTCGCAACGGCGGCAGATGTACATGCCCGCCACTTTGTGGTTGTAGTATTCGCCGGTGAAGGGGCGTTCGGTGCCCTTGTGTTCAATGACGTATTCTTCTTCCCGGCTCAGCTCGTTCCAGTTGTCTTTGCCTTTCATACAGAGGTTGTTTTTCCTCCATAGAATACAAACGGGCGGAGAAAAGGTTGGGGACAGACGTGCATTCGTGCATGTGTGTATGTGTGCATTCGTCATGGGAGACAACGCGAATACACGAATGCACGAACACACACTCTTTCACTCCTCTTCGATCAGCTGTTCCTTCTTCAGGATAGCAAGCGCCGCTTCCACCTTCTCCTTAGGAGTATACAGGGAGGACTCCCCGAGGGAGGGGATGGCCGAGTCGCGTTTTTCCACGATATGGCTTTCGATGCCGTTTTGTTTGAGGATGTCTTCGACGATCCTGGCCTTGAATTCTTCCACCGAAGAATAGATTCTTACCCAGCCTTCTTTCATAACAGTTTTGCGTTTTGGTTAATGTTTTGTTATCTAACAGCCTTTCGGGTTCAGATGTTAAAACCGGCCATCTTCCTTTACCACAAAAAGTTCCACAGATTATCCGAACGGGGAAATGATAAAGGTCAGTATTTTCAAAAAAATTGAACCTGCCCGTTTTCCCTTA
>JAGFJD010000187.1 GCA_024102975.1 Phaeodactylibacter sp. | reverse complement strand
CGCCAGTCCCGACCAGCGGCCGAGGTCGTTACGCGCCTTGGCGAAGCTGTCGTGAATCTTGGCGGCCAGAGCGCTGTGCTGACGGGTCTCTTCGAATACCTCCTGCGACGCCGCGCCGAAGGCATCGTAGATTTCCTCGTTGAACTCCTTCAGCGTGACGCCGTGGTCCTTTATCATCTTGGTGAGGTATATGCCGTTGTTGGCGTTGGTTTCGGCCATTTGCCGCGAGTTTTCCTCGTTGCAGGCGGCTTCGATGATTGCCTGGTCGGTCTT
This sequence comes from Phaeodactylibacter sp., assembly GCA_024102975.1. Lineage (GTDB taxonomy): Bacteria > Bacteroidota > Bacteroidia > Chitinophagales > Saprospiraceae > JACJXW01. The sequence goes on along the minus strand of JAGFJD010000187.1, from coordinate 57,520 downwards.
CGACAGCTTGCTCCACCACGACTTGTTCATGCCGAAGGAGAGCTGCGATCCCGGCTCGTGCATGCCCGGATAGTAATAGAACTTGGCGGCCTCGTAGAACTTCATGAAATAGTCGTTGTAGGGACCGACCCATTCGGTGGCATCGACGGCGCCGGACACCAGGTTCTCGTAAATCTGTCCGCCCGGCAGGGATACCGGCGACGCGCCGAGCTTGGTGAGGACGTCGCCGCCAAGGCCCGGGATGCGCATCTTCAGGCCCTTGAAGTCGCTGACGGAGTTGATTTCCTTGTTGAACCAGCCGCCCATCTGCACGCCGGTGTTGCCGCCGGCCATGGGCACGAGGTTGAAGTCCCGGTAGAGCTCTTCCCAGAGTTCCATGCCACCGCCGCCGATAATCCAGGCGTTGAGTTGCTGGGCGTTCATGCCGAAGGGCACCGAGGCGAAGAACTGGGCTGCCGGCGCTTTGCCTGCCCAGTAATAAGCCGCGCCGCTGCCGATCTCGGCGCCGCCGGTGCGCACCGTATCGAAGGCTTCCAGAGCGGGCACCAGCTCGTTGCCGCCGTACACGCGGATGCGGATGCGGCCGCCCGACATCTTCTCCACCAACTCGGCGTATTTGTTGCAGGCCTCGCCCAGTATAGGGAAGTTGGGCGGCCAGGTAGTGACCATCTTCCAGCGATACTGTCTGGCTGTGATCACATTGGGCGAACCGCCGGCATCTTCCTGCGCATGGTTTTTGCCGCCGAACGCGCGTATTAAGAATGGCAAGGAAATGGTGCCGAAGGCAATTCCCTTGAAAAAGTTTTTTCGGGAAATTTTCATTACAGTTCTATTTCTCTTCTTCGCCAGATAATGTAATGCCCATATAAATTTCTTCCAGCGTGACGGAAACGCCCAACTTTGGAAAAACCAATTGATCGGTTGGTTGCTCCAGGGCTTTGAACAGCCACTGGTCGTCTGTTGATCGGATAAAAGATTCTACCGCCATCATTTTTTGAGAAACGAATACACACTGTTCTACACTGGGAATCCGCTGGTATTTGAAAAACTTTTCGGTCCTGTCGTACTGCTCTGTCCCGTCTGACAGGACTTCGATGATGATACAGGGATATTTCACGATCAATGGGTCGTCGTCTTCAGGATTACAGGAGACAACAATGTCCGGATAAACGTACTTTCGCCGGTTTTTCAGTTGAGTCATCACATTTTCGTCAAACAATTCGCAACCCTTCTCGCTCAGGCCGGGCATATCCAGCTTGCGAATTAAGTTGCGTTTGATCCGGTTGTGGATCTTTGTCGTTGCTTCCAGTTCAATCAGCTTCCCATCCCAAAAGTCGTATCGCTTATCGGTCCGGCGTTGCAGGTCGAAGTATTCGTCTACCGAAATCCGCTGTTCTTTTCTGGCCAGGCTCATCTTTTCCTGTTTTTAAGGAGTAGGTAACAGCTGGAAAAATACGGAATTCTGCAGAAAGGCGCACTACCTCGCCCAATTTAAGCCGGACAAAAGCACTTTCGCGCTTTCAGGAAATTTGACAAAGCAAATTAATTGTTTTAAATTGCGTAAAAATAAACAAAATGGATTTTTCAGAGCCAAATCCAATGTATATCAAGGGTAGGGGAGCGCAGATCAACCCCGCCAACCGCTTCCACCAGCATGTTCACGACCCCGAACCGCAGGAACGGGCGCCTCGCACTCAATACATCGACGTCTACCCCAAAAGCATGCTCAACCGGGTAACCAGCCCGGACATCGGCATGGGCTGGTCGATGAACCCCTATCAGGGCTGCGAGCACGGCTGCATTTACTGCTACGCCCGCAATACCCACAACTACTGGGGGTACAGCGCCGGGCTGGATTTCGAGCAGAAGATCCTCGTCAAAAAGGACGCGCCGAAAGTGCTGGAAGCAGAGCTGCGCAAAAAATCCTGGAAGCCCGAACCCATCATGCTGTCGGGCAATACCGACTGTTACCAGCCCGTCGAGCGGGAGCTGGAGATCACCCGCCAGGTTCTGGAAGTGCTCTGGAAATACCGCCACCCCGTCGGCATCATCACCAAAAACAGCCTTATCCTGCGCGACCTGGACATCCTCCGGCAGATGGCGGAGCAACGTCTGGTGCGCGCCTCCATCTCGCTGACCACCCTGGATGAAAACCTGCGCCGGCTGCTGGAACCCCGCACCGCTTCCGTACACAGCCGCCTGAAAACTATACAGGTGCTGGCTGAAAACGGGATTCCTGTTAACGTCATGCTGGCGCCTGTCATTCCTGGCCTGAACGACCACGAAATCCTCTCCATGGCGGAAACGGTAAGCCGGCTGGGCGCCTTGTCTGTTGCCTATACCATGGTGCGCCTGAACGGAGATGTGGCGGAAATCTTTGAAGACTGGATCCGGAAAAATATGCCGGACAGGGCAGAGCGCGTGCTGAACCGCATCCGCGACTGCCATGGCGGTCAACTGAACGACCACCGCTTCGGCACCCGCATGCGCGGTGAAGGAAAGATCGCAGAAATAGTTGCCCAGCAATTCAAGCTGGCCCGCCAAAAATATTTCCAGGGGAAAACGAAGCCGGATTACAACCTGGAACTCTTCGAAAAATTTCGCAACCCGCAGCTGAGCTTATTTTAATGTGCGCTAAAGGGCGGATTCGGGGATATACAGGCTCAAAACCCTGATTTTGCCGCTCTTTGCCGGCTGTCCGTTCACCGGTGCCTGTTCCCGATGGCAATCAACCGGCGACAAACAACTTCTCAGTCAGCTATCCTATTTGTATATTGGCGTTTTACATTATCCGGACAGAAAAAATGGATAAACAACTTCTCCAGGACACCCGAAAGTACGTCTACGATTACCTCGCGGAACACCTTCCGGCCGCCTATGTGTTCCACGACTACGACCACGCCGAGGAAGTGGCGGAAATGAGCGCTTTGCTCGCCAAAAAAGCAGGCTTGCCGCCAGAAGAAGCCATCCTGCTGCAACTGGCGGCCTGGTTCCACGATGTTGGATACAGTTCGGGCGTGCAGGGGCACGAAGAACGCAGCGCCGGTGTCGCCCGCCGATTCCTGGAAGAAAAAGGAATAGAGGAGGAGCGTATCCAGTACGTTCAGCAACTGATCCGGAGCACCCGCCATGACAATATCCCGGACACCGTGCCGGAGAAGCTCCTGCACGACGCCAATTACTCCTTCCTGGGCAGAAAACGCTTTGAGCGGAGGGGCCAGCTCCTGCGCCTGGAAGAAGAACGGGTCTCGGGAGAGCGCTATGACCTGCTGGAATGGAACCGGAAATTGCTGGACCTCCAGATGTCCACAAAGTTCCACACCATCTGGGGGCAGGAGGAATTCTCCAAACGCAGGAATAAAAATATCGCCAGCCATAAGGAAAACCTGATCAAAGCCAGAAAAACAACCATCCGGAAAAAGACAGGCAAAGATTTCGGCCGGGGAGTAGACACTATCTACCGGGTAACCCTGCGCAACCACATCAACCTGAGCTCCATAGCCGACGGCAAGGCCAACATGATTATCAGCATCAACACCCTGGTGTTGTCTATCCTGATCACCGCCGCCAGCGCCGGCTTCTCCCTGTCGCAGGCAGCAATCGGCGAAAACCTGGAATTTGCCATCCCTGTAATCACATTGATGCTGACCTCGCTGACCGCCATTTCTTTTGCCGTCTTTTCCGCCATGCCAAAAGTTTCAGGGCAACAGTTTACGGAGGAGGATGTCCGGCAACACCGCGTAAGCCTGCTGTACTTCGGCAATTTCCTCAAGATCCCCAAGGATGAATTTGTCGATTACCTCCGCGGGCTCAAGGAAGATCAGGAGGTTCTCTACGACGACCTCTCCCGCGACCTCTATAACCTGGGCCAGGTGCTGCAAAAGAAATACCGCCTGCTGACTTATGCCTACCGCGTTTTCGTCGGAGGGCTCGCCCTGAGTTTTATTGCTTTTTTGGCCGCCTTCCTGCTTCTTTGAGGAAGGATTGCCGGTTTTCTGCTACTTTTGCCCAGCCACGCCCAACGTTCTATGCTGGTGGTTCGTCCTTACTGGCGAAGACAGAAAAACGAAGGCCATGGCTGATCATTTTGCCAGGTTGACACCTGTTCCAACGGTGGCAGAACGCAAAAAAGAAAACCGGGAGCTCCCCCATGTCATCGAGGCCTGCAAATCCGGGGAGCGGCAGGCCCAGCAGCAACTGTATCAACAGTTCTATAATTCCCTTTTTGCCATTTGCCTGCGGTATTCCACCGACCAGGATCAGGCCAAAAGCCTGGTCAACCAGGCCTTTCTGAAAGCGTTCCAATCCTTGCACCAATGCCAGGATTACCAGGCTTTCCCGGCCTGGATCAACCGCATTGCCGTCAACACCTGTATCGACCACGTCCGCAAAGCTAAAAAGAGGCGGACGGTAGCTATCGAAGACGCAGCCGAGGTGGCCATCCCTTCTTCTGTTCTCGACAAAATAGCGGCCGAAGACCTGCTTTCCATGTTGCAGCAACTGGCGCCCATGACCCGTGCCGTATTTTCGCTGTACGTCGTCGAGGGTTTCAAACACGCGGAAATCGCCGAGCAACTGGGCATGAGCGAAGGCACGTCCCGCTGGCATCTTTCTACGGCAAAACAGGAATTGAAGCGACTGTTGCAAAACTATCATCATCGTTAAGGATCGTATTATGAGCCATCACGATAAATTTTGGGAAAAATTCGGCCAGAAGATCCGGCAACATAATCCGGAAGGCGACCCCGCCGGAGAATGGCGGGCTATGGAGCAATTGCTGGAAGGCGCAGCCCGCCCTTCTGAGAAAAGGAAAAAACGGATCGCGGCCCTGATCCTCGCCGCTGCGGCTATAGGGTATCTGGCCGGCGCCTGGCTGGGGCTCCCCCAAAAACAAGCGCCTGTCGGAGCGTTCCCGATCCCCCTGGAAGGAAGCGCCGGGAGCGGGCAGGCGAGTTCCCCGGACAGCTCCCCCCTTCCGCCGAATGCCGGCCGGGAGGAGAAGGCCCGCCCGGCGGTTGCAGCTTTGCCCGAAACCCGACTGCCGGCCCTGCCGGGCCATCCTGCCGCCGGCATGGAACCTGCAGTCCCTGGCCGGCAACTGCCGCCGGCTCTTGCCGCCGGGCAAGGGAAAGGAGAAACTGCCACCCGCCCGGCACCCCCCGAAGGCCGGATGGGTTCCGTCCCGGCCAGCCACTCCCTCCGGTCAGCACTCCCTTATCTGCCCACCCTTTCCGGCAGCCTGGACAGCCAGCTGCCGGTGCTCGCGGCCGACAGCCGCCGCTTTGCCCCGGCAAAAAAGGAGGGAAGGCGGCTCTACGGAGGCCTGCTGCTGGGAGCTAACCTCCCGATCATCAACTTACGGGAAGGGCTCCAGGCACCTTATCCTTTCGCCGGCCTTTTTGCCGGCCTGCAACTAACGCCCCGCTGGTCCGTCCAGGCCGAAACCCATCTTAAATACGTTGCCGGCTTCTACTCCACTTATGAACAGTCGGCGCGGATCGAAACCAGCAACGGCAACTTCTTCGACCAGGAATCCAGAGGCACAGCGGAAAAGAATTACCTCGCAATAGAGGCACCCCTGTTGGCCAAATACAGGATCGCTCCTGCCTGGAGCATTCTGGCAGGCGCCAGGCCCGCCCTGCTACTGGAAGGGTTTTCCTTGCCTGCCGCTCGGGACGAAGAAGTATCCGCAGATGTTACCTCCGGCTCCGGACAGAGCAATGCCGGCCCCGGCAGGGAACCGGAGCTTCGGAAATTCGACCTCGGCCTTTCCGGGGGCGTGGAATTGGCCTGGCGCCGCCGGTGGGCATTGTCCGCCCGCTTTACCCACGGCCTGCTCGACCTGAGCCCGGATGCGGCATTCCTGGCCAAAAACCGGCAGTTTAATACCGACCTGCAACTTTCTGTCCGCTACAGATTTTAATTTTTTTCATTTTTTCTCCTCGTCCACGCAACAATCGAAAAACCCCGGCGTATACGGAGAAGGGAAGCGCCCAAAAGCGGAGTTTCATTGTCTTTTCCGGAGGGCTGATCACTTGCACGCCAGGTCGGGCATGAAGATCATTTGCTTTGCCTTCCCCCTGTTTATAAAAGCCGAAGGCCAGACAACAATAGAGATTCGGATAAAAAACCAAGCGAAATGGACAGGAGCACCAAATCCCTCAACCATGAACCACTCATCGAAACAAAGAAAAATTGGTTGGGAAAATTAAACGCCATCATCTCTGACCAATTGCACGACCCCAACCTCACCATTCCTAAGATTGCTGAAGAATTGTTCATGAGCGAACGGCAATTTTACCGCCGGGTCAAACAAGAAACCGGCTTTACCCCCAACCAGTACCTGCAGGTGGCCCGGCTGGCGAAAGCTAAAGAGCTGCTGCGGGAAAAAAAAGGCATCACCATTAAAGAAACAGCCCTGTCCGTAGGTTTCTCCCGCCCGGATTACTTCTCGAAACTGTTCGAAGCTTACTTCGGCATGCGGCCGGTTGTTTTCCTGCGCGACGGCCAGTGACCATAAATTTTAAAAAAAAATATATAATGGCAGAATATTAGGGCTAAATGGCAGAATAGTGCGTGTCAATGTTTTTACCTTTGTGAACAGCAGGACGGATTTATTTCTCCACCGGACTGCAACCGCAAAAGCAGAGAGGCTAACATTACAGATCAAGATCAAATATTCCCTGGTAAGATAAGATTCTGCCATTTTCCCAAAGATTGATAATCTTTACCGTTGTAAGGCTCGTCGCCCGAAAACAGGGTGGATACAGCCTTTTCGTACTTTTTGGGAAACCTGAACAGCACTAATTACTAACATTTCATAATCTAAAATCTAAATTCGGACATGAAGAAGATTTATTTACTGATCACAGCACTGCTCTTCGTTGTCGGGACGACCATGGCTCAAACGGAAAACAAGTCAACCATCAAGGTCTCTGATAACAGTAGCGACAACACCATCACGGTAAAACAGGACCAGCAGGACGATGAACTCAATGTCTCCAAGGTCAACGTCACGGAGTTCTCTTTCGAAAACGATGTCGACGTAACCCAGGAGGGCGAGAACCAGAAAAGCGAAGTGTATATCCGCGAAGGCTTCCAGAATGACGTCAACGTCAAGCAGGACGATGAAGACAACCGCTCCAAGGTGACCATCGACGCGAGCTGGTTCAACGACGTCGACGTAGAACAGGAAAGCGAAGACAACGAATCGGTCGTCAACATCCTCGACGTTTCCGACGGCAACAAGGTTGATGTCTATCAGGCCGGCCAGGGCGACCACGACTCCAAAGTAAATATCACCGCCGGTAGCTTCGTCAATGACGTGTCCATCCAGCAATACGGCGAAAACCAGGAATCGAGCGTCACCATCAACTCCACCAGCGACGCCAACGAAGTCGACGTTTACCAGACAGGAGAAGATAACGACTCGGACGTAGTGATCGACGAAGCCGGCTTTGCCAATCAGGTTGACATCGAACAGGACGGCGACGACAACGAATCCGACGTTACCATCTTCGCCTTCAACGCAGGCAACGATGTCAGAGTCAAGCAGGACGGCGACGACAACGAATCCGACGTTACCATTGCTTTTGGTTCCGACCTGAACGATGTGCGCGTCCGCCAGGATGGCGACGACCAGGAATCCGGAGTCGAGATCATCGGCGAATCCAGCGACAACGATGTCGACGTATACCAGAACGGCGACGACCATGAATCGTTCATCGGCATCTACGACGAAAGCAGCTTCAACTCCGTAGAAGTCGACCAATACGGCGGTTACAGCACCAGCGATGTAATCATCAACGACGGTTCTGACAGCAACATGGTCGAGATTTCCCAGAAATAAACGAACCTGAATACCTGAAATGCGGTTAGAGAAAGGGCAAAGTTGCTCTTTCTCTTTCCTGGTTTACAATCATTTAATCTCTCTACCCAATGATAAAAGCAGCCTTTTCGATTTTGTTTTCCCTTTTCCTTGCCTTACCTTTCAGCCTGAGCGCTCAGGTGAGCGGCAGCGTGGAAGACGAGCTGATAGAAGCATTGGAAGCAGCGCCCAGCCTCGATGGCAACCTCAGCCGCGTTGTGCTTAACCAGGCGTCTTCCAATATCGTAGAAATCGAGCAGGCTAACCGCCAGCTGGCAGACATCCAGCAATCGGGCAGCTACAACGAAATCTACCTGACCATGGAGGGAGACCGCAACGGCGCCGCCGTCCGCCAAAACGGAGACCACAATCTCGTCGATATTCTGCTGGACGGGGAAGAGGCGACGATCGGAGTATTGCAGGATGGAAACGACAACTCCCTGCGCCTGGATTACCGCAACGTGGAAGAAGTCAACGCCCGTTTCATTCAGAATGGCTCCAACATTAACGTTACCCATACTGCTGAAGATATTGAGGGGCTGGACTACACCATCGAGTTCAACGGTTCTGACATGAATATCCAGGTGGAAGACCTGAACCAATTCCTGAAATAAGGCGGGCCAACGCCTGCATAAAATAAATGTGCTGCCGGTTGCTTCCGGGAGCATAAGGTTTCTTTTTTTTAATTAAGCATTGATTGTACTATGAACAGATCTTTCTCAGCCCTGGTGTTCTTTTTCTTTAGCGGCATCTTTGTATTCGGACAAGGCCTGGCAAAGAAGGCGCCTGTGGATGGACAGATCCTTTACGAAGTGAAAGGAGATAAGCTGAAAATCGAGGCACATTGTGAAAACCAAACGGATAAGAAGCTCAGCCTGACTTATAAACTGAGCATCGAACAGCGCGACAGCAACAACAATACAGTTTCCAACAGCCAGGGCGGAAAAAAAGAACTGGAAGCGATGGAATCCAAAACGCTGTCTTCGACCTCCGTATCCTGGCGAAAGGGAAGCAGCCTCCGCGCCACCCTGAAAATTTATCACAAGAAAAAGCTCCTGGATACCGTCATCCTGGACCTGTCCAGCGACAGCATAAAGGAAAAATCAGAAAAATAACCTTCAATTCTTCCGCCACAGGTAACCTTTTTTAGCCCCCTCCGTACAATTACCTGAACTTCGGGTAGTAATAGCTGGATGGCAAAGGCGACACATGCTGCTTTTGCCTTCGATTCGGGCATAACTGTGATGGAAAACTACACTCCCACGCTTGCCCCGGTTTCTCCAGGAGGCATACATACAACCGTTTCCTTATTGAATATGTCATCGTTCCTCCGGGAAGCCTTGCCCTTTAGGTGCAATAGAGGCTTGCTGTTTGGGTTCTGCCAAATGGAACAACCTGAACTTCGGAGCAACTGAAGTATATCCCAAAATACAGATTCTAATATTATGCACAGGTTTTTGTTGGTTTTGGCAATTACATCTTTAAGCGCAGGCTATATAATGGCGCAGGACCTGGAAGAGGAAGCTGCTCTCCAGGGTAATATCCTTTATGAAGTGGAAGGCAAGGATATCGTGCTGAAAGCCCAGGCGCAGAACACGACAGCAGACGAGGTGATCCTTGGTTTTGATTTTATCCTCACCGGAACCGACAAGAACAACAACTCCATATCTAACAATCAAGACGGGCAGGTGAAGCTTGCGGGAGAGGAAAGCAAAATGATCGCTTCCACGAGGATGGTCCTAAGCGAACTGAAGGATTTCGAGGCCGTGTTGTTGATCTATTACCAGGATATTCTCATGGATTCGGACACCCTGGTTTACTCGGCGGACAGACAGAAGCAGAATGACGGCGCAGCCTATGAAGAGGATGTCTCACAGGAAGGTGATTTCGAAGGGCAGGATTCCGGCTTTGAATTCGGAGGCCTGGTTATCGACAATACCCGTACCCGCGCGGGGCGCGACCTGTACGACCTTTTTTACGCCCAGTGGGAGTCGCCGGCCGGTTCCGGCGATTACTACATCAAGCTGGAAGAATTTCCGGGCAGGGGCCGGACGACCCGGCTCGTCGTTTGGCTGGATGACGAAAAAATAGTGGAGACCAACCTCCTGCCCAATTTCGATTACCTGGAGCGTTTGTCCGACTATGTCAATGCCCGCCTCCAAAGCCTGCTTTCTCAACGGGCAGAAGCCGGAGATAACCTCGAAGACGAACTACAAGGCATTTATTAACAATTATAATCCTACAACCGATGAACTTCAAATCCAAACTCTTAGCTCTGTTCCTCCTTGCAGCGCCCGTTTTCATGTATGGGCAAGACTTCACTTACACCCCGCAGAATCCTGCGTTCGGGGGCAACTACCTGAACTACAGCTGGATGCTCAACTCCGCCAACGCGCAGAATACCCTCTCTGACCCCAACCGGAGCAGCAGCAGCGGCAGAAACTCCATCGACCGGTTCACCGAATCGCTCAACAACCAGATTCTGAGCCAGCTGACCCGAAACCTGTTCAACAACAACAGCAACATCTTTGGGGAAAACGGCATCCAGACCGGCACCTACGAATTTGGGAACTTGCTGGTTGACGTATTGCCCGGCCTGGACGGGCTGGTCATTACCATCAGCGACCTGTCTACCGGAAATCAAACATCCATTACCGTACCTTATTTTTAAGATCTGGTATATCCATAAAAATTAGAGTTTGGATGGCTTGGCTACCTGTGCCGGGGGTAGCAGCGCTATGCCTTGGCGATAGGTAGTCGAGCTTTTTCCAGATTCCGAATTTCCCAAACTCCTTATTATGAAAAAGTACTTATGGATAATCATTACGGCTCTTTCATGGGTGGTTTCCGGCTGCGGTGCTTATCTCAATCAGCCCATGAAAACCACCCGTGCCCGGATAGGGGAGCAAACCCCGTTCAGCTTCCATCTGCGAAACCTTCCCCAGCCCGAGGAACCTATTATTGTTGCCGTATATAAGCTGCGGGACCAAACCGGGCAGTATAAACCCAGCGAAGTGGGCACCAGCTGGTCGACGGCTGTAACGCAGGGCGCGACCAACATTCTGATCAAGGCATTGATGGACTCTGGTTGGTTCACCGTTATCGAAAGAGAGAACGTAGGCAACCTGCTCAACGAGCGCAAGATCATCCGGTCCACCCGGATGGAATTCAACCGGGAAAATGCCGGACAGGCATTGATATCCCCGCTGCTCTTCGCCGGGATGATCATCGAAGGCGGCATCGTTTCCTACGAGTCCAATATCATGACCGGCGGCATTGGCGTCCGGTATTTCGGCGCCGGCGGTTCAGGAAAATACCGCCAGGACCGCGTCACCGTCTACCTGCGGGCCATCGCCACCAAGTCCGGGCGCGTACTGAAAAATGTTTACACCTCAAAAACCCTGCTGTCCCAGGCGGTAGACGGCGGGCTGTTCCGGTTTGTCCGGTTTAGCCGGCTGCTGGAAGTAGAAACGGGCTTTACCTATAACGAACCTGCCGATATGGCCGTTACGGAAGCCATAGAAAAAGCCGTTTACAGCCTTATCCTGGAAGGGGCGCAGGAGGGGTTGTGGCGCGCCGACAGTTCTCAGCAAAACCTGATGAACGGCGCCCTGGCTGCCTATGATGTGGAAAAAGAGGAAATGGAGCAGGTCGACCTGGTTGGGCGCAACCACGTTGACCATGGCCATTATTCTTCCTTCTCCATCAGCGGCACCAGCCTCTTATACCAGGGGGATTATCCAAATCCCCGGTTTCGGCCCGGCGTTGAAGCTGGCCTCACCGCCGTCTTCTCCTCTGGCTTGTCCTTCCACCTGGGTTTTGGAAAAAGCAGCCTGGCTTCTGAACAGGCCTTTGACCGGAAAGTCACTTACTTCGACGGTTCTGCCCGGTTGCGCCTGCTGCCGACTGACCGCATTTCGCCCTTCCTGTTCGCCGGCGGAGGGCTGATGATGCCGGAAGGGGAAATGCCTTCCAGCAGCGTGCCCTCCAATATGCTCCTGAAACTCAACGCCGGCCTGGGCCTCGAATATTTCGTTACCGATTTCCTGGGGCTCGAACTGGCTTTGGATAACAACTACTTGATGAGCGACGGGCTAGATGGAGTGGTTAATGGCAAATATAACGATTTTTTCTATCGATCCCGCCTCGGCCTTAAGTATTACTTGAGCCGAAATAAAAAGAAATAATCCCATGAAAAAACTATCCTTTTTCATAGCCGTTCTGCTTCTGCTCGGAAGCTGCCGGGAAGATACCATAAGCCTTACTTCCTACGGGCGGCTGGCCGGCGAAGTCCTCGACGCAGAAACCCTGGCCCCCATCGCCGGGGCAAGCGTCACGACCAATCCTGAATCGGAACTCGTCATTACCGACGAATTCGGGGAGTTCACCATCGATTCCCTCCTGGAAGGTTCTTACAGCATCCGGACCAGGTTTGCCGGATATGACGACGCTGTCATCACCGTACAAATAGAAGGAGACCGTATAAATTCCGTTAAAATACTCATCACCAAGGATACGGACCTCAACGATCCGCCGTCGTTGCCCACCGTGCTGCAGCCGGCCAACGGCGCCCAGGGCCTCGACCCCAGCCTCACCTTATCCTGGACCGCCCCTGACCCGGATGGAGACAGCCTGACTTATGAAGTTTATCTGTATGATTCCGATACGCTGGTCCTGGAAACGATAACGACAGATACCTTCTTAACCCCCCGCCCCAATAACATGGCGTTGAGGTTCGACCAGCGGTACTACTGGCAGGTGGTCGCCAAAGATGGCATCAACCCTCCGACGTACGGCGAAGTGTGGAGCTTCACTATCCGGGAATATCCCCGGGATGAATTCAGGTATGTCTTTGTGCGGCCAGTCAATGGAAACCTGACCATCTTCGGCGGCAAGGAACCCAACGGGGGCGCCAATCCGGAAGAAATTTCCTACCAGCTTACCAACGGTTTGCAGTCCTACTGGCGGCCCAGGCTCCGGCCGCAACTGAGAGATAAAATGGCCGCCTTGCGTTTGGTTGGTACCGAAACTCACCTGTTCATCATGGACCGCGACGGGACGAATGCCCGGCAGGTGACCTCAGGCATCCCCCTGCGGTCCAAAGACGAAAGCCTGGCGTCCTACTGCTGGTCTCCAACCGGCGACCAGTTGTTGTTCATGAATTTTGGCAGGCTGTATCGCGTAAACACCGATGGCAGCGGCCTGGCCCTGGTCGCAGAGATCAGCGACGGCTTTATTTTTACCGGCGTCGACTGGACCGCCCGAAACAATAAAATTGTCGCAACTGCCGAAAGGCCCGACGGCATCCAGAGCAAATTATACGTCTTCGACCTCGATTCCATACCCCGGACCCGGCTGGAAAACTTGCTCGACGGCCAAATCCGGCACCCTGTTTTTGCCCCGGATGGCAGAACTGTTGCCTTCTCTTACAATTACGTTGACGAATTTTCTGCTACGGGCATGCCGCTCAACAGCGGGATCAGCATCTATAATATCGAAACCGGCGCCTATATGGGCCTGTCCTTTGGAAAAGATGACGGCACAAACGACACGCAACCCAAATTCACCAATGGAGGCGCCAAGATATTATTCGTCAACAAGCCCTCTGATAATGTCGGCCCGGCAAAGGTCATGCTGATGGACGTGGACCCCACCCAAAACCAAAACCGCGTTTTGTTATTTGAAAATGCCGATATGCCGGACTGGAATTAAGCATATTTCGAATTTTCATAGCGGGGCGAAAATGAAAGAAGGCTCCCCTCCTGATGGAAGGGAGCCTTCTTTATTCAGTATCGGGGGATATGCCCGTCAGGGTTTTGCCAACTTGAGGTTGGCCGCCGCTCCATTGGCCATCTGCAGATGCAGGAGGTACAACCCCGGATACACTTCGCTGGTATTCAGTTCAATCCGGTTTTGCCCTTTTTCCAGCATTATGGCTTGCCGGAGCAATTTCCTGCCCGAGTAGTCCAGCAGGCTAAGCACGCCTTCCGCCGGCGTTCCCGAATATCCGATATTCACCGTGAGGTTGCCCTGCACCGGCACCGGCCAGGCTTCCAGGCGCAGCTCCGCCGGCCGCTGAACCGCTGAAGCGTCCCCGCCGGCCCGCGGCCGGCCCTGTATGCGCTGAACGGTTACCGCATCGGCCGACAAACTATAACAATCGGTACTTAGGCTATCCAGCGCCGCCAGCGTATCGCCTGCCGCAAAGGAAAGGGAACCGGTGTAGGCCAGCCCCCAAACCAGGCAGGCGCCAGGGCCGGAGTTCTCAAAATTGAACCCGTCATCAGCCAAAATGGCTAATACGGCAGTGCTGGTATCGGTGATGAGGTATACATACCGGCTGTTGCTGGCTCCAACGCTGTCAAAATAAACCCAATCATTTAAGCCGTCGCCCACGGTGACATCCACCTGGCTGAAACCATCCTCCGTCATGACCATCCCTCCGTTGGGCACATCCATATTGACAGTGACGAAGTTGTCCGAAAAATCATAACAACCATCCGTGATATCTATCTGGCCAAGGGTATCGCCCGGCGAAACGATAATGGTGCCGGAGTAAGCCAGGCCCCAGACCCGGATGACCCCGACTCCCAGGTTTTCAAAGTTGGACAAAGGCGCTTCATTTATCCCGATAAGCACGTCGTTGGTATCGGTCAGGACGTAGCCATAGAATTCTCCAAATGCATTGAAGCTTTCAAAGGCGATTACGTCGGCAACCCTGTCGCCGGGACAGGTATAAACCACCTGCTCGCCTCCCGCAGTTTGCACGAAACCGCCTTCCGTCTCTTCCAGCACTGCCGGGATAAAATTGTCGGACAGGTCATAACATTCATCAGACAGGGCTGCAAGGGCCAGCGTGTCGCCGGGCATCGCGGTAATATTGCCGGTGTACGCCATCCCCCAAACCTGAATGGGCCCTAAGCCGGTACTGCTAAACCCGGAAAGGCCTGTGTCCGGCCCGTACAGGATGATGCCGGAAGTGTCCGTAATGACGTACGCAAACAAACTGTTTACGGCGCCTATGCTGTCAAAAACTATGGCATCGGCGAGGTTGCTGCCAGAACAGGCATCGACAAAGCCAGTACCGTCGGATGTGCTCAGCGTGCCTCCGTCCGGAATATCCCGGTACACCGTAAGGAAGTTGGAAGACAGGGCGTAACACCCGGTAGCCAACCGGGCAACCCCAGCCGTGTCGCCCGGCATGGCAATAAGGCTGTCGCTATATGCCAGGCCCCAGACCAGAGAAACTCCAACGCTGTCGTCTTCAAAATCTTCAAAGTCCGCCACGGGGATAGACAAGATTACATTATTGGTATCGGTGATCAGGTAAGCATAGAAATCTCCCAGCATGCCCGCACTGTCAAAACGGACCGTGTCCGCCAGTCCATCGCCCGGGCACAGGTAAACAACTGTATTGCCGTCCTCCGTGCTGACCAGCCCTCCGTCCGCTTCCTCCCGGAAGACGCTTACAAAGTCGTCAGAAAGGTCGAAACAGGCGTCGGACAGCGCTGCTGACGACGCCGTGTCTCCGGCCATTGCCGTCAGGTTGCCGGTGTAAGCCAGGCCCCAGACGTAACACAGGCCGGCCCCGGCGCCTTCGAAATCAATGCCGTCCGTATTGCTTAAACTGAGGATGACTGCGTTGGTATCGGTCACTACGTAGGCATAGGCGCTGTTGCTGGCACCCACGCTGTCAAAGCGGATCAGGTCGGATAAACCATCGCTCGTGCAGACCGTCACGCTGGATTGTCCGGCTTCGGTCAGTATGCTGCCGCCGTTGGGAATCTCCCGGTAAACCGTGACAAAATTTCCGGAAAGGCTGAAGCAATCGTCGCTCAACGGCACATTGGAAGCTGTATCGCCAACCATAACTGCAAGGTTGCCGGTAAAGGCAATGCCCCAAACCCGGGACACGCCAACGCCAAAGCCTTCGAAATCAACGGCGCCCGAAGTGACAACAGCCTCTACCACATTATTGGTATCCGTGACAATGTAAGCATAACCGGCACCGATGGAACCGGCATTGTCGAACTGGACGATATCCGCAACTCCGTCGCCGGGGCAGGTGTAGGCCTCCGTTGCGCCTGCATTCGTGCTCACCATCCCCCCCAGCGGCTGCTGGTGGATGACCGTAATGTAATTGCCCGAAAGGGCATAACACCCGGCAGCCAGGATGGTGTTGGCGACCGTATCTCCGGGCGTGGCGAAAAGGCTATCCGGATAGGCCAGCCCCCAAACCCGGCTAATGCCGGTTCCCGCCCCCTCGAAGTCAGCAAAATCACCCGGCGGGATGCTGAGGATTATATCATTAGTATCGGTAATGATATACGTAAACGCACCGGAAGCAACGCCGGCGCTGTCAAACCGGACGATATCCGGGATGCCGTTGCCGGGGCAAAGGAAAACTTCCGTCTCCCCGGCTTCCGTCATGACCATGCCTCCTTCAGTACCCAGGCGGTTCACAGTGATGAAGTTGGAAGACAAGCCGAAACATCCGTCGGATAGGGGAGTGGCCGAGGCCGTATCGCCGGGCATAGCTAAAAGCACCCCGGAGTATCCCAGCCCCCAGACCCGGCAAATGCCTGTGCCGGCGCCTTCAAAGTCGGCGAAATCCGCATCCGGAATGGAAAGGATCACATTATTGGTGTCGGTGACGAGATAAACGAAAGAGTCGGCCACCACTCCCGTGCTGTCAAACCGTATGATGTCGGGCAGGCCGTCTCCGGCGCAGATCGACACATCCGTTTCGCCGCTCTCTGTGCTGACCATGCCGCCGTCCCCCGCCTGCCGGTTGACGGTGACAAAGTTGCCTGACAGAGCATAACAACTGTCGGAAAGGGCAGCAGCCGAGGCGGTGTCGCCAGGCATTGCCGTCAGGTTGCCCAGGTAAGCCAGGCCCCAGACCCGGCAGGTGCCGGCGCTGTCAAAATTAATCACGTCGGAAAGAGGCAAAGAAAGGATCACGTTATTGGTATCCGTCACCACATAGGTAAACGCAGCGTTGCCTGTGCCGGCGCTGTCAAAGCGGATGCTGTCCGCCGTGCCGCCGCCAATACATAAATCCACGGCAGTTTCGCCATTTTCCGTGCTGACGGTTCCGCCGTCGACGGACTGCCGGGTTACGGTTATGAAATTATCCGACAAAGCAAAACATCCATCAGAAAGTATGGCAACGGAAGCGGTGTCTCCTGCCTGAGCTGTTAATGAACCGGTGTAGGCCAGGCCCCAGACATAACAAATGCCTGCCCCGGCGCCTTCGAAGTCGAAACTGTCTCCGGTTGGCAAGGCAAGGATAATGTTGTTGGTGTCGGTGACGATGTAGCTGTAGTTGCTGTTGCCCGTACCGGTACTGTCGAAGCGGACCAGGTCCGCCAGCCCGTCCCCGGCACAAAGCGCCAGGCTCGTGCTCCCGGACTCGGTACTGACCTGCCCGCCGGCAGGCTGTTCTTTGTAGACGGTGATAAAGTTGCCGGAAAGCGCGAAACAGTCATCCGACAGGGCTGCGGCCGAGGCCGTATCGCCGGCCATGGCCGTCAGGTTTCCGGTAAAGGCCAGGCCCCAGACCCGGCAGGTGCCCGGCCCGGTAGGTTCGAAGTCGTACTGGTCCGCTGTCGGCAACGCCAGGATCACATTGTTCGTGTCGGTGACGACAAAGGCATAGCTTCCGCTGCCGCTGGTAGTGCTGAACCGGACTATGTCAGCCAGGCCGTCGCCGGGGCAGGTGAAAGCTTCCAGGCCGCCTCCTGCCGTGCTCACTGTCCCGCCGTCCGGCTGCTGTCGGATGACGGTAATGTAATTATCGGAAAGGCTGAAACAACCATCGGACAGCAGGGCGGCCGAAGCCGTGTCGCCGGTCATGGCCGTCAGGTTCCCGGAGTAGGCCAGGCCCCAGACCCGGCTCACCCCGATGCCGGCGGTGTCGAAGTCCGCCTCGTCTCCAGTCGGAAAGCCGATGATGACGTTGCTGGTGTCCGTAATCACATAGGCATAACTGGCACCGACAACGCCGCTGCTGTCAAACCGGATAATGTCCGCGATTCCATCCCCCGGGCAGGTGAAAACTTCCGTTTCGCCGCCCTCTGTAGCTACCATGCCGCCGGCAGGCGGTGTGTTGTAGATCGCAAGGAAATTGCTGGAAAGGGCGAAGCAACTATCCGATAGGGTAGTGGTGGAAGCGGTGTCGCCGGGCATCGCCGTCAGGGCGCCGTTGTAAGCCAGTCCCCACAAACGGTAAATGCCTTCGCTCAGGCTGCTTGCGAGGATAAATGTGGTGTCCGGGAAAAATAAAATAACATTGCTGGTATCTGTCAGGACGAAAGCAAAGTTGTTTCCTACTGCTCCGTTGCTCACAAACCGGATGGTGTCCCGGGCAAGGCTGTCCGGGCAGACAAAAACTTCGGTTTCGCCGGCATCGGTGCTGATGCCTCCGCCATTGGCGCCCTCTTTGTTCACGGTGACGTAGTTATCGGAGAGGTCGAAACATCCGTCGCTCAGGCTGGCGACGGAAGCCGTATCGCCGGCGGAAGCAATGATCATGCCGGTGTAGGCCAGGCCCCAGACCCGGCAAACGCCGGCGCCGATGGTGTCAAAGTCTATTTGGTCGCCCCCCGGCAAGAAGAGAATTACATTGTTTGTGTCTGTCACCACATAAGCATAGGCGCCGCCGCTCGTGCCCATGCTGTCGAACCGGACGATGCCGGACGCCCCGCCGCCTGCACACAGGGACACTTCGTCGGCGCCATCCTCTGTGCTCACCGTCCCGCCTTCCGGCTCCTGCCGGATGATGGTGACAAAATTTGCCGATAAGGAGTAACAGCCGTCGGCGAGGCTGGCGGTTGCGGCCTCATCGCCTACCATGGCAGTCAAGTTGCCGTTATAAGCCAATCCCCATACCCGGGACACGCCGGTGCTGTCGTCTTCGAAATCTGCGGCATCCCCGCCCAGGATTTCGGTGATGATGTTGTTTTCATCGGTGACGAGGTAAACAAAGGAAGCGCCGGCATCGACTCCCGCGCTGTCGAAGCGGACGATGTCGGCCAGGCCGTCGCCCGGGCAGGTATAAGCCTCCGTAGCGCCGTCTTCGGTGCTTACCATCCCGGCTGAAGGCGCATCGCCGGTGATGGAGATGGAGTTGGCTGTCAGCGCGTAACAGCCGTTCGCCAGGGGCGTTCCCAGCGGGTCGCCAACTTCAGCCCGGAGGGAGCCGATGAAGTTGAAGGCGTACACGCTGAAGCTGTTGCCCGGCAGGCTGGAAAAGTCAATGGTCCCGCTCAGCCCGATGTAGACGATCACGCCGTTTTCGTCGACTACCAGGTAGCCGACCGGCAGCGCACTGATGTTAGCGGCAAAATTGAGGGTCGGGGAGAAACCGCCCTGGCAAAGATCAATGCCGTTCTGCCCGGCAGGGCCGTTGATCTGCATGCCGCTAAGGCAGGGGAACTGGCCGTTGAGCGCTGTCGTGCCGGATAAAAGAAGCAGGGAGAACAGAAGGTGTTTACAATTCATTGGATCGATTTTTGGTTATGCAGAAGCGTTAGGAAATACCACGACAAGAGTGCCCTGAAAGCGCGGAGCTAAAAGGGCTTAAAACTGTAACCGCCTTATTTTCATAAGATTAAGCGCATACAAAGTGCAAGCCAGGGCAACCCTGGCTTCCTACATCTTCCTGGGGGTTTAATATACTACAATCTTTGATATAGTAAAAATCGGCAGGTAAAATTAAATGCGAAGAAATTCGTATTTAATTTTCCTGCCAAGAGTCACCCGGCCCTTTGCAGGCCGTGAGCGGCGGGCAGCACCTCATACACCACGAAGGCCGAAGTGAGGGCAGGGGAAAAGATAAAGTATGCTGTCAGCAGGTAGATGCCGGCGGGCCAGGCGCCGGCCAGGCCGAACCAATCGCCCTGGATATAGATCAAAACCAGCCCGGCTATCGACCGGCACAGTTCGACCCACCAGGCGTGAGGGTTTTTATCCATCAGCATGGTGAAGCTGAATATGGAGAGGAAAAGGAAAGCGCCATAAACCAGCGCCTGTTGAAAGCCGACGTCTGCCAGGTTGTTAAACAGGTACATCATCAGCATGAACGTGAAGACAAACTGTGCCCAGGACCAGGCCTGCAGTTTACGGGATAGGGTAGGGGCGTATTTTTCAAAATCGTATACATTCCTGATCGAAGGCACAGGGTATTTCCCGGCAACGTCGGCCGGGCGCCAGCCGGTCGGCATAAACCAGATTTTCAGTTTATCCTTCCAGGACTTTGTCCGCCAGGCGTCCTTCGCCAGAAGCCAGAGGTGCATAAAATTAATGAGGAAGGGGTTCCAGGTCCGCACCGGGCGGGTGACGCCATAGACGGGCGGCACCTCGTCCAGCTCTTCCTGGAAGGTGCCGAATATTTTGTCCCACACGATAAAAATCTGCGAAAGGTTCTTGTCCAGGTACTCGGGGTTGATCGCATGGTGAACCCGGTGGTGAGAGGGCGTGACGATAATCTTTTCCAGAAAGCCCATTTTCCCGATCAGGCGGGTGTGATACCAGTACTGGGCGAACAGGTGCAGCGGCGCCACTATGCCGACCACTTCCGCCGGGACTCCCAGGAAGGCGATGGGCACCAGAAAGAAGACGGTAATGGAAACAAAACCCGAGATGGACTGGCGCAGGGCGCAGCCCAGGTTGTATTCCTCGCTGCTGTGATGGATGATGTGGCGGTTCCAGAAAATGTTGACGCGGTGGGAAAGCCGGTGTACCCAGTAGCCGGCAAAGTCCAGCCCGATGAAGGCCAGCGTATAGGCCATCCAGGTGGGGCGTATTTCCAGAAGCGCCACATGATCCACGAACCAGCCGTAGGAGACAACGACTACAGTCAGGCCCAGGACGTCTTTGATCACGTTCGTAAGGCCGGAGCTCAGGCTGGACAGCGTGTCCATGCTGCGAAGCACTTCCTCGCCTTTGAGCCAGGCAGCCACGGCCTCGAGCAACAGCAGGGACATGAAAAAAGGAATGGCGTAATTCAGTACCGATGCGTAAGCTTCCATATCTCGTTGGTTTGCAGAAAGCGAAATTTCGCTGGAAATTTACAAAATTTCTGCGCTCAATTAAAATACGAAATTTTTCGTACTTTAATTTGCCGGCGGGGCGGGAGAGGGGAATAGAGGGGGGAAGCCGGCAGCTGGAAATATTTCACCTGAAATTATTTGGTTCTCCGCAGGAAGAGCCAGAAGCCATCCGGAAAACCGGGAGCAGCTTGCCGGGAGGAATTAGCGCGGCAAAAATGAGCGTGACACAGAGGCGATGATCCGCCACAGCCTTGCTTATTTTCGGATTATTGGCGGATACCTGACCGTTAAAGCTGAGCGTGACACAGAGTCGCTGCGGCGTCCGCCACAGCTCTGATCCGGCCGCCGGGAGAAGTTGCTGTTTCGGGTTTATTATTTTTCCTATAATTTATATTATGTTAAATAGAAAGCTTTAAAACAACTTCTTTTCTATTATGGGAATTTTTGCAATAGAAACAATGTTGGGAAAATTAGATTGATTCATAAAATTCATTGTCATGCCCCCCAGGAAACCCTTCTTCCCAGCCATGCTATTTCTATTGGCCACGTTCTCAATTGCCGGCCAGTCAGGCCCACGAAGCCACCTGTATTACATCAATACTTACAAAGACATCGCCATCAGGGAAATGCAGCGTACCGGTATCCCCGCCAGCATCACCCTCGCCCAGGGCATACTGGAATCCCAGGCAGGGCTCAGCGAACTGGCCATCCGCGCCAAAAACCACTTTGGCATAAAGGTTGGCGGCGACTGGCCCGGGCCGGCTTACTGCAAGATAGACGACGACCGGGGCCCGGATGGCACTCTGACCGAGTCCTGTTTCCGCTCCTACCCTACCGTGGAAGCCAGCTTTGTAGACCATTCGGACTTCCTCGCCTCGCCCCGGAAGACGCAGCGGTACGGTTTTTTGTTTGGCCTTGCCCCTACGGATTACGAAGGCTGGGCCATTGGCCTGCAAAAAGCCGGATACGCGACCAACACCGCCTATGCCAGGCAACTGATCAGCCTGATCGGCAGGTATGAGCTTTTCAAATATGATACAGTTGCCTGCCTGCCGGCAACGGCGGAAAGCGCAGCGGGATTTTACCCGAGCATCAGTTACACTTCCGGCAATGTGCCTTTCACTGCAGCTACCGGAAACGAAACAGCCCACGAAATCTCCCGCCGGTTCAATATCCCTTTGGGCGACCTCCTGGCCTGCAATGAAGACCTGCCCGTCGGGTACTTCATTCCCCGGGGCCAAAAAGTGTTCCTTGCTGGTGTCGATGTTAAAGAGACAGCCCCGGCGCCGCCCGATACCGATGCCGCTGCGCTGGATACCGTGTTCGGGATCCTGCATGAATTGCTGAAGCAAAGCCCGGCGCCTGCTCCCAATGACCCGGCGCCTGCCCCGAATGAAGAGCAGGGAACGGCCCCGCCTTCACCCTACGGTTATTCCTCTGGAACCGCAGCGGGTGTGGAAGAAGGCCCCGCGCCCGCCCCCGAGCAGGCCCCACAGTTCTACACGGTCCGCAGAGGCGATACCCTCTGGCGCATTGCCCAGGATTACCACACAACCGTCTCCGCCCTCCGGAAATGGAATAACATAACGGGCAACTACATTCGCAGAGGAATGGTATTGAGAGTTAAGTAAAGTTTTCAGGAGTGCCAGGAGGCCAATTCTGCCTCCTGGCTTTTCTTTGCCCTGTTCCGTTTGCTGAATATCCTTTTTACTATACCGCCCGCGCCTGCGATGATAACAGGTAGGTTTTTCATGGTTTTATTTGATTTTTAGGACAAAAAGCTATTCAAAAATGCAACAAAACAAAGATGGGATGGATTGCAATTATTTAAACTAAAAAATTATTCGAATAAATTTTAAAGCACAAATAGCTAAATATCAGTGTTTTGTTTTCGACAAATTAAGTATTGAGTTTTTTCGGTTCCAGCTTCAAGTGTTTGCTGTTCAAATCCCCTCGAAAAAACCGGCTTTTATTATCAACAAATGCCGTTTATTGTCTTTTGTCTTCGGCAGAAAGTGCTGCATCTTTGTATTGTCAGAAGGAAAAAAGAAAGCCGGAACACGATCCCAAAACTGGCCACTCAAAAACCGATAATTTGCAAACCATCCATTTGGTTAAAGATATAAGAATTAGGTCGTTTTATTTTTCATGAGATTACGATTTGCAAAAGAGCCCCGTTTGGGGCTTTTTTTTTCTCTTCATCAATGAGCCTGGTTCAGGCGTTTGCCGACTCCAAGTGCAATGGTCCAGGTATCGTATGCGCCCTGGCGGGTGTCGTAAACAAAGGAAGGGGAAAGGTCCCAGCCATGGCCCAGCTCAAATTCGTATTCCGCCCCGGCACGGATCAGAAAGAAATCTTCATTAGGTTCAAACTCCCATCCCGGGCCCGCCAGCAAGACCAACTGCTTCCAGGGCTTGTACAGGGCATCAAGGGTAATGACGAGAGGATACTCCCGGGCCAGCACTTCCTCATGTCCTTCGTGTTCGACCAGAAAGGTTTCGATCTCCAGGTCGTTGTGCAGGCCTGCTCCCCACTTATGGTTAAACCAGTATTCCAGGTCCAGCCCCCAGGACGGCACCGCCAGCCGGTCGGGCGAAGGGCCCATGGGGATAAATGTATGTCCGATCAACACCGCAGCCCGGAAATACCCGGCGGAATGGCCGGGTGCGACAGCGTTTGAATTTTCGCCATGCTGAGCCAGGGTATTCTGTGGAAAGGCAAGAATGGAAAAAACGAACAAGGTTGGCATTAGACGTAACATAACGCAGGAATTTTTGCGCAATTTAGATGTTCGTCCACCTGAGTTTGATGACGAAGGTCACACAAATCTCGGTTTTATGTCACATTTTTGTTTAACCCAAGCCCGGTATGCAGGTCCGGGCAGGCAATACGAAAGGCAAGGTAACAGGCGCGGCAAACCAAAGCGCCTGTTGAAAGGAGGAGGCGGTGCTTAAAAGCGATTCGGGGTCTTTCAGGATTGCTTCTCAACCGGAACTGTTACACATTCAGGCTTGCACCTGGATGCAAAGAACCGGCAAAAAACAACGGAATTCTGAAGGTACTCGCGCAGGTTCCGGCGCTTGCTCCACAGCACAGACAGGATCAACAAGGTCAACATGGGACTTTATTCATTTTCATTTTGGACATGTACCTTTCTCTAACGCACAGCCAAAGAAAAATGTTTCTTTCCCAAAAAAAATATTTTTTGCCTTCACAGTTGATAGCCTATGCTTTCATATACAACACCTCTTTTGCGGCCTTTATCACCTTTTCCGCGTTCGGGAGCCAGGCATCGACCAGCGTTGGCGCATAAGGCAGGGAGGTGTCGGCAGCGTTGACGCGGGTTACCGGTGCGTCGAGATAGTCGAAAGCATATTTCTGAATCCCATAGGCTATTTCTGAAGAGACCCCGGCGAGCGGCCAGGATTCATCGACGACAACCAGGCGGTTCGTTTTTTTGACGGAATCTACGATGGTTTGGTAATCCAGCGGGCGGATGGTCCGCAGGTCGATCACCTCGGCCTCTATTCCCTCTTTGGCCAGCTCGGCGGCTGCCTCCAATGTCGGGAACATCATTTTATTGAATGAGACCAGGGTAATGTCTGTGCCTTCCCGGCGAACGGCCGCTTTGCCAATGGGCACCAGGTATTCTTCTTCCGGGACTTCATCCTCGTAACCGTACATCAGCTCTGATTCCATCATACATACCGGGTCGTCATCGCGGATGGCGGACTTGAGCAACCCTTTGGCGTCAGCGGGATGGACGCAGGAAATCACTTTGAGCCCGGGGACGTTGCCCATCCAGCTTTCGAAGGTCTGGGAATGTTGCTGGGCCAACTGGCCGGCGCTGCCGGAAGGGCCCCGGAAGACAATGGGGCACTTGAAATCGCCGGCAGACTGCGAGAGGGTTTTGGCGGCATTATTGACGATCTGGTCAAAAGCCAGGACCGCAAAGTTCCAGGTCATGAATTCCACGATCGGGCGCAGGCCATTCATGGCGGCGCCCACTCCGATGCCGGCAAAACCAAGCTCGGCAATTGGGGTATCGATTACCCGGCGGGCGCCGAATTCTTCCAGCATGCCTTTGCTTACTTTGTAGGCGCCGTCGTATTCGGCTACTTCTTCGCCCATCAGAAAGACATTTTCATCCCGGCGCATTTCTTCAATCATTGCTTCCCGCAGGGCGTCTCTTAGCGCTATTTTTCTTGCCATTTTTTTAGTTTAGTTAGTTTTTTAAATTTCAAGGCAGCATCGTGAAAAGGGGTTCAAGCCAAAAGAAAGGCCGGTTGCCCGATCCGGATGCCTGCAAAAATAGTAAAACTATAGGGTATAACAAGCCTGAACTTTTCTTGTTTGCGCCCAACTTTTTCCCGTTCGGCGCTATTATGGTATATAAAGTAGCCAGATAAACGCACTTTTTCTATTTTTGCAAAGGTTCCTGATAATAAGCTGGATATTGGGTTCGTTTCAACAAATTGTAAGAGCATATCCAAATAAAGTATTCAGAAATGAAAAACAAAAACCTCAGAAAGATTGCTGCCGTCGGCGCATTCTTAGTCATGGCGAGTATCTTTTCTTCCTGCAACCGGGGTTATGGCTGCCCCAATAATTTTTCCATGAACGATCAACTGGTTGAAGTTGTTACTACGGTAATCAATTTCCTTCGGTAAATGAACAAGATCAATTGGCTGCCTTTAACGAAGCTGACCCAGGTTGAAGACATCGCCAGGCACTCGGGCCAAAAACCCTGCGTCATCTATAAGCACAGTTCGCGTTGTTCCCTCAGTTCCCTCGCCCAGCACCGCCTGGAGAAAGGCTGGGTGCTCGACGAGCCCTCTGTGCATCTTTATTTTCTGGACCTGATCGCTCACCGGGAGGTGTCGAACCTCGTGGCAGAGCGTTTCGGCGTGGCACATCAATCCCCCCAGTTGCTCCTCATCCGGAACGGCCGGTGTGTGTATCATGCCTCCCATCTTGACATTTCCGCAAAAAGCTTACATTTATACTTAGGCGACGGTCAGCAGGCATAACCTTTTCGGGGCGGAATCACCAATAACGGCACTACCAGAGCCATGAACAGAGGCAGAATTTTCGAAACTCAGGATGGTTCCCATTCCATTTTTTCCGAGTCTTTCGGCGTGAGCTACCACTCCCGGTACGGCGCTATCCAGGAATCCAACCATGTATTCATTCAATCCGGGCTTTATTACCGGATGCCGGAGGCCCGGCAATTATCGGTGCTGGAAATCGGCTTCGGAACCGGGCTGAATGCTTTGCTCACCCTCAGGGAAGCGGCCACAAGGCAACTTCCCGTATATTATGAGGCGGTCGAAGCTTATCCCATTTCCGCCGAAGAAGCTAAGCAGTTGAATTATCCTCTCATCATCGACCCGGCACTGGCCGGCACTTTCGCCCTGTTGCACGAAGGGCCCTGGGAGGAGGAACAGCAACTCAACCCTTATTTTGTTTTCCGCAAAACCCTGAAACGATTCGAACAGGTTGCCTATCGGGACGCCTTCGAAGTTATTTACTTTGATGCCTTTGCCCCGGGCGCCCAGCCGGAACTGTGGGAAGAAGAAATGTTGGGGAAAATGTTCGACGCCTTGAAGAGCAATGGAGTCCTTACAACATATTGCGCAAAAGGAGCGGTCAAGCGCAAATTGAAATCCCTGGGGTTTGTCGTGGAAGCGCTGAAAGGGCCGCCCGGCAAACGGGAAATGACCAGGGCAGTAAAACCTGCCCCTGCCCATCCTGGCGCCTAATCCCCATTGTCTTTCCGGGGTTTGATGATGTTGACTTTGCCATCGTCCCCGTATAATTCTCTGGATTTTTTGTTATAAGCCAGGGCTGCTTCCTCGGCGGTGTCGAACATTCCGATGTGGACCGACTTCCGTTCGACGGAGATGACCGCCCGGTACCGGTTGTTCTCTTTGTATACGCCGGTATATCCCACCCTGCTGCTGGTTTTGCGCTTTCGGCTGGCTACAGACCGGGAGCGGTAAACCAGGTTTTCAAGCCTGCAATCCAGTTTGTTCCCATTTCGGGCACCCACCAGGTTCTTGTTCCGGGATTTGGTATTGATGAGGAATTTTTCTGCAACCAGCTTGTGCAGGTAAATGGTCTCCGTCTTATACCCCCCGTCTGCTTTTTTCCAGGTCTTTTGAAAAACGGCGCATCCGCTGGAATGCTTGCGCAGGTTGTTGATGAAACCTACCTTAACAAGATATGGGTCAGTGGTCAGGTATTCATAGACCTGGTCGTCTAATAAAACGCTTTCGTTCGCATTTTTTAGTTTGACTTTATATAGCACGCTCCCTGGGTTTTGGTTATTAATATTTTTAAAATCGCAAAAACAAGGAAACTACCTTTTGAAGAGAGGCTGAAAAAGGCACTTCTTATATGCCTTGGGTGGAACTATCCGAAATTTAATGATTTTCGGAAAGAATAAGAAACATCATGTAGTGTTTTTGTTGAACAGTATTCAATCCCATAATATTTTTGGTTTTCCTGTGCTTTTGATCGAAAATTGCAAAGGAAATTTTTCAATAACGCCCTGCCGGCCGCCGGGCTTATAAACAATTGGAAACATGGCACTGTCCCCTGTCTCAGAACGTTTCATGCAGCGTTGTTTCGACCTGGCGAGGCTGGGTGCCGGAAAGGTGTCGCCCAACCCTATGGTCGGCGCCGTCCTGGAATACCAGGGAAGGATAATCGGCGAAGGCTTCCATCAGTACTACGGGCAGGCCCACGCCGAAGTAAATGCCCTGGCCAGCGTGCTTCCGGCCGATCGCCCCTTTATACCTCATTCCACGCTCTATGTTTCGCTTGAACCATGCGATATTTACGGGAACACGCCGCCCTGCACCCAGTTGATCATCCAGAAAAAGATACCGAGGGTCGTCCTCTCCTGTTTCGACCATAGCCCGGGCGTCGATGGCGCCGGCGCCGAGCGCCTGCGAAATGCCGGAGTGGAAGTGATCGTGGGAGTCCTCGGCGAAGAAGGCCGCCGCCTGAGCCTGCCCCGGAACACTTTCGTCCGCCGGCAACGGCCCTATGTCATCCTGAAATATGCACAATCGAAAAACGGGGTTTTTGCGCCGCCGGGCAACCGCCAGCTCTGGCTGACCAATGAGTATTCCCGGCGACTCACGCACAAATGGCGCAGCGAGACAGATGCCTTGTTGATTGGCGCCAATACGGCCCTGGCCGATGATCCCAAACTCACCAACCGGCACTACTTTGGCGGTTCCCCGCTTCGGGTTGTTCTCGACCGGGAAGGCACCCTGCCCAGGGCCTTGTCTGTTTTTGACGGCCAGTCCCCTACCCTTATATTCACCGAAATGAACCCGCCACCGCCTGCAGACAACCTGGGTTACTGCCCTGTTTCCTTTGATGGGCAGCTCGCAGGCAACGTCCTGAAAGAACTCGCCCGGCGGAAAATTTCTACGCTGATGGTGGAAGGAGGCATCAGGACGCTCCAACATTTCATTAAAGCAGGCCTGTGGGACGAGGCCCGGGTGTTCATTGCCGGCTCATACGTCGCCGAAGGCAGGATGGCGCCTCTGCTACCGGAACCGCCGCTGGAGGCTCGCCGGCTCGGGAACGATGAGCTCCTCCTTTTCCGCAACTCTTTACAATCGTTAAACTTACATTAAAGTGCCGGCTAAGCGCCATAAGCTACTATTAAATTTTGTTTGTTTGTTATCGCAATTGTTCAAATTCGACTGAACCTATTGAAAAGCAAATTCGAATGAAAAGGATGTTTTCTTTCATGATGTTCCTCGCCTGGAGCGCCCTTTCATTCACACCGGCTCAGCAAACACAAAAACTACCCCGGCAGGATAGTACCGACGCCGTAAAATGGCTCAGTTGGGAAGAGGCCGCCGCCCTTTCCCAGAAAGAAAAGAAAAAAATCCTGCTCAATGTTTATACGGACTGGTGCGGATGGTGCAAGCGCATGGACAAGGCGACCTTTGAGGAGCCCAACATAGCCCGCTATATCAATGAGAATTTTTACCCGGTGAAATTTGACGCAGAACAGCGGGCCGAGCTGGTGTACAAGGGAAAGCCCTACAAATACGTCAAAGACGGGCAAAGAGGCTACCATGAACTCGCTGCCGAACTGCTGAAAGGAAGGCTCAGCTTCCCGACCGTAGTTTTCCTGGATGAGAACCTGGATGTCATCCAGTCTATTGTAGGATATAAGACGCCCCGGCAATTCGAGCGCATTGCAACCTATTTCGCAGGCGGGCATTACAAAAAGACGCCCTGGTCGGTTTACCAATCGACTTACAAACCCGTTCTGGTGAGCGACCAATAAGCGCTACCTCCTCCGCCGGCTCGAACTGCCGACTCCGAGAACCCCCAACAGGCCCCGGGTAAGCTCTCTGGCCATCGTTCGGGCAACCTGACGGGTAGTAGGGTTGGAAATGATCTTCTCGATGGTGCTCTTTTCCTGGCGGCGGGAAGCGCTCCTGGCGCGATCCCGCTGTTCCCGCATTTCTTCCTGTATGCTTTCGTCCTGCGCCCGTTCCAGCTTTTTGGCAAGGATTTCGTGAGCGCTCTCCCGGTTGATCTCTTCATTGTACTTGTCAATGATCTCCGACTTGCGGATGATGCTGCCGATTTCCTGTTCTGTAAGCACATCCATCCTCGATTCGGGCGCCCGCAGCAAGGTATGGGCCAGAGGGGTGGGAATGCCCTTTTCGTTCAGGGCGGTGACCAGCGCTTCTCCTATCCCAAGTTCTGTAACTACCTGTGCCACATCGTAATAATCAGAAACGGGATAATTTTGGGCGGCCAGCTTGATGGCTTTGCGGTCCTTGGCCGTAAAGGCGCGCAGGGCGTGCTGGATTTTAAGGCCCAACTGGCCCAGCACGTCGTCGGGGATATCCGCCGGGTTCTGGGTGACAAAGAACAGCCCGACGCCTTTCGAACGGATCAACTTCACGATCACCTCGATCTGGTCCATCAAGGCATCGGAGGCTTCCTCGAAAACGAGGTGAGCTTCGTCGATGAAGATAACGAGCTTGGGCTTGTCCAGGTCTCCTTCCTCCGGGAAGTTGGAATAAATCTCAGCCAGCATCTGCAGCATAAAGGTGGAAAACAACTTGGGCCGCCCCTGGATATCGGTCAGGCGGAGAATGGAAACAATCCCCCGCCCGTTCCGGTCTGTCCGCAACAGGTCATCTACGTCAAAAGAGCGCTCGCCGAAAAAGCGGCCGGCATCCTGCTGTTCCAGTTCTATGACCTTGCGCATGATCGAACCCACTGAAGCCGAAGAAATCCTGCCATAGGATTTCTCTGCCTCTTCTTTGCCCTCGTTGGTGATATATTGAAGGGTTTGTTTGAAATCCTCCAGGTCGAGAAGCGGAAGTTTATGGTCGTCGCAGTATTTGAAGGTTACGGCGACCACTCCGGCCTGGGTGTCGTTCAGCCCCAATATTTTCGAGAACAGCACCGGGCCGAACTCCAGGACGGTGGCCCTAAGCCGGGCGCCGGGCTCATCGGAAAGGCTGAGGAATTCAACCGGGCTGCCATTGGCTTCGAACGGGATGCCGATGCGGGCGTGGCGCTCATCGATCTTGGGATGGCCGCCGCTGGGAACGGCAATCCCGCTCAGGTCGCCTTTAATGTCCATCAGCAGCGAAGGCACGCCCTGGTGAGAAAGCTGTTCGGCCAGAATCTGAAGGGTTTTTGTTTTGCCCGAGCCGGTAGCGCCGGCAATCAGCCCGTGCCGGTTCATCGTCTTCAGAGGGATTTTCACCAGCGTATCTGCCAGGCATTCGCCGTCGAGCATGGCGCCGCCCAGAATGATGAAGCGCCCTTTAAAACTATAGCCCTCGTTTATTTCTGCTATGAATTGTTCTTTGTTCGGCATATGATTATTGGTTATTCCATTTTTCTATTCTCTCCTGGAATTTAGACTTGCTAAACTCCCAAAAGTCAATATTCAGGTCGCTTTCCACTTCTTCTTCCATGCCCGGAGGAAGGATGCCCCTAAAGAAATCGATGCCGGTGGCTGCTTCCACCTGATCGATAGGCTGCGCAAATTTGTACAAAGGTTCAAAGCTCACCTCGTTGGGGATGACAAAACCAATGCCTTTCACCTGGGGTTCTTTGGCATCGAGCAACACCTTATAATAAGCTGCCGGCACAGAGACCTCGTTTTCGCCGATGACTCCTTTAGGGGCCATGGACAGGACCGGGCCGGATACGATGTAGAGTTCGCCGTTGCTCTTGGCCCAGGACCGGGCGAGCTCTTCCAGTTCCCGCCAGATCCCTTTGTTAAAGTTGGCTGCCTGGGGGCTGATATTACTCATGAAAAATGTTTCGTCGAGCGCTTGCTCGCTGAACGCCCGGTCGGCGGCGGGTACGAGGTGGCCCCGGTCGTATCCGGAGCGCCGGTAATCGTCCGGTGTTGCCGAGCCGCTCCTGACTTTGGGGTCGGGCCGGAAATTATCCACCCGTTCCGACCAGGGCTGGTTCAGTTCCTCCCGGGTCAGCCGGTAGGCTACCCACTCCGCTTGTTCGTGCTCCTCAGAATAGGATAAGGAAAAGTACTGGTGATGGATGATGGCCCCCGAGGTGGATTCGGGGAGATAAGCCGGGCTGCCCGGGGCCGCAGCCTCTTCCGTTTCGGGATAGGAAGCCTGGGTGCCGGTAAATTTATTGAAGAGAACGAACAAACCGCCGACGATGGCGCTGAAAAGGCCTACGCGGACGATCATGCTGCCCGATGCTGCCTTTCCTCTGGTTTCATGGTTCATCCGGAATTTTGCCATGCAGATGGATTTGTTTGGATGGGTAAAAATAACAAAAAGTTGCAGGACAAAAAGGAAGGAACGCTGAATTGCCGGGTAAGGCCGGAAATAATTGCCGATCGGGCTAAAGGGGGTTCTGTTTCTGCCGTTCCAGTTCTTTGACAGCGCCCAGTGGATAGATCAGGTTGCCCGTTTCTTTTACGTTTTTGGATTTTTTGCCTGATTTGCGGAGGATCTCATAAGCCGTATTGGTGTCCAGGCCCGGATCCAGGCTTTTGAGCAGGCCGATGAGGCCGGAAACGTATGGCGTGGCCATAGACGTGCCGTTGAAGGAGTTGTAGTTGCCATTCGGGATGGTCGAATAGATATTAACGCCCGGGGCAGCGATCCCCATATCCAGGTCGGTGACATAATTGGAGAAGACGGCGCGGTTGAGTTCTTCATCCAGGGCGCTGACAGCGATGACGCCCGGCACGCCTGCCGGCGCAAAGCTCTTGGCGTTGCGGCTGGAATTGCCGGCGGCCGCCACGACGATAGCGCCCTTCTCGTTGGCGTATTCCACCGCTTTCTGGTAAGCTCTCTCTTTGGTTTGGTTGGAAAGCCCGCCCAAGGAAAGCGAGATGACATCGGCCCCTGTGTCGGAGGCTTCCAGGATGCCTTTGATAATGGTGCGTTGGGACCCCATGCCGGAAGCGCTAAGCACCTTGATGCTGGTAACCTGGACAAAGCGGTTGTCCCTCGAGAAGGAAGCCACCCCTACCCCATTGTTCGAAACTGCGGCGGCAATCCCGGCGCAATGAGTGCCATGGCCTTTGGGGTCGTTGTCATAAGCTGGTTTGGTGGACTTGAAGTTATCCTTAATGTCTTCATGCCCGGCATCCACCCCGGTATCCAGGATCGCGATCAGGGCTTTTCTTTCGGGAGCGAGGTTTTGGTTGTCCAGATAATCGAACAACCGGTCAACTTCCATGGCTTCAAAGCCCCACAGATGTGCCAGGCCCGGGTCGTTTATGCCGAATTTTTTGTTGATGCCGGGCAGCTCGCGGCGGGCCGGCTCCGGCGAAACGGATACCATTTCGTTTGGTTCCACCCAATCTACTGCGGTGATCCCCTGAAGTTCGCGGATAACCTCATCCAGGCGGCTGGAATAACGGGGAGGTACGTCTATGGAGTAGTAGTCATCCAGTTCGGTGGCGTCCGGGAAAGCAGGAGTAAAGGCCCGTTCCAGCTTAAGCCCGTATTTGCGCACGACAGTGGCCAGGGCCTCTTCCCCGGAACCTTCCGCCAGTTCCACGAGCAATTCTCCGGAAGGGTCGTAAGTGGGAAGGCCTGTGTTCTCCCGGGAAAAAGTGTGGGCCATATAGCCTTTGTAGTACCAGCCCAGCGCCGCCAGAGCCATTACGCTGCCGGCCAGTATCCAGCGTTTGTTGGTTACGAGCAGTTGAAAGGCCAGGCCGAAAGCCGCCATGGCTACGAAGTCGCGAAACAGCGTGCCCAGTTTGGCGCCCAGAGAAGCGTCGGCCAGGATTACGGACAGGGCATAAATGCCTAATGCGCCGAAGAATGAAGATTGGAAGAGTTTGCTTTTTGTGTCGTTTGCCCGGTACAGGAACCAAAGAGCCAGGCTCGCGAGGGCGCCTGTAAATGCCAAAGGATAGATCATAATTCACTGTTTTCCTTCTGTAAGAAATTACCTTTAAAAATACTCAAAAAATAGCAGAATAGAGAAAAAAACAGGCCAAAGGAGGAAATTTGACGGCGAGCGGGCCGGAAGGGCATGGCATCCGGGCAACAGAAGAGCGAACCGGTTGCCCGTCCGCCTGGTGCTTCCGGAACGAAGTCCCGGGGCAGTTGTTGATTATTGCTCATCGGCAGCCTCTAAGCCGTTGATTGCCGGCGAACCCGGCCCCGAGCTTGTCGAGGGGAACCGACAACGGCATTTTGTTCCCGGCGGGAAAGTAACTACCCCGTTGTTTACTAGTGTGAAAAGCCTTGAAACAAGGGATCCATGAGCCGCCCCGGTTTCAACCACTCCGGCCTTCCAGGCGTTTCATCATAGTACCGGCAAGAGGGCGTTCATTCTGTGACGGAAATTACATTGCTCCTTGCCTTTTATTTATATTTTTGCGGCAAGAAAAAAGCGAAAAATAAAATGGCAGAAGGTATTGAAAGAGTTAAATGCCTGATCATCGGCTCCGGCCCGGCAGGCTACACTGCGGCAGTATATGCCGCCCGCGCTAACCTCAAACCGGTGCTCTATACCGGCCAGGAACCCGGAGGGCAACTCATGATCACCACAGACGTAGAGAACTACCCCGGATACCCGGACGGTATCATGGGGCCCCAAATGATGGAAGACTTCCGCAAGCAGGCGGAGCGCTTCGGAACGGATGTGCGCTACGAACTGATCTCCAAAGTGGACTTCTCCGGCCCGGTACACAAAGCCTGGTCCGAAACCGGACACGAGATTCATGCCGACAGCGTTATCATCTCTACCGGCGCCAGCGCCAAGTGGCTGGGCCTGGAATCAGAAAAAAAGCTCACCAACAAAGGGGTCTCCGCCTGCGCAGTGTGTGACGGGTTCTTCTTCCGGGGCCAGGAAGTCGCAGTGGTAGGAGGAGGAGATACGGCAGCGGAAGAATCGCTGTACTTGTCCAAATTATGCCCTAAGGTGCACATGCTGGTCCGCCGCGATGAACTGCGGGCTTCCAAGATCATGCAGGAGCGGGTTTTCAAAACGGAAAATATCGAGGTCCACTGGAATACCGAGGCGCTGGAAATCCTTGGCGAAAAAGAAGTAGAAGGCGTGAAGGTCGTGAACAACCAATCCCAAAAAGAATCGGTCATCCCGGTCAAAGGTTTCTTTGTGGCTATTGGCCACAAACCCAATACGGATATCTTTAAGGGTTGGATCGATATGGACAATACCGGTTACATCCAAACCAACGGCAAAAGCACGCGCACCAACGTTACGGGCGTTTTTGCCAGCGGCGACGCCCAGGACAACATCTACCGCCAGGCCGTCACGGCCGCCGGCACTGGCTGTATGGCCGCCCTGGACGCCGAGCGCTACCTGACGGAAATGGGCGTAATTTAGGAGTCTTCCCGCCCGGGATTCCCGCGAATCCTCAAAAATGGCTATATTGCCGGACCTGAACGGGCCGGCGTATAGCCATTTTTTTATTTAAAAACCCGAGGGTTGAAAATCAGCCCTCCAGCAAAAAAGCAAACTCAACGCTATGTCTGCATCCACCTCCACCCGCTTCCGAACTGGCGTCCTCCACGGAGACGAAGTGACGGGCCTTTTCAACTACGCCAATGAGAACGACTTTGCCCTGCCGGCAGTCAACGTCGTAGGCTCCAATACGATCAATGCCGTGCTGGAAACCGCCAAAGAAGTGAACTCTCCGGTGATCATCCAGTTCTCCAATGGCGGCGCCGCATTCAATGCCGGCAAAGGCTTGTCCAACGAAAATCAACGCGCAGCTATTCTCGGCGGCATTTCCGGCGCCATGCACGTGCATACCATGGCCAAAGCTTATGGCGTGACCGTTATCCTGCACACCGACCACTGCGCCCGCAAGCTCCTGCCCTGGCTGGACGGGCTGATCGACGCCGGCGAAAAATTCTACGAAAGCCGGGGATACCCCCTGTACAGCTCCCATATGATCGACTTGTCCGAAGAGCCTATCCAGGAGAACATTGAAACCTGTGTGCGCTACCTGGAACGCATGGACAAGATCGGCATGACCCTGGAGATCGAGCTGGGCGTGACCGGAGGCGAAGAAGACGGCGTAGACAATACCGACGTGGACAGCTCGCGCCTGTACACCCAGCCGGAGGAAGTCAGTTATGCTTATGAAGCCCTGAGCAAGGTGAGCAACCGGTTTACCGTCGCCGCCGCCTTCGGCAACGTCCATGGGGTGTACAAGCCCGGTAATGTGTCGCTCAAGCCCATCATCCTGAAGAACTCCCAGGAATACGTCAAAGAAAAATTCAAAACCGCCGACAACCCCATCAACTTCGTCTTTCACGGCGGTTCCGGTTCCTCGCAGGAAGAAATCCGGGAAGCCATCGGCTACGGAGCGATCAAGATGAATATCGATACCGACCTGCAGTGGGCTTTCTGGGATGGCGTCCGCGATTACTACGAGGGCAAGCGCGATTATATGCAGGCCCAGATCGGAAACCCGGAAGGCGATGACAAGCCCAACAAGAAGTTTTACGACCCCCGCCAGTGGCTGCGGGCCGGCGAACAGTCTTTTAAGGCAAGGCTGAAGCAGGCGTTTGAGGATTTGAATTGCATCAACCGGAGCGAGTAAGCTTTTATGCCCTTCCTTAAAAAATAGCTTGAGCTAAGGCGGGAACGAGCTATTTTTAAGGAAGGGCATAACATGCCTGCCAATCGCTTGTTTTCTCTGCCTCTCACAAGACGACGGTTCCCAGTTCCTCTGCCAATTCGTTGCGCATGACTTTCAGCTTCTGGTCCAGCTTGAGGTAGAGCATATAGTCGTCCGACTTTTGTTCGAAGAGCTGCCGGATTTTCTCTGCATTCTGGCGGATCATCTTGTTCAGTTTCCGGAGCTTGAATCGCTTGAGGGCCTGAGTGCTGTCCTTTTCGAAATTCTCGTCCGGCATTTTCTGGGAGGACAGGAAAATATCCCAGCGTTTTTCCCAGTTTTCGCTGTATTCGTAAGGGCTGCTGAGCAGGTTTACAGCCAACTGGCGGACTTCTTCATCGGGATGGTTGAGGAAATAAGTGGTGTCGACAGGCTGGTTGTCAAGCAGGCGTTTATGGCACTCCCTGGCGATTCGTCCGTATAGAGGGAAATCGAAAGAGTCTAATACATCCTCGATATTGGCAAGGATGTACTGCGCGACGGAGACCTGCTCCTCCGGGTCAAACACCTCTCCTCCCCCGGCGATCAGGATGCGGATAATATCTTTTTCCTGGAATTCGTCGCCTGTGGGCGCTTGTTTTTCCCGTGGTTGCGGCACGGGAGGAGCAAACACCTCGCCGGGTTGCGGCGCTTCTTCCTTCAGGCGGGCGCGTTCCTCCTCCTGCTGGCCTTTTTTAAATTGGTAGGCGACGACTTTATTGGCCTCATTCACGAGCAGTTGCTCTTCGACTTCCATGATCCTGGCACACTCCCTTACGTAAAGGGATCGTTTCAGCGGATCGGGTATCCTGGCGATGCTTTCGACGATATCCTTGATCAGTTTCGCCTTTTTGACCGGGTCGCCTGCGGCTTCCTCCTGTAGCAGGCCCGCCTGGAACATGATGAAGTCCTTCGCCTGTTGGGTGATGTACTCCCGGAAGGCCTCGACGCCCACCTTTTGCAGGTAGGAGTCCGGGTCTTCTCCCTCGGGCAGGAGGACGATCTTCACGTTCAGCCCCTGCTCCAACACCATGCCCATGCCCCGGAGGGCGGCTTTGATGCCGGCCAGGTCGCCATCGTAGAGAATTTTTATATTTTCGGTATAGCGCTTGACCAGGCGGATCTGTTCGACGGTCAGGGAAGTCCCGGAGGAGGCAGCCACGTTCTCGATGCCCGCCTGGTGGAGGGAAAGCACGTCGGTATAGCCCTCGACCAGGATGCACTCGTCCTCCTTGCGGATAGCGCGCTTGGCGAAAAAGGCGCCGTATAGCACCTTGCTCTTGTTGTATATTTCGGTTTCCGGGGTGTTGATGTACTTAGGCGCCTTCACATCTTTCACCAAAATGCGGCCTCCGAAGCCGATAACCTTGCCCGAGAGGTTGTGAATGGCAAACATCACCCGGTTGCGGAAAAAATCGCGCCCGTACTGGCTTGTAAGGCCCAGCTTTTTTAGCACGTCCAAATTGTAGCCGGCATGAGTAGCCCGGAGGGTAAACGCGTCCGTCTTGTCGGGAGCGAATCCCAGCCCGAATTTTTTTAGTATCTCCTCCCGGAAGCCTCTTTCCCGGAAGTAGTTTAACCCCACGCTTTTTCCAAGATCCGTATTGAAGAGTTGCTCCTGGTAGTATTTTTTGGCGAATTCATTGACCAGGAAAAGGCTCTCCTGATATTGCTGTTCCTGCCTGACCTCCTGAGAAACTTCGGTCTCTTCCAGCTGGATGCCGTATTTCTTCGCCAGGTAGCGTATCGCTTCCGGAAACTCCATGTGTTCCAGCTCCATGAGGAAATTTACAGAATCGCCTCCCTTGCCGCAGCCAAAGCACTTGTAAAAGCCCTTCGACGGCGATACCGTAAAGGACGGGGTCTTTTCAGCGTGAAATGGGCAAAGGCCGATCATGTTCACCCCCCTCCGCTTGAGGTTGACAAAATCCTGGACGACCTCTTCTATCCTGGCGGTTTCCAGTACCTCCTCTACGCTCTTTGGTTTGATCATGCGGGCAGTTTTTTATCAGTGCTGGCTACTAAGATAATCATTTATCGGTTCTCCGGAGAATCCGGAAACAACATTTACAAGGTTTTGGAACAAGACAGGCTTAACAGGTTAGTTTATTGATTATCAATAATATACAAAGAAATTGTTAACCAAATCAAGTTTTTATAACAAAACAATAACGCATCCGGGCATAACCTCGGGGGGCAATCCTGCGTCTATATTAATAAATCAGCAAATGAGCGAATTTTCGCAAAAGAGGAAAGCAAGAAAATCACAGCTGGCGAGCCGGCTAAAGAAATAATGGGTGTTCTCATAGTGTGTGGGCTGCCCCGCCGCCCTTGTGGATGTGCGGGGCAGTTTTTTTGGTTCATTGTTTTTCGGGCTTTTCGACGATGAAGAACTTTGCCGACTTGGGCGTAAACTGCAGGGATTCCACGAAACCGGGCTTCTGAGTAATCACGATGGGCACGCTGTTGTTAGGCGCGTTGGGGGAAACGCCCTTCAGGTCAACTTCGGCGGTAAAGTCCCGGTAGGAAACGGAATCATACCGGCTCAGGCCGAGCTTGCAGCTGACGGTAATCTTTTCCGGGAAAATCCGAAGGCTATCCGGGGCATTTTTAATGACCAGGGGGACAAACATGGTTTTTTCCGTGAAGGGCTCCACTTCGATCCGGGCTTCAACCTGGTCCGTCGACAGAGAAAGTTCCCGGTCAGGTTCTTCGAGCTTAACCATACGGGTGACGCTGGCCCTGAGCCCGGGCAGGAAGAGGGAATCGGTAAACCATTTGTCGATAGTGGCGACCAGGGTGGCCGGGCCGGCTATTTCAACTGAATCGGGAACCAGGGTAACGGGGGACTTCAGTTGGTGTTCCGGAGCAAAACCAAGGCTGTCTCTGGCCACGACGGGCACCAGTTTGAAGGACTTCTCCTCCAGGTCCAGGTTAAGGGTTTCCGGGTTGATATCCAGGATAGCGATGTCGTTGGAATATAAGTTCTGCAGGATATCCGACCGGAGCTGTGCCCGGGTGAGATTGAGCTGAGTGGTGCCGGACAAATCATAGAAAAGCCGGACGGTCCGGCTGGAGAAGAAGTCGAACAGCAAATCCCATCCTGTTCCTTCTATTTGCACTGTCATATCGTCGGGGGCCAGGGTGGCCAGCGCCTGGCCGGGC
Organism: Phaeodactylibacter sp.; assembly: GCA_024102975.1. GTDB lineage: Bacteria > Bacteroidota > Bacteroidia > Chitinophagales > Saprospiraceae > JACJXW01. The sequence goes on along the minus strand of JAGFJD010000187.1, from coordinate 18,290 downwards.
GGGATATCGAACTGGAAGACGACTTGTTTTTCGGCGCGGTAAGTTTGAGAGAGCTTGATCAGCAGCCAGAAGACGAAGGCTATCCCGATGCAGGCAAGCAGGGTAGCCCTGTCCTCTTTGAACTTCATGGTAAATGCCTTCCTATTTATCCTTATCATCAGTGGAAAAGAAAGAATCCGTCATTTCTTTTGATACGGCGGCCCGGGTGATTCGGATATACGTTTTATTGGCGACCTCCAGCGTGATGACGTTGTCTTCGATTTTATTGATCCGGCCGATAATCCCGCTGGCCGTCACCACTTCGTCCCCTTTCTGGAGGCTGTCCATAAATGTCTTTTGTTCCTTCTGGCGTTTTTGCTGGGGGCGGATGAGGAACAGCCAGAAGATCAGGATCATGGCGCCGATGAAGATGAGGTTGTACATCCCCGCGTTCCCGGCTTGTAACAAGAGCAGATCAGATGATGTCATTTTAAAAGGATTTTCGCTTGTTGATGTATGGTTCAATCCGGACTCTCCGGCCCCTCGCCTTTGGGATGTACAAATCCTTTTAGGAAGACCTTGGTGGTCGCCGGATAAGTATTGGCCACAATAGTGACGGGTTTGGTTTGCTGGTTCTTTTTACCCTGCGTGTTGAACTTCACCGTTATGTTTCCGGCCGCGCCGGGCGCAACCGGTTCTTTGGGCCATTCGGGCACCGTACAGCCGCAGGTGGAACGTGCGCTGCTAATGAGCAAAGGCGCTTTGCCGGCATTGACGAACTGGAAAACGTGTTCCACCACGGCGCCTTCGTCGACCTCGCCAAAGTCAAAAGTTTCGTCCTCGAAAGCGATCCTGGCCACATTGACCGTATCCACCGGCTCGTTGGCGGAGACGGGGCTGCGGATGATATCGGAATTGCGGACGGGGCCATCGCTTTTGATTTCCTCCAGTGACTTTTCGCTGTTGCCGCCAGGCTGGCTGCTGTTATTGCAGCCGAATACCATGATTGTTGTGGCCAGCAGGATAAATCGGTTCATATTATTGGACTTTTCTACTGGTTTTGATGCAAAAGTAATAAAAGTTTTGGCGTGCAGGCGCGCTCACGCCGCTCAGAATAGTAACTTGCGAGGGTAAGAATTGTTTTGTTAGCCATTATGCGAATCTTCTTGATCGGATTTATGGGCAGCGGCAAGTCGTTCACCGGACGCCGGCTTGCCCAACAGGCGGGGATGCGCTTCGTCGACCTGGATGAATGGGTTGAAAATAAAGAAGGCAAAAGTATCCGTGCCATCTTCGAGGAAAAGGGGGAGCCCTACTTCAGGAAGGCAGAGCGGGATGCCCTGCGGGATATGCGCCAGTTTCCGGATGTCGTTGTTTCCTGTGGGGGCGGCACGCCCTGTTTTCACCAAAACATGCCGTGGATGAACGAACAGGGCGTAACCATTTACCTGCGCGCCCCGGCGGAACTGCTGGCCCGCCGCCTCGCCGGCCGGCAGGGCCACCGCCCTTTGCTGAAAAAGATGGGCCGGCACGGGATGGAAGCCTTTATCCGGTCCAAACTGGAAGAGCGGGAACCCTTTTACATGGAGTCGAGCATTGTTTATGAACAGCGGCATGAAGAGGAACCGGTGGCGGAAAACCTCCTCCGGCATTTTCAGGACCTCATCGGGCACTGAGCAGTGATCAAAAAAAAACTTAGTTTTGACCTTTATATGGCATTTAAGTTCTCCATTCCGTTTTACGCTTTTCGGTTGCATTTCCAGCCTGGCGCCAGCCTGCTTGCGCCACTGGCGGACAACAACGTACTCCGCCTGGGGCAGCCCCTGCGGCTGGTTGCAGAACAATATGCTGATGCATTGCAGCAAAAAGTGATCAACCGGGGCCGGTTGAGGGAGGTGCTCCAGGAATACCAGAGCGGAGATTTCTACCAGGGCAGCCTGGAGGTCAGGTTCGAGGAGTCCAGAGACCAATTCAGCTATCCGGCCTTTGCCCTCGAATTTTCCTATTTCTTCAATCATCAGGAGAAAGGAATCTGGGGCATTGTCCCGGCCATTGGCGTTGAAGCTTTCGCCGAAGATGAGGAAGGCCTTCAGCAGCAGCTGGAAGAAGCCATCCGGCTTGATTTTACGCGCAACCGCCGGCTCTATGCCGTCCAGGACATCGTCGCCACGATCTGGTTTCAAAGTATTGAGCTTCAACATCAGGAAGTCCGCCTGCAGGCGCCAACACCGGGGGAACTGGAAGAGCTGGATCACAGAAGCCAGGAAAAACTGCTGCCGAGAGTAGCCAGCGCCCTTGCCATCAAGCGGAAGGCTGCCTACGGGCAGGAAGACTTGATGGACCAGTTCGTGCGGGCGCTGAAGGGCAAATTTAACCGCAACGTCCTGCTGGTCGGCCCTTCCGGTTGCGGAAAGACTTCTTTGGTTTGGGAGCTGGCGCGCCAGCAGAAAAAAAGGCGCGTCAAACAACAGATTTGGGAGACGACGGCATCGACTCTGATCAAAGAACTGATGAAAGATACCGGATGGCAGGAGAACCTGGCACTCCTTTGCCAGGAATTGGCGGCAAGCGGCAGCATCCTCTTCATCCGCAACCTGATGGAGCTTTTTGAAGTTGGAAAATACGAAGGCAATGACGTCAGCATGGCCGACTACCTGCGCCCGTTTATCAGCCGGGGCGAGATTCATGTCATTTCTGAATGTACGGAAGAGGAGCTGGCGCAGATAGAGGTCAAAAGCCCGAATTACCTCTCCTTTTTTCAATCGCTCCACATCAGAGAGCCGGAAGGGGAAAAACTCGAGCAGATCATCCTTCACAAAGTAAAAGATATTGCCAGCGTGAGGAGCATTGGCATCGAAGAAGAAGCCATCCGGGAGATCATACGCCTCAACCGCCGGTTCACGCCTTATGCCGGCATGCCGGGCAAGCCCATCCGCTTCCTGGAGAGCCTCCTCATCAACAAGAGCAGTTCCTCCCGGCCGGCCGGCGAAAACATGGAAATCTCCCGGCAGGAAGTCATCCGCCAGTTTTGTGAAGAGACGGGCATGCCCCGGTTCATGGCAGACCCTTCCGTGCCTATGGACGCCACCGCTGTAAGGCACCGGTTCAACAACAACGTCTTCGGCCAGGAAGCTGCCGTGGATAGCGTAGTAGACGTGCTGGTGTCGGTCAAGACGGCACTCACCCGGACCGGTAAGCCCATCGCCTCGCTGCTCTTTGTCGGGCCGACCGGGGTAGGCAAAACGGAACTGGCCAAAATCCTGGCTGAATTCATGTTCGGCAGCCGGGAGCGCCTCACTCGTTTCGACATGAGCGAGTTCGCTTCCCCTTACGCCGTAGCCCGGTTGACCGGGACCAGTTATTTTTCCGACGGCTTGCTCACGGCGGCTATCCGGAGGGAACCGTTCTGCGTGTTGTTGTTCGATGAGATCGAAAAAGCTCACCCCACCTTCTTTGACCTCCTGCTGCAGGTTCTCAGCGAAGGGCGCCTTACCGATTCTCAGGGCAAACTCGTCAATTTTTGCAGCACCATCATAATAATGACCTCCAATATCGGCGCACAAACGCTGGCCCCGAACCCTATCGGTTGGCTGCAGGGGATGAAAAAAGAGGTAGTCAGGGAGCATTTTTTGTCCGAAGTACAAAAATACTTCCGGCCGGAACTGTTCAACCGCATTGACCAGGTGATCTCCTTTGCCCCTCTGGACAGCTTCACCGTCCGGTTTGTCGTAGAACGGGAAATTGCCCTGCTGCGCCAGCGGGAAGGCATTAAGTTCAGGCGGATCAACCTCCGTATCCAGGACGAAGTGCTGGACCTGCTGGCCCAAAAAGGCTATGACGGCAAATACGGCGCCCGCCAGCTTCAGCGGACGATCCGGGAAGAACTGATCGCCCCCTTGTCCATAATCCTGAACACAGAAGACTACGACGACCAGCTGGAGGTTACTGCTTCGGTTCGGGATGGCAGCGTGCTTATCGAATCTGAAGCCGACCCGCTGGGGCTGGAATTGCTGCTGGAGGAATATACCAAGATCAGCCATGCAGACCATGCCAGCGCGTTGCGGCGGCAGGTGGAAGAGATGAAGGAAGGCCATTTCTACGTCCGGCTTCTGAGCGAACTCGATATCCTGGAACGGAAAAAACGAAAAGCCAGGCAGAAATTCTGGAACAACCACCGCCAATCGGAACAGTATACCTATTACCTGGAAACCCAGCAGCATGTGAGCCGGCTGAGCCGGCAGATCGAGGAATTGGAGATGAAGTTATCCCTTTCCTGCCTGCATGCCGGCCCATACGAACCTGCCTGGACCGACGAGCTGGAGGAATGGGAGGGTGCTTTTTTCAAGCTCAAAATGGAGGTATATACCCGGCTTCACCCCAGGGCCAACCTTTGCCATTTGGCGGTCTACGGCCCGCAACCGGTGCCGGCGGTCGATTTCTACCTGAATCTCTTTCAGCAAAAAGGGTTTTCGGTTCAGGCCTGGAGCGTATGGTTCCGGGAAGGGTTTTACAACGAGGAAACGGCCGAAGCGGAGGAAGGCGGCCTCAGAAAGAAAAAGAGGGAAGCCTACCTCAAACACCCCTGGGATCCCCGCGAATCTCCGGAACCTCAGCCCGAAAAAGCGGGCGATGTCTGGTGGGGCGTAGAATTCTCCGTCGACGGCCCTTGTTGTTTCCTCTTTTTAAAAGGAGAGGAAGGTGCCCAGCAATGGCAGGAAGATAGCCCCCCCGGCACCCAGTGCGTCGTCCTGGTGGAGAATGAGCCTTTCCCGACACCCCGAAAATTGCACCGCAAGGACTTCTACTCCAAACAAGCCTTCCGGCGGGTGGTCGACCAGGTTTCGGTAAAGGACAGCATTTACAAAATCAACAGAGAATACAACAAATCGGCCTTGCTTGGCCTTATTATGGATAAAATGGAAGAGAACTTCCGGGCGAAGCTCGATTCAGAAATGCTATAACCAATGAAGTACCTGATTTTTCTGCTGCCTGCCTTTTTTCTGAAGCACCCTTTAAATGCACAAAAGGCCGACAGCACCCATAAATTTTACTGGGTTGCTTTCACAGACAAAGCGGACAGCCCGTTTCGGGTGGACAAGCCGGAAGCATTCCTTTCCGAACGAGCCATTGCCCGCCGTAAAAAGTGGGGCATCCCCGTAACGGAAGAGGATTTCCCCCCCAACCCCCGCTATCTCGATACGCTGGAGAGCCTGGGAGCTATCGTCCATCATCGTTCCCGCTGGCTTAACGCAGCCACCGTGCTTTTATCCGATGAGAGCCTGCTGGCGGCGGCCGGCCTTCCTTTTGTCAAAGGAATCGAGTACGTAGGGTTCCCCTTCGAAAAACGGGAGCGGCGGAAAACAAGCATGAAGGGCGACAGCTTGCTCAGCACGAAGCTGGATGGCCAGCCTTACGGCTACGCTACCCGGCAGATACAGTGGCTTAACGGCGACACCCTGCACCAAATGGGTTTCACCGGGGCAGGTATCTGGGTTGCCGTTCTCGACGGCGGGTTTATTGGCGTCGATGAGAGCCCGTTCTTTGACAGCCTCCGGGCCGGGGGGCGGTTGCTGCTCGCCCGCGACTTTGTCGACGGCGACCTGGAAGCCTATGAATCCAGCACTCACGGCAGCCGCGTCCTGTCCGCCATGGGCGCCAATGTGCCGGAGGTGATGGTCGGGACTGCCCCGGGGGCCACTTATGCCTGCATCAAGACCGAGGACACCAGAGGGGAATACCGCATTGAGGAATGCCACTGGGTGGCCGGGCTGGAGTATGCGGACAGCCTCGGCGCCGACCTGGTAAATTCCTCCCTGGGGTACACCACTTTCAATGACCGGCAGATGAACTACACTTTTGAAAACCTGGACGGGAAAAGCTCGGTGGCAAGCCTGGCGGCTGACGTTGCTTTCCGGAAAGGGATGGTCGTGGTTACCAGCGCCGGCAATGAAGGCAGTTCTTCCTGGCGGCATATCGGCATCCCGGCCGATGCCCGAAACGCGCTCTCCGTGGGAGCGATTGATTTCTCCGGCGGCCGGGCATCCTTCAGTTCGCTGGGCCCCACTGCCGACAACCGGATCAAGCCGGACGTGGTTGCGCCCGGCGCCTGGGTTACCGTAGCCGACCCTTTCGCTTTTCAGGCCAGCATCGGGTCGGGCACCTCCTTTGCTTCTCCCATCCTGGCAGGCCTGGTAGCCTGCCTGTGGGAAGCTTTTCCGGACAAACGCAATGAAGAGATTGTCGAAGCAATAAAAAAAAGCGCTTCGCAGGCCGACGCACCGGATGTGGAACTGGGTTACGGCATCCCCGATTTCGGCAGGGCGTACCGGTTGTTGATGGGCACAGTAGCGGAAGAACAGCCGGATATTGTGCCTGGCGGGCAGATGGAAAAAGATTAATTTTCCTTTTTCAGGAGTATTTGCCCATTCTGGCTCTATCAGCGAGCGCCCAGCAAGAGCCCCGCTTGCGCAGCCGGAACAAAGCCCCGGCGGTACTGAAAATTCAGCTGGTGGTTGCCAGGGCTTTGCCCAGTGCTGCTGCCTGGCAGGCACTTTCGATGACGGGCAAGCCCTGGCAATGAAACAACGTACTTTGGGAGGCAAGCCCCCAAAGCCTTAAATAAGCCCCTGAGCAATGACGGCGTCGGCAATTTTGACGAAACCGGCGATGTTGGCGCCGGCTACGTAATCAATATTGCCTTCTTCATCAGAGCCGTAGAGGGCGCACTGCTCGTGAATGTTGACCATGATGTCCTTCAGTCGCTTTTCAACCTCCTCGCGCGTCCAGGAGAGGCGGAGGCTGTTCTGCGACATTTCCAGGCCGGAAACGGCTACGCCGCCGGCATTGGCGGCTTTGCCCGGGCCGAACAGGACATTGGATTGCTGCAGCAGGTGCACGGCTTCGGGAGTCGATGGCATATTAGCCCCTTCGGCCACCGCCATGCAGCCGTTTTTGATCAGCTCGCGGGCGTCATTCTCATCCAATTCGTTCTGGGTAGCACAGGGCAGCGCGATGTCGCACTTGATGCTCCAGGGTTTGCCGTTGGGGATAAAGAGCGCCCCGAATTTATCGGCATATTCCTTGATCCTGCCGCGGCGGACGTTTTTGAGTTCCATCAGCCACTCCAGTTTTTCCTGCGTGATCCCCTGCCGGTCGTAGATGGCTCCGGAAGAATCGGACAGCGTAACGACCTTGGCGCCCCGCTGAAGGGCTTTTTCGGCTGCAAATTGAGCGACATTGCCGGACCCGGAGACGGCAACCACCTTTCCGTTCAACGTCTCTCCTTTCCGTTTCAGCATCTCTTCCACGAAAAAGACGGTGCCATAGCCCGTTGCTTCCGGGCGGATCAGGCTGCCGCCGAATTGCGGCGCTTTGCCGGTGATCGTCCCGGTGTGTTCATTCCGCAGTTTCTTATACATGCCGTACAGGAAACCTACCTCACGGGCGCCCACGCCGATGTCTCCGGCAGGGACGTCCGTATCCGGGCCGATATGCCGGTGGAGTTCTGACATGAAAGCCTGGCAGAAACGCATGACTTCGGCATCAGATTTCCCCTTGGGGTCGAAGTCAGATCCGCCTTTTGCGCCGCCCATAGGCAGGCCCGTCAGGCTGTTTTTAAAGATCTGCTCAAAGCCCAGGAATTTCAGGACGCCCAGGTTGACGGTTGGGTGGAAGCGAAGCCCACCCTTGTAAGGCCCGATGGCATTGTTGAATTGCACCCGGTATCCGCGATTGACCTGCACGCGGCCCCGGTCATCCATCCAGGTCACCCGGAAAGAGATTACCCGGTCGGGTTCAGTGAGCCGTTCCATCAGGCTGTATCCCTGATATTTCTTGTGGGCTTCGATGTAAGGGATGGCAGTGCGCGCCACTTCACTTACGGCTTGATGGAACTCCGGTTCGTTGGCTGTGCGTTGTTTCAGCCATTCCATGAACCGGTTCACTTTGAGTTTTGAAGTTTTGGTCAGGGTCATCATAATGGTTAGGATTTGTCCATTGGCAATGTAGAAGACGCCCTGGCCTTTGACAATAACAAATATCACCTTCAGGGGGTGATAATTAGCAACAAATCAGAATTTTTATAAAAAAAGAGCAACCGACTTATTTTTATATTTTGCGATTATCTAAAAAATAGAAATTAAAAATTAAATATCCTGACATTTGCGCAAGGTAAGCAGGCATATAGCCCTCCGGCGAGACAATTGTTTGGAGAAACGGATTGTGGCTTTCCTTTGATCTTCCTGCTGCCCGGACTCAGATAGCCTGGTGATTAAATGGCTGGACGACCATTTCGGAGACCACTCCGGAAGCAGGTTGTTGGCAAAGGAACCAGACCGCCCTGCCTGCCTCCTGGGCCTTGATGAACTTGTCGCGGTTCACGCGCATGTCAATGTTGTCCCAGAATTCGGAGTCGACGCCTCCGAGGTAAAGGTTGGTAATGCGCACTTCGGTCCGCTTCAATTCTTCCCGGATAGACTTGGCCATGCCGTTGAGGCCGTATTTGGAAGCGGCATAGGCGGCGGCTCCGGCCATTGGGGCCTTGCCGAGCACGCCGGGGATATTGATCACAAGCCCCTTTTTAGCTTCCTTCATAGGAGGAAGGAAATAGCGCATTAAATGGAAAGCCCCTTTGAGGTTGACATCGATCAGCCGGCTGAACGATTCGGCATCTGTGTTTTCCAGGGGGTTAAGGTACCCGATGCCGGCGGCATTGATCAGGATATCCAACTGTCCGATCCGGCTGTGGAGGTTGTCGGCCAGGGCTTCTACCGCCCGGGCGTCGGTGATGTCTAATTTGAAGGCCTGGCCTTCCGGGATGTTGTTGCTTTTTGCTACGTGGGCCAGTTTTTTTTCGTCCCGCCCGGTGATAAAGACGTTGGCCTGGCTATTCCTGATGAGGCGGGCGGCTTCAGAGCCGATGCCGCCGGTAGCGCCAACGATCAGGACTTTTTTATTGGCAAGGATTTCTACAGCCATAGTTTACTAATTTTTTGAGATTTGCTTTAGCGGATAGCCTGGAGGAATTCTGCCCGGGTATTTTCATTCAGGAATTTTCCGCAGTACTCCGCAGTCACTGTGCTGCTGTGTTCATGCTGTACGCCCCTCATTTCCACGCACATGTGCTTGGCATCGATGTAGACGGCCACGTCTTCGGTCTCCAGCACTCTTTTCAGTTCATTGGCTATCTGCATGGTCAACCGTTCCTGCACCTGTGGGCGGCGGGCGTAGTATTCTACAATGCGGTTGAGCTTGGACAGGCCGATCACTTTTCCGTTGGCGATGTAAGCGATGTGGGCATGGCCATAGATGGGGAGGAAATGGTGCTCGCAGAAAGATTGCAGCCGGATACCTTTTTCCACCAGCATCTGGCGATACCGGAACTTATTGTCGAACAAGGAAACCCGGGGTTTGTTGGCGGGGTGCAATCCGGAAAAAATCTCCTGTACGAACATCTTGGCGACGCGCTTTGGCGTGCCGCGGAGGGAGTCGTCGGTAAGGTCGAGGCCGAGGACGTCCATGATCTCCCGGAAGTGCGTTTCGACCACCCTCATTTTCTCTTCATCGGGCAGGTCGAAGGCGCCGGGTTTCAACGGGGTGTCAAAGGAAGTGCCCACGTGTTGTTCGCCGATCTCATCCGTGAAAGCGCCGGCATGGCCGTTGAAGCTGCCATTGAGGGCGTGGCGGGCTTTTCCATTGGCCCCGTAATTCGAATTGATCATAAGGAATATTTTAGTTGATTTTTAAATCCCTACCCTAACGCCGAAACTGAATTGATTGTTTAACCATTGAATCGCCATTTAATGTCGTTCAGGGAGCGGTTGCCCGGCCCACTGTGCGTAAAAAGGCGGTCGACGCCGGATTGAGAGCGGGCCGGGATTCCCTGCTGAAGCGCATGCCGCGCTGAAATATTTTTTCTATGAGAAAAGAAACTATTTAAGATTATTCTTCGTATAAGATGGGCAGCATAGGAAAAAATGCACCACCTTTTTAATAAATTTGGCTTTCAGAAGCAAAGCCGGGGCAGCACCCGGGTAACGATTTGAAAGCCAGATACCGACATGGACAATTCCCCCAAGACGACAATCCTCTCCTTGACCCACCTGTGGCATACCCCGATCCTGCCCCCCTATTGGATAATTTTAACTCTTGATCATGCTTAATTTCACAAAATTCAGGCTCCCCCTTTTCCTGCTGGCCCTGGTGTTGTTCTGTTTTGGCGGATGCATGGAGGATGCGCCGTCCTCTTCAGCCGACTCTTTTGCGGATTGCCGGTACGGGGCCCCCAAGCCCATTTTTGGCGAGGACGTCAACCTGGTCACCCGGCATGGTTTCCGCCTGGAGGAAGGACAGGCGGTGGAGGCTATTTCTTTTGACGGGGGCCTTCAGGTGTCGATCATTCAATCCGGATGCGACTATATCCACCAGGAATTCCACTTCAATTCCGCTGACGGCTACAAAGGCGCGCCCGCTGCGTATTGGATACAGGAGGCGATCAACAAATTCTACTTTCTCGGCCAACTGGGGCCAGCCTATGTAGTTTACGCCTCTGTTGCCGATGCCCTAAAGGAAAGAGGCGGGCAACTTCGCCTGGGGCAAAGCGTTGAGCTGCAGCCCGGTTTTTTTGCCAAAATCGACAATGAGCGCGAAAACAGCGGCGATGCCCTGGTCGTCACCCTGAGCGAACGTCCCGTCAGCAGCGTTGCCAGCAAGTAAATAAGGGGCCGGAAAAAAATCCGGCAAAGAAAAATATGCCACAGGTTGAATCCTTCTAACCTCTGGTTATCAGCCTCTTTCAAGTTAAGGGGCTTTTCTTATTCTGTTTTTTTCTATTCATTATAGTTGTGAAAACCAGTTTTTTAATCAAAACACTTATATCCTTCATCAATTTGATGTCCGACAAATTGTCAGTGTTTTTTTTTGAAAGGGTAGCCGCTGTTCTTTATTTTTATGTTCGATAAAAAAGAAACAACCCTCCTTGCTTAAACAAGATTTATAGTATCAGCAAGTTAAGATGAGCTCCGCTGCGTACCAGTAGCGGGGTTTTTTATTTTCTTCTTCTCTGGTTTCGATCCCTTTCTTTCTTTTTTCGCCGTAGCCAAAGAACTGAGTATATTTGCAGCCGGAAAACAATAGGGGTTAACTACCCGTTTCTTTCATTGCAAACAGCCAACCAAAACAAAACAACCGATATGGATAAATTTGACCTTATTGTGATTGGGAGCGGCCCAGGCGGATATGTCGCAGCTATCCGCGCTTCCCAGTTGGGAATGAAAGTAGCCGTCGTCGAGCGGGAGTCCCTGGGCGGCATATGCCTGAACTGGGGGTGCATACCCACCAAAGCGTTGTTGAAGAGCGCTCAGGTTTTCGAATATATACAACATGCCCAGGATTACGGCATCGAGGTAGACAAAGCCAGCGCCAATTTCGAGGCCATGGTCAAACGTAGCCGCGGCGTAGCGGATGGCATGAGCAAGGGGATCAATTTCCTTTTCCGGAAGAATAAGATCACCGTGATCGACGGGAACGGGAAACTGGCCCGCGGAAAAAAGGTCGAAGTGACCGATGCGGAGGGAAAGAAGAAAGAATACAGCGCCGATCATATCATCATTGCCACCGGCGGCCGGGCAAAAGAATTGCCCAGCCTTCCTATCGACGGAAAGAACGTGATAGAGTACCGCAAGGCCATGAGCCTCGAAAAACAGCCGAAGAAGATGGTAGTCGTCGGCGCCGGCGCCATCGGTGTCGAGTTCGCTTATTTTTACCATTCCATCGGAACGGAAGTCACAGTCATAGAATTCCTGGAGCAGGGGCTGGTCCCCCGGGAAGACGCCGACATTTCCAAAGAACTGGGCAAGATATACAAGAAGAAAGGGATAGAAGTCCTGGCCAATACCTCAGTCGAATCGGTCGATACCAAGGGCCGGGGCTGCAAGGTATATGCGAAAAACCGCAAAACCGGAGAGACGCAGGAGATCAAATGCGACATTGTGCTGTCGGCGGCCGGCGTGACCCCCAATACCGAAGGCATCGGCCTGGAAGCGCTCGGGATTGAGACGGACAAGGGCATGATCAAGGTCGACAAATACTACCGGACCAACGTGGCGGGGATTTACGCGATAGGCGACGTGGTGCCCGGGCCAGCGCTGGCCCATGTAGCCAGTGCCGAGGGCATCATCTGCGTCGAAAACATCGCCGGCATGAAACCGCACCCGCTGGACTACAACAACATACCATCCTGCACCTACTGCAGCCCCGAAATTGCTTCCGTCGGCTATACCGAGCAGGCAGCCAAAGAGGCGGGTTATGAACTCAAAGTAGGCAAGTTCCCGTTCTCGGCCTCCGGCAAGGCCAGCGCCGCCGGGGCGAAGGAAGGGTTCGTCAAAGTGATCTTCGACGCCAAGTACGGCGAATTCCTGGGTGCCCACATGATCGGGTCCAACGTCACCGAGATGATCGCCGAGGTGGTGGCTGCCCGCAAGCTGGAAACTACCGGGCATGAGATCATCAAAGCCGTCCATCCCCACCCCACGATGAGCGAAGCGGTGATGGAAGCCGCCGCCGCCGCTTACGACGAGGTGATACATTTGTAGGCGTCAAGGCAATATGGTTTCCATGGATTCACTGCAGGGGAGCCATATTGCCTCCTACCCCCCCTACCCTTCCTGAATCACTTTGCTGCGGACTCGTTCGAATATCCGTTCGATAAACCGCTTGTCATTGGTGATGATGGTGGCCTCGCCTTTCATTTCTCTGGAAGGCTCTATCCTTTTGCCCAGGGTGGTGACCAGGTCCTCCTTAAACCCTATTTCGACAATGATATTGCCGTCGATGGGCACCTGGCTTTTCTTTTCAACCGTAGCTTCGATCGCGCCGTATTCGGCATAGGAATAGCTGTCCAGTTTTACGATCACCTTCTGGCCGGGCCGTATTTTCCCGGCGCGGGACATGTCGACCTGCACAAACCCTTTGGTTTTCTGGCGGATCATGGGGACGACCACTCCGATCTCCCTGCCGCCCTCAACGTACTGCTGTTCGCTGATGCTCTCCAGGTTGAAGGAAACAATGCCGTCGATGGGAGAGCTGATCACATATCTGCGTTTCCATTCCTCCATTTCTTTCTGCAATTTCTGGAAACTCTCCCGCAGGGCTATTGCTGCTTCCTGGTGCCCTTCCTTAGTGACCTGGCGCACTCCGCTCATCTCTGACCGGATGCCTTCGATGTCCAGCTCTTTGCTCTTGATCGACGACTCGATGCCCTCCCGGGCGCGGCGAAGGCTTAGGATTTCTTCCCGGGTGCGCGATACCCGCTCTTCGGCCAGGAGGTTTTCCTGGGACAATTGCTCTTCCCGCCGGAGCCTCTTTTCGACTGATTCGATCTGCCGGTCGATGGTAGCCCACCGTTCCCGGTCGCTTCGGATCATGCTTTGTATTTTCCCCAATTCTTTATCAAGCTGGGTTATAGTGAGGTTGTCGTAAGGGTTCTCCAGGTATTGTTTTAAGTCTTGCTGGCGGCGGTAAAAATCGTAAAGCTCGTCTTTAAGTTCGCCCAGGACGACATTTCCGGGCAGGGAAAAGGCAAGGAGGGTCGAATCGGTAGGCGTATTGCCTACGGCCATGATGGCGGTCTCCAGGGTAAGGATATCCTCGAGGCTTGCGTTGTTGTCAAAAACGATCAGAACCTGCCCGGCGGACACTTCCTCTTCGTTATTCTTCAGTACTTTCTTGACCCGGCCCCGGCTTTCTGTGACCAGCCGTTTGGGAGGGTCGGTCGTCGTCACCGTGATCTCCGATTTAACCGTATCCGGATATTTCAACAGGAACCCCACCCAGCCTACCACGACAACCACCACAAAGGCAAAGAGGGTCCCGTATCGGGCCATCCATCCCGGAGGCGTGCCCAGGATTTCCTGGACTTCTTCACTCCGGATTTCAATTTTCTCATAATCCTGCATGTTCCGAAAACTTTTGATTAATCCAGCCGAAGGGCCCGGCCGAAGAATGAGGACGGGCCTTCCCTACCCTCAGGCACCCAGTTCCAACTGGTTGCGGACCAGTTGGTAGTAGGCGCCCCGGAGGTAGGTAAGTTCGTCGTGGTTGCCTTGTTCCACGATTTCTCCGCCTTCGAGCACGACGATATTGTCTGCATTCATGACGGTACTGAGGCGGTGGGCGACGATGACTACGGTCCTGCCGTAGAAGAACTCCTCGAGATTTTCCATGATGACCATCTCGTTGTAGGCGTCCAGGGCGGTGGTAGCTTCGTCAAACAATATGTATTCCGGGTTTTTGTATACCGCCCGGGCGATCAGCAGCCGTTGTTTTTGCCCCTGGCTCAGGCCGAGGCCTTCCTGGCCGATCTTGGTATTGTAACCGAGAGGCAGGGATTCGATGAAGCTCTGGATATTGGCCACCTTAACGGCTTTCAGCAGTTTTCGCTTATCGATGATCTCGTCTCCCAGGGCGATATTTTTAGCAATAGAGTCGTAGAAAATATATCCGCCCTGCATGACCACTCCGCACTTGCTGCGCCAGAGCCGGTTGTTGATATTGCCGAGGTTGATATCTCCGAGGCGGATCGCCCCTTCTGTCGGCTGGTAGATGTTGAGCAGCAACTTGAGCATGGTCGTCTTGCCGCTTCCGCTGGTGCCGACTATGGCGGTCGTTTCTCCCTTGGGAATCCGCAGGTTGATGTTTTTCAGGACGGACGGGGAGTGAGGGCCGTTGTACTGGAAAGAAACCCTTTCGAAAACGAGGTCGCCGGATTCAGGGAGCAGGATAATTTTCTCCCCGACATGTTCTTCGTCCTCCTTGGAGTGGATTTCGTTCATGCGCTCCAGGCTGATCTTGGCTTCCTGCATATTGCGCAGGAAATCTACCAGGATGCCCAGGGGCGAGTTGAGCTGCCCGATGATATACTGAACGGCCAGCAGCATTCCCAGGGTCATGTCTCCCTTAATGACTGCCTGCGCCACGATAAAAGTGATCAGCAGGTTCTTGGTTTCGTTGAAAAACGAAGCGCCCGCCCGTTGGAGTTGATCGATGCGGAGGGAGCTGATGGAAGTTCGGAACAACCGCGCCTGGATGCGTTCCCAGGCCCACCTTTTCTGTTTCTCGGCATTGTGCAGTTTAATTTCCTGCATCCCGTTGATCAGCTCGATGAGGTTGCTCTGATTATCTGAAGACTGGTCGAACCGTTTGTAGTCCAGTTCTCTTCGCATTTGCTGAAAGAAAAACACCCATCCCAGATAGAGCAGGGTGCCGCCGAAGAAAATGGAGAATACCAGTTTGTGCCACAGGAAAAGCACTATAGAGAAGGCGATGAAATTTACAAAAGTAAAGATCGAGACCAGGGAGGTGGATGTGAGGAAGCGCTGGACCCGTTCGTGGTCGGCGATGCGCTGCATGAGGTCGCCGCTGATCTTGGAGTCGAAAAATTTGATCGGCAGCTTGGTCAGTTTGATCAGGAAGTCGGAAATGAGGCTGATATTGACCCTGGCTCCCACGTGGAGCAGAATCCAGCTCCTGAATTGTTCGACTGCCAGTTGGGTGGCGAACAGGATCAGCTGGGCGATCAGCACGATTTTGATGAAGCTCAGGTCTTCCGTGTCGATCCCTTTATCCACCATCGCTTTCATCAGGAAGGGGAAGGTAAGCTGGAGGAGCGTGCCGAGGAAGAGGCCTACGATCAGTTGGATGATCAGCGGGCGATACTTCTGGAAATAGGAAAACACATACCCGAAACCGGATTTATCGGTGCTGTCTCCTTCGCGGGCAAAAAATTCGGGGGTTGTTTCGAGCAGCAGCAGCACGCCCAGGTCTTCGCCCTCTTCGGTATCGCTCACCCAGTTTTCCAGGAATTCTTCCCGGGTAAGCTTGAACCTGCCGGAGGCCGGGTCGGCGATCCAGGCATAATACTTGTTCACTTTGTAAACGACGACAAAGTGCTCCTGCCGCCAATGAGCGATGCAGGGCAAGGGAATATCCCTTGCCAGCCGGTCATAAGTAGTCTTCACGGCCAATGACTGCAGGCCGATGTGCTCGGCGGCATCGCTGATTCCCAGTAGAGTAACTCCCTGCTTGCCCATATAGGTCAATTCCCGGAGGAACTCTAAAGAATAATACCTGCCGAAGTGACGGGAGATCATTCTCAGGCAGGTCGCCCCACAGTCCATGGCGTCCAATTGCTGGTAGAACGGAAATTTACGTGGCATTTCTCAGTACGCCTCTAATTGCTAATACATACCTTTGGCGAACCCTTCGCCGGTACAATTTACGAAATATAAGGCCTTGGCGTATCATTTAAAACTAAATTCCTAAAAAACAGGGTTTTTTATATAAAAAACCCATGAATTTAGCCTTTTTTGGCTTTTTCATCCCTTGGGAGGGGCTTTGGAAGTATCCCCCTTATTGGCTAATTTTCGCCGGCTTAACTCAACGACCACTCCATGTACAACAGTTTTATCTCCATCGTTGGCGTCCTGCAGCATCCCCGGGAACTGGAATTGCTCCCGGCCTGCCTGTCCAACCTGTTCCCTGTATTAACGGAGCATTTTTCAGACTTTGAGGTTGTATTGGTAAACAACGGGGTCCGCCTTCCGGTTGCCCCATACATAGATCCCCTGCCCGATGCCCTGAAACACAACGTCTATCTGCTCAACCTCTCCCGGACCACGAACAAGAACAACGCCGTCCTTGCCGGGTTGGACCGGGCCAACGGCGACTACACCCTTATCTTTGAATTCGAGTTCTATCAAAATCCGGAGATTCTCCTTAAATTATTCGAAAAGACGCGGGAACACTATGATATCGTATACCTGCGCGCCCGGAGCCGCCGGGTTGGGTTCCGGTTCCAACCGCTATACAAGCTGTTTTACTATATCCTCAAACACTATTCCTCCCTCCAGATCGACGAGATGGCGCACAATACCCGCATTATTTCCCGAAGGGCTTTGAATTCGCTGCTTCGGCTGCGGGAGAACCTGCGGTACATGAAGGCCATCTACTCCATCGTCGGTTACAGGACGGCGTTCCTGGAAACGGACATGCCCCTCCGGCCTGACGTCAACGAATCTTTTTCGGACCGGTTCCGCACTTCATTGGTCGCTATTACCTCTTTCACCACCTTTCTGCGCAGTTTGCTGCTGTGGATCTTCATTTTTTCCGTCGTCTTTTTGCTGGGAGTGATCGTCAATGCGCTGAAAGTGAAGTTTACCGGCATAGACCTGTTCGGGAACATAGGGGAGCCTTTTTCAGGCTGGACCTTCCTGGTCATCCTGATCGCCGTATTTTTTGCCACTACCTGCCTCAACCTCTACATCATGTCCATCTATCTTTCCAACATATACAACGAGATC
Organism: Phaeodactylibacter sp.; assembly: GCA_024102975.1. Lineage (GTDB taxonomy): Bacteria > Bacteroidota > Bacteroidia > Chitinophagales > Saprospiraceae > JACJXW01. The sequence continues at coordinate 957 of JAGFJD010000187.1, read as the reverse complement.
AAGCAGCGGCCTTCCTATATCGTAGAGTCCATACAACGGTTTTAGCGCGCCTCCCTGCCCATTTTTTTCAGCGCGAGGTGCTGGTGCAGCCAGCCGAGAACAAATTCGAAGACCTGCTCCTTGATGTCTTCGTTATGGGCTTCGTGATAAAGCCCTTGCCAGGCTTTAAAGGTGACGTCTCCCTCCAGCCTCCGGGCCAACGCTTCGCTGGCCTGTGGGGAGGTAATCTGGTCGGCAGTGCCATGCATCAGGAGCAATGGGACCGGGAAAGGCCCGGAATACTTGTCCAGCCAGCGAGACTGGCTGAGCATGGCGATGCCCATAGCGGCGGTAATGCGGTTGTGGACCAGGGGGTCCTGCTCGTAGGCTTTTACGACTGCCTGGTCTCTGGACAGGTGGGCGGTATTTAACCCGTTGGGTTGGGAAAAAGCGGGATAAACCCGGTACATGAGCTTGCCCAGGGCGACCATAACGGAGGCGGGTTCGAAGCTCAGGCGTATCCAGGGAGAAGAAGCGACGATGCCCTGGATATTGGGGTGCCGTTTGAGCGCATAGGCCAGAGCGAGCAGCCCGCCCTGGCTTTGCCCGTAGAGGAAGACGGGCAGGCCCTGGTAATTGATCTCGGTTTCGACCAACAAACGGGCAACTTCATCAAGCAGGGCTTCCGCATCCGGCGCATGGCCCCGGATTCCCTCCGACCGGCCGTGCCCGCGCCGGTCGTAGCCCATAATGCTGAACCCTTTTTCCGTGAAATAGCGGGCGAGGTGATCGTACCGGTGGATGTGTTCTCCCAGCCCATGCACCAGGCAGATGACGCCCCGGGGGTTGTTGGCTTTCCACTCCTTGGCGTAGATATTCAGGCCGTCGCCGGTACGCCAGTTGAATTCGGTTTCCTGCATGGTTTTCAATTTAATATAAGCGCTCCCCGGCTTCATATTCGACAACCCTGGCTTTAGG
>JAGFJD010000145.1 GCA_024102975.1 Phaeodactylibacter sp. | reverse complement strand
TTGTTCACTTCCCGCCGCCTGCTGCAGCATGTTTCCAGCCCCCGTGCGCAGGATGCCGCCCCCGCCACCATCCGCGACCTGATGATCAAAGAGCCTATCACCGCCGGCCCGGAGATGCCCTCCCTGGAAGCCCTGCGCCTGATGCGCAGCAAAAAGATCGGCTGCCTGCCGGTGGTGGAAAAAGGGCGTCTGGTGGGGCTGCTGACGGAGTTGTCGTTTATGAATTTGTCGGAGGAGGCGATAGGGTTGTTGGGGGAAGGGTGAGTACACTGTAGCGGAGACCTGCCTGCCTCGGAACTCGCCAGCAGGCAGGCAGGACCCCATAAAATGAATAAGTTACTCCGCTCCGGACCCTGACTGGAAACTCAATTAATTCGAAACCGGGAACCAGTAACCGACAAAGAGCTGCAGCACCCGGTTCTTCGAAACGGTACCGAAATCCGTATAAGGAGAATTATTGGACAACCCTAAAGCATATGCAATCCCGACCTGCACGGATTCTATTTCCAGCCCCGCTCCGATAGTTAGGCCAACATCCGTCCGCTTTATGTCATCATTATTTTCATCATTTCCCCATTTAATATCCTCTTTTTCCGTCTCCTTCATGCCCTGATACTCTGCTGTAACTTTAGCCGTTCCGCTGATTCCGAAATCAAAATAGGGCCCAAAGGCGCCGAAAAACCTGGCGCCGCTCTCTCCCAGGCTGGTCGTCGCTTTTAATGTCACCGGGATATCCAGGTAATAAAGGTTTACTGTCGCCTTAACGTTAGCCCCGAAAAAGTTGTCTTCATACTTTACGCCTTTTTTAGTCACAAACAACCCGGTCTCCAAAGACAGGGCATCCTGAAGCGGCACATTCATTGTAACGCCGGCATGAAAGCCGGGATTAAGGTTGTAGTTGTCACTGTAGGTTTCATCCTCGTCCTTTTCCAGGGCAGTAGCTAAGTTTAACCCGGCTCTTATCCCGATATTCTGCGCAAGCGCCTGAAAACCGAACAGGCAAGCCAGGAGTAGTAAGGGAAATCTCGATGCGTTTTTCATTTGTTTCGATTTTAGGTTATGGATAAAATATCAATTAACCCCCAAAGGCCAACAAAATTCCTGAAAATTTGCCCTTAGGGATTGCCTGCCTTGGCATGCTTTCCCATAGCCACTTTAAACATGGATTCCAAAGACACTTGAATTTTCTGGCAACAAACTAAAGCCCCGAAACCCCTCCGACAATGACCATTGTCAACAAAACCGGGCCCGAAACGGTGATTATTCCCCACTACCCGGCTGAATTTACCCCCTTATCAATGGCGTATTTCCCCCAAAGGCCTTATCTTTCCCCTAAAACTGCTTATGAAAACAATCCTCACCGGTTTTATCTTTGGGTTGCTCACGCTGGGCGCCTGCAACAACCCGCAGCCCAAATCCGATGCTGCGCAGGAAGAAAGCCAAACGGAAATGGCCGCCGATGAAGAAAACTCCTCCGAAGAAGACTCGAAATCCGAACGCCCCAGCCCACCCCGCAAGGTGACGGGAGCAGTGGGAGATATGTCTGTGGAGATCAGTTACAGCAGCCCGAAAGTCAAGGGGCGCACCATCTGGGGCGGGCTGGTTCCCTACGGAGAAGTGTGGCGCACCGGCGCCAACGAGGCGACCACCATTTCCTTTTCGAAAACTGCTTTGGTGGAAGGCAAAAAACTGGCCGCCGGAAAATATTCGCTATTTACCATCCCCGGCGAAGAGAAATGGACCGTTATCTTCAATGCGGTGGCCGAGCAATGGGGCGCTTATGAATACGACAAGGCCAAGGACGCCCTGCGGGTGGAGGTTACGCCCCGGCCTATTGACGAGCATGTGGAAAGCATGGAGTTTATCGTTGCCGATGGAAAAGTGGCGCTGCGGTGGGAGAAGCTGGAGGTGGCGTTCGGGGTGGCCGCAGCGGAGTAGTTTTGCGGGGGGCGAAGTTCCGCAGCGGTTATTCCATGGGAAATCCCGCAGAATTGGTTATTGGCTATTGCCTGCGCTCGGCCTTGATATGTTATTGCCAACATGGCCAGCACTGCTTGGGGTGTTGCCTTGCCACTTACCGCTTCAGCCAGCTCAATGTCGCCGGGGGCAACCAGCGTTTGAGCCGCTCTTTCAATTTTTGCCGGAATGAGATGCTGGCCAGCGCCCTCAGCAGGCCATCTATTTCGCCTTTGCTCAGGCCCGAAAAACCTTGAAGCACCTCATACGCCGGGCTGAAATACCCCATCTCCGCCAGCAGGGTGCCCGTCACCAGCGCATCCTGGCCTGAACAGGGGGCAGGCTGGCAGAAAATGGCGTCTCCGCCCATAGCGAAATGGGGCTGTTCCACTACCTCTTCAACCGGCGAAGCGCGGCCCTTCCCAAACGGCCGCCGCTGATGTGCCACCTCCGGGTAATAAAGGCAATCCACAAAAACATAGCCATAACCTTTGAGGAACCGGCTGACGTCCTCAAACAAGCATTGCCCCTTGTAAAAGGGGATAAAAGAGACTTCGCACTTGATGAGGCTGATGCGCTTTTCCTCCAGCAGCGCTTGGGCGCCCCGCAGGATGTCCAGCTCTGTCCCCTGCGTGTCCAGCTTGAGCAGGCCGATGTGGCGGATGCCTTGTTCTTCAGCCACCTGATCCAATGTTTGTACCTTCACCTGCGCCTGCCCAACCGGTTCCAGCATCGCCTTCCATTGCTCATACAGCGGCATCAGCCGCAGGTGGCGGCGGTGGACGGCCCAGTCCACTTCCAGGAAAGAGGAATAACTGGGATGGCGTGTCAGATGAAGCGTTTGCCGGCTGGCCTTTGCCCCCAGGGCCAGGGGCAGGTATTGCTGCCGGGCGTACGGCCCTGCAGCCAAAGGCAATTCCTGAAAAGACTCCGGGTGGGGTTCAAAGCCATAGGCATGTACCCAGGGCGCCAGGCGTTTCAGCTCCCCGGCCCCGCCCCGGGCGCCGGCGTCTATCAATACGACCGGGTTGGCTGCCAAGGCTGTTTTGAGGAAGGATGGTATAGGCATGGGATGAGATTGAAAGCTTGTTGGATGCCGTTACAAATATAATGATTATAAAAATAACGTTTTTTTTGCGCCTGCGGCCACCCCCCGGCAAATTGAAACCGGCAGAACTTTGGAATGCTGCCTGCGTTTTGAGATATTGGACAGGATGACAGGATTTCAAGATTTACAGGATTCACCTCCCTATTGATGAAAAAAACACGCTTCCTCTTCACCCATTCCTACTTCCTTCAGCTGGACTCCAAACAGCTGCAGTGGAATAAACCCTACCCGCCCCTGATGACTATTCAGGCGGCGGCTTTGTTGCGGGATGCAGGCTACCCCGTACACCTCTTCGACACCATGTTCGCCAAAGGGCCGGCACAACTCCAGCCGGTATTGGAAGCTCAACGGCCGGAAGTGCTGGCCATCTACGACGACGGCTTCAACTACCTCACCAAGATGTGCCTCACCAATATGCGGGAAGCGGCCTGGGCGATGGCGCAAATGGCCAGAGCGCAGGGCGCCACCGTTATCGTTTGCAGCTCCGACGCCAGCGACCACTATGAGGATTACCTTCAACACGGCGTGGATTATGTCCTCCCGGGAGAAGGCGAACAGAGCCTTCTGGAACTGGCCGGGGCGCTGGAAGAAGGCCGGCCTGTGAGCGAAATCCCCGGCATCGTTTACCGGGAAAAAGGCCAAACCAGACGCACCCCTTCCCGTTCGGTGATGAACGACCTCGACGCCCTGCCCCTGCCCGCCTGGGACCTCATCGACTTCGAAGCCTACCGCCGGCCCTGGGAACAGCATTGGGGCTATTTTTCCCTCAACATCGCCACCACCCGCGGCTGCCCCTACAAGTGCAACTGGTGCGCCAAGCCGATCTATGGCAACTCCTATAAAATGCGCAGCCCGGAACACGTCATCCGGGAGATCGAATACCTTAAGCAGTTGGCCCCATTCGAGCACATCTGGTTCTGCGACGACATTTTCGGCCTCAAACGCAGTTGGGTCGTGCGCTTTGCGGAGCTTGTGCGGCAAAAAGGGCTGCGACTGCGTTACAAAATCCAATCGCGCGCCGACCTGCTCGTCAAGGACCAGTATATCGAAGCCCTGGCGGCATCCGGCTGCGAAGAGGCGTGGATGGGCGTGGAGAGCGGCTCGCAGCGCATCCTCGACGCTATGGACAAGGGCATTACCCTCGATCAGGTGCGCACCGCCACCCGAAAGCTCAAAGCCCACGGCATCCACCCCTGTTTCTTCATCCAGTTCGGCTACCTCGGCGAAACGGCCGGAGACATCAGAAAGACCATTGACATCATCAGCGAACTGGCGCCGCACGACATCGGCATTTCCATCTCCTATCCCCTGCCCGGCACCGGCTTCTACGAAAAGGTCAAACAGGGCCTGCAGGGCAAGGCTAACTGGAAGGACTCCGACGACCTGGACCTGATGTTCAGGAATACATACTCGCCGGATTTTTACCGGCAGCTGCACCGCTACGTCCACCGTATCTTCCGTAAAGAAAGGGCGGCCAGGCAGATCAGCCAGTTGGCCCGGGCACCGGCGCAGCTCCGCATCGCCCCCTGGAAACGGGCACTCTCCCTGTTGTACTACGCTCCGGCAGCCTACTTTGCCAAACAGAAACTCAAAGCCATCGACCATGAAGCCGCTGCCCGCCTTTGACGGCTATGCCGACAGATATGACCAGCACTTCACAGAGTCGGCCATCGGGCGGGTTCAGCGCCGGCAGGTTTGGCGGGCCCTGCTGCCTTGCCTGAAAGACAGGATGGATATCCTCGAATTGAACTGTGGGACCGGGGAAGACGCCATTCGGCTGGCCGGCGCGGGGCACGACGTCCTGGCTACCGACCTTTCCGAAGCGATGATCCGGGTTGCGGAAGCTAAAAAGGAAGCAGCCCGGCCCCTGCCGGGGCTGCAGTTCCTCCAAGCCGGGTTTCAAGGATTGCCGGCCATCCTGGACGGGCGGCGCTTCGACCTCATCTTTTCCAATTTTGGCGGCCTCAATTGCATTTCGCCGGAGGAGAACCGCCAACTGGCAGGGGTTCTTCACGGTTGCCTCCGGCCTGCCGGATTGTTGTTCCTGGTGTTGATGAGCCGCTGCTGCTGGTGGGAAAGGGCGTACTTTTTTATGAAAAGAGAGGCGGGGAAATCATCCCGCCGCCGCGGCCCGGGGCCGGTAGAAGCCCGGATCGGCGAAAGCAGCCTCAACGTGTGGTATTACACGCCCAAAGAGGTGGAGGCGCTCTATGCCCCCGGCTTCCGGCGGGAAGGCCTGCACCCCGTCGGCCTGTTTACGCCCCCTTCCTACCTGGAGCCCTTGTTTGCCCGACGTCAAAAGTGGCTTTCCTGGCTGGAAAAACTGGACGGCCTCTCCGATATTTCCTACCTTGCCGGCCGGGCCGACCATTTCGCGATCATCCTGAAAAAGAACGGTTAGATGCGCATCGTATTCACCCATGGCTATTTCCTGTGCGAGGACGAGAAGGAGCAGCAGATCATGAAGCCCTACCCGCCGCTGGGCCTGCAGTACATTTCTGCTTACCTGGAGGAGAACGGCTTCGCCAACGCCGTTTTTGACACGACCTTTTCCACCTTTGAGTCGCTTCAGTCATTCCTGGAAAAAGAACCGCCTGCCCTCCTGGGCATTTATACCAACCTGATGACCAAACTGAACGTGCTGCGCATCATCCGGCTGGTAAAGGAAAGCCCTGCCCTTAAGGCTACCCGCATCGTGCTGGGGGGGCCGGAGGTACGGCATCATAAGGGACACTTCCTGCGCTACGGGGCAGATATCATCGCCTTCGGAGAAGGAGAAGCCACCATGCTGGACCTGGCCCGGCATTTCGATGCCGGCGGCAATATGGAACTTGCCCATATCCCCGGCATCGCCTACCTGGATGCTGCCGGACAAGTATCCACTACCGGCGAACGCCCTTTCCTCGCCGATCTCGACGAGTTGCCGCTGCCCGGCCGGGAGAAAATCCCCCTGCAACAATACTTCGATACCTGGCGGCAGCATCACGGCTACAGCATGCTCTCCATGAGCACAATGCGGGGCTGCCCCTACGGCTGCAAATGGTGCAGCCGGGCCGTCTACGGCAAGTCGTACCGCCGCCGCAGCCCGGCTAAAGTGGCGGAAGAGCTGGCCTGGCTGAAAGCGCGCTACGACTTCGACAAAATCTGGTTCGTCGACGACGTCTTCACCATCAACCACCGCTGGCTGCGCGAATTCGCCCGCCAGGTGCAGGAAAAGGGCCTGGTGACGCCCTACGAGGCCATCAGCCGTGCCGACCGCATGAACGAGGAAGTGATCCAACTGTTGCGCGACAGCGGCTGCTTCCGCATCTGGATCGGCGCCGAGAGTGGTTCCCAGCGCGTGCTCGACGCTATGAACCGTATGGTAGAAGCAGAGAAGGTAAGCGAGATGATCCAACTTGCCCAGCAATACGGCATTGAAGCCGGCAGTTTCATCATGCTGGGATATCCCGGCGAAACGGAGGCCGACATCCGGACCACGCTCCGCTTCCTTAAAGAATCCCAACCCGACCATTTCACCCTGACCGTCGCCTACCCCATCAAGGGGACGCCCATGTACGAAGAAGTGGAAAGCCACTTCCTGGAGAACCTGCCCTGGGAAAGCTCTACCGACCGCGACATTGACTTCGAACGAGCTTATTCCCGCACCTACTACCGCCACGCCATGAACTGGATCCAACGGGAAATGGCCAGCCTGAAACAACGTCGGGACGGGCGGCGGATGGCCGCTCTGGGTACAAAGGCCGCCGCTTTGCGGTCTCGTTTTGGAATGGCGGTGGAAAAGCGGAGGGGGAAGGTTTGGAAGGGTTAAGGGGCGGTGTTTTAGTGGCCAGAAAACCAATTTTATATTAAAAGTCGCTTTCCTGAATATTTCCGCGCCACAAACAACAACAAACAACAGACAACCAACACCCCTCCCACCATGAAACGGCTCCGGCAAATCCTCGACTCCCTGTCCGCCCAGTTTTCCGTTCCGATGGCCGGCGTGCTGCTCTCCCTGGCGGCAGTGCGGTTCTACTCCGCTGAATTCTGGGGCGTTTATGTGCAGCACCTGCTGGTCGCCGGGCTTGCCGGGGCGGTGGTCAACATGGGCAGCCGGGATTTTTTGCTGCGGCAGTACAGCCGGGAACCTCGGGATATAAAGCGGCAGTTGGCTGGTTCCATAAAAGGGAAATTGATAATTACCACAGGCGTGCTGGCGCTGCTGGCCTGGCTGCCGCTGGGGGCGCTGCACCGGTGGGTTCTCCTCTTGTGGATTCCGGCGCAGCTGTCCTGGCAGGTTTTCGAGGCGCTGGCGCAGTACCGGCGGCTGTTCCGGCAGGCGGCGTTGATTGAACTTCTGGCGACGGCGTTGCTGGTGGCGGCGCTGGCCTTTCTAAAACCGCCCCTCCACGCCTTCCTGCTGCTGGTTGTTGCCGACCAGTTGCTCAGGGGGGTATTTTACTTTTGGCTGAACCGCAAGTACCTGGACTTTCCGTCGCTAACCAATATCGCAGGCACCCCCTTCCTGAAAGCCGCCCTTCCCTTCCTCTGGCTCGCCCTGGCCGGCGCCGCCTCGTCCCGGGGAGAACTGTACCTGATGGGGCTGCTGGGCGGAGCAGACGAACTGGGCCAATACCAGGTGCTGGCCAACTTCATCCATTCCAGCCATTTGCTGGCTTCCGCCATCCTATTGCCTTTCATAAAAAACATTCACCGCCTCCGGCCGGCGTCCCTGCGGCGGCTGGAGCGCCGCTTCTTGTTGCTGGGCCTGGCGGCGGCGCCGCTGATCACCCTGTCCGTTTACCTGATTCTCCGGTACGGTTACGGCTTCCGCTTTTATTTCGTGGATTATCTGCTTGCCGGCGGCATCATCCTGGCGTTTTTCGCCTATTTGGTGCGCATTCAGATTTTTTTCCGGCACAATAAAGCCATTTATGTCGCCGGGATAGTGGCGATAATGGGAGTGATCAATGTGGGGTTGAGCGCGTGGCTTATCCCGGCGTATGGCATTAGCGGGGCGCTGGCAGGGGCGATGGCGGGGCAGGTGGGGGGGGTAGTGGGGTTTTATGGGGCGGGACGGAGAACACATGACAGTATTAATGGCAATAATACTTAACGGCAATAGGTTTTGTGCATTCATTTTCCCGCTTAATTTATTGCCTCTCCACATTCTATGCCTTACCTTGAAGCCAGGCTAGCCTGAACTTCAAAAAATGCCCGGCAGGTTAAGAAGCTGTTTAAAAATTAACACTCATGCGCCCGCAAAAAGCCCTCCTCTTCAACCCCCGCAGCGCCAACCACAAGGCCCGCATCCCCAACTCGGTGCTGCAGGT
>JAGFJD010000135.1 GCA_024102975.1 Phaeodactylibacter sp. | reverse complement strand
TAAAAAACAGGATTTACCCCGTGAAACAGCTCCGGGGGAGCCGTCAATTATCTCGCAGGCTGAACAGGATGACGGACAAAGCATTTATACTGGCGAACGCGTGGTTTTGTCAGGAGCAAAACCAGTGATGCCAGTATATACTGACCCGGCGGGTTTTGTAGCCGACAAAACCTGCCGTGCGTCAGTATAACTGGACTTTGGACGTTCCGGGAGATACCCACTTCTGCGTTATACCGTCCAGAGTCCAGTAAATTTTTATAACAAAGCCAAATGACCGGGTTTCTCTCAATAATCGCTCTTTTTGAAGTGTTTAGTATAATTGGGGGTATTTTTGTTGTCGCAGACTGGTGGTGTTCAACCATTCCCCCATTATGGATGTCCAAATACATGGACTGAATTAATGAATGAGTGAATCCTGCCTGCCCGCGAGGCTGCGGCCGAGCAGGCAGGGACTGAATATCCGGGGGCTTAGAGCCGGTTTTATGTAACATTATTTGTGCCCGGGCATATAACCATGCCCCATCCAACCATGCAACCATGCAACCATGCAACCATGAAACCATCCAACCATGAACCATCCTACCCCCTTCTCCGCGGCGGCCACGAGCTGGCCATCCGCAAGCTGCCGGACGAGTTCACCATCCGCTTCCGGCCCGGGGCCGGCGAGCAGGCGCTGTGCCGGGCAGCGGGCTGCCGGATACAGGAGCAGATGGAGCAGCAGCGGCTGTCGGTGCTGTCGGTAGAACAGTATGGACTGGAAGAAGCCATGAGCCGCCTGCGGGCCAGCGGGGAGGTGGCCTTCGCTTCCCATATATACCAGGCTGAAAATGACCCGTTGGGGCGGTTCTACCTCACCGACGAGATTACGGTGCAGTTCCTCGCCGGAGTTTCCGGGGACATGAGGAGCCAGCTGGCGGCGGCGGAGGGGCTGGCCCTGGTGATGCCGGTAAAAGGAATGGAAAACGGCTATGTGTACCGGCTTACCGCCGATGCCCGCGCCAACCCGCTGAAGCTGGCCTATCAGTTGAACCAACTGCCGGAGGTTCGCTATTGCGAGGCCAACGTGGCGGCACCCTGCCTCCACCATTACGAGCCTGCCGATACGTTATTCAAACACCAGTGGTATCTGCAGCACGACGGAGGGGGGCAACTGCAGAAGGGGTCGCACATCGACATAACCAAGGCCTGGGACCTGGCCCGGGGAAACCGTTCCGTAGTGGTGGCCATCGTGGATGACTTTATTGACCTTGGCCACCGGGACTTCAGCGGGCCGGGAAAGATCGTTGCGCCGCTCAACCTGCGGAATGCCGGCCAGGAGCGTCCTGGCAGCCGGGACAACCACGGGACGGCCTGCGCCGGGCTGGCTGTCGCCGAGGAGAACCGGCAGGGCATCGTCGGGGTGGCGCCCGGCTGCGCGCTGATGCCCATCAGCTTCTCGATGGCGATCGACGATAATGTCATTGAACGCATTTTCGGCTGGGCCGTCAAAAAAGGGGCCTCCGTCATTTCCAACAGCTGGGGCATGGCCGCCGCCAATTTCCCGCTGAGCGCGCGGCAGCATATCGCCATCCACCGGGCAGCCACCGAAGGGCGGGACGGGAAGGGCTGCGTCATCTGCTTCGCAGCCGGCAACGCCAACCGCCCCATCAACGGCACAGTCGACGAGCCGGCATGGCCCGGCAGCCGCATCGCCGGGCCGACGCGCTGGTACAACGGTTTTGCCGCCCACCCGGACGTCATTGCAGTGGCTGCCTGCACCAGCTTCAACAAAAAAGCCGCCTACAGCAACTGGGGCCCGGAAATATCAGCCTGCGCTCCCAGCAGCAACGGCCATCCTTCCATCGGGCAGGCACCAACTTACCCCATCGTTTCCGGCCCCTTTCCGGGCAAGGCGGTCTATACGACGGACCGCACCGGGCGGGAAGGCTACGACAGCTCTGATTATACCTTTGCAGTTGGAGGCACCTCCAGCGCCTGCCCTCTGGTGGCGGGCGTAGCTGCGCTGATATTGTCTGCCAACCCCAGCCTCACTGCCGCCGAGGCAAAAAAAATAATCGAAGAGACGGCAGATAAGATAGAAGACAACGGCGCCGACCCGCAACTCGGCCACCAACTGGGCGCCTATGACGAACAGGGCCGCTCCCCCTGGTTCGGTTACGGCAAGGTCAACGCTTTCCGCGCCGTATTGCGGGCAGCCGGGCAGGACGGGCGCGGCGCCCGGGAAATCCACCTCCATTCGGCGCCGGCCCTGGCCATAACCGACAACCAGTACGAAGGGGTGGCGGTGCCGGCAGCAGTAGAAGAACAGGGGGTGGTGAGAAGCCTGGAAACCAGCGTGCGGATCAGCCATCCGTATATCGGCGACCTGAAGGTTTCCCTGGTGGCCCCCTCCGGAAAACGGGCGTTTCTGCACGATAAACAGGGCGGAGGGAAAAATAAAATCCGGAAGGCGTATACCCTGGAAAACACCCCTTCGCTCCGGGGCCTGCTGGGAGAACTGGCGAAGGGAAGCTGGTGGCTGTCCGTTCAGGACATTGCCCCCCGGGATACCGGAATCCTGGAAGAATGGGGCCTGGATTTAGTCGTTACGCCTGCGCGCACTCTTGTCCTGGAAGACTATCCGAACCTGGCCATTCCCGACGACCAGCCTTTCGGCATTGAGCGAAAGCTGAAGGTGGAAACGGAGGCTGTTGTGAAAATGATTACCGTCCGGGTGGATATTTCCCATCCGTTCGCCGGCGACCTGGAGGTGGCCCTGGTGTCCCCGCAGGGGAAGGAAGCCATCCTGCACAGCCGCCGGGGCGGCGCAACGGATAACATCAGGTCTGCTTTTAACAGCCTAGATACGCCTGCTCTGCTGCCGCTGCTCGGAGAGCCGGCCAGGGGCGAATGGGCGCTGAAGGCCCGGGATCTCGCTTACCGGGATACGGGCCGGCTGAATGGCTGGAAGCTGGAACTGGTGGTGGAGGGGTAGGGAAGGGAGAGGGGGAGAGGGGCATGCGTATCAGGTTGAAATGTTAACTCAGGTGGCTGCTGGCCTATGCGAAACCTCCTGTGTACCCTATGCGATAAAAAAACCTTTGCGCTCCAACCCCGGCGGCCCGCCGCTTTTGAACCACATAGGGCACATAGCGCACATAGGGCCGGCAACAGGGCTTTGCAAGCATGTGTGGGGAAAAGCCCTGGCAGCAGGGCGAAGAGCCTCCTGGCGGTACTGCAAAGCCGGGCTGCCGCCGCTTTGCCAGCCTGTAGCAACGATCCACACTACTGGACAAAATGGTTTTGGACACAGAGAGCGCTGAGGCCAACACAGAGTACACGGAGTTTTTTCCATTGATAATCAGGTCTCTGTGTGGCTCTGTGCCTTCCCTGCCTGCAAGGCCGCACCTCGCGGCAGGCAGGTCGGCGTACTCTGTGTCCAGAAAAATGTCTGGTAGTGTGGCAACGATCCCTGGCAGGGTGGGCGGAAGGCTGGCATGTCATAAAAATCGCATTTGTTAATTTCAAAACCTGAAGCGCATGGGGGAGATGGGGAGATGGAGAAATGGGGAGAGGGGAGATGAGTGGGGAGATGGGGAGATGGGGAGATGGGGAGATGGGGAGATGGGGAGATGGGGCATGCGCATCAGGTTTGAATGTTAAAATATGTGAAACCTAATTGGGGGCCATGCCTTAGCGTCTGGCCTGAAAGGCCAATATATCCTGGCACGGGGCAACGCCCCGTGAAAAAAGCCCAGTATTAGGTTACGCCCTGAAAGGGCATCATAAAAGGCAAAAGAGGCCATGTCATGTTGGCCTCCGGCATGCGCCGGAGCGGGCCCTTCAGGCCGCAGGCTGGATGCGGGCAATTGGGCATGGGGCGTTGCCCCATGCTATACTGGCGAACGCGTGGTTTTGTCAGGAGCCAAACCAGCGATGCCAGTATATACTTACCCGGCGGGTTTTGTAGCCGACAAAACCTGCCGTGCGTCAGTATAAGTTATGTTAGCCTCCGGCATGCGCCGGAGCAGGCTCTTCGGGCTGCCTGGGCTAATACGGCCGCATACGTTAACTTTTCAACCTGATACGCATGGGGGAGATATGCGGCAAAAAAGCTCCGGTCTCCAGATTATTCGTCCTGTGTGGGAAAAGACACAGCCGGTAGGGTCAAGGAGGGAAAACAAAAAAGGGAAACAGTTCCGGAACTGTTTCCCTTTTACCGGCGGCGTGCCGGAGAATGGAGCTAAGGGCCCGGAGAAGAATAACTTCCCCATTTGATGCTGATTTTTCTCCGGCCCCTAACCTCAACCCTTGTCCTTCACCGATTTGACCACCGCTTCGAAAGTATCCGGGTGGTTCATGGCCAGGTCGGCCAGTACTTTGCGGTTGAGGGCTACGCCATTGCTGGACAGTTGGTGCATCAGCCGCGAGTAAGAAATGCCGTGCTGGCGGGCGGCGGCGTTGATGCGGGCGATCCACAGGCGGCGGAAGGCGCGCTTTTTAGCTTTGCGGTCGCGGTAGGCGTACTTGAGCGCCTTTTCAACGGCATTTTTAGCGACCGTATACACATTTTTGCGGGCGCCAAAGTATCCTTTGGCCAGCTTTAGGATTTTTTTGCGGCGCTTGCGCGACGCTACGGAATTCACAGAACGTGGCATATTGCTGTTTTTAGTGCAACGCAGGGGCTGTGAAAGCGCTTTTGTCCTGCGTTCTCGTTAAAAATAATGGCTAATAAGAATTATCCGATTGCGAGCAGGCGCTTGACCCGCTTTTCATCGTGCGGGTGGACGAGCGTGGAGTCCCGCAGGCGCAGCTTGGCTTTTTTGCTTTTGCGGCGCATCATGTGAGAAGTCTTCGCCTGGAAACGCTTGATCTTCCCGGACCCCGTGCGCTTGAATCGCTTCTTGGCGCTGGAGTGTGTCTTCATCTTCGGCATGACGAATGTCTTTAAATTCAAAAATCTTAACCTTTCGGAAAACGGAAGGCAAAGGTAAGGAATAATATTGGATTGTGGGTTATTTCTTTTTAACCTTTTTAGGGGCGACGACCACGATCATGCGGCGGCCTTCCATTTTGGGCAGGGATTCCGCTGTGCCGAATTCTTCCAGTTCTTTGAGGAAGCGGAGCAGCAGCAGTTCGCCCCGGTCTTTGAAGACGATGGTGCGGCCCCGGAAGTGCACGTATGCTTTGACCTTGGCGCCGTCTTCGAGGAAGCCCTTGGCGTGCCGGGTCTTGAACTCGAAGTCATGGTCGTCGGTATTAGGCCCGAAGCGGATCTCTTTGACCACAGTTTTGGCGGCTTTGGCCTTGATCTCCTTTTCCTTTTTCTTTTTTTCGTAAAGGAATTTGTTGTAGTCGATGATCTTCACAACCGGAGGGGAGGCGTTGGGGGAAATCTCGACGAGGTCGAGTTCGGCTTCTTCCGCCCATTCTTTGGCCCTGCGGGTAGGGTAAACGGTGCCGGGTTCGATGTTCTGGCCAATGATGTTCGCGATCTCGTCGAGGTTGTCGCCCACCAGGCGTATTTCCGGAACCCGTATTTGTTCGTTGACTCTGAAGTTAAATTTGTTGTTGGAAGGGGTAGGCCTTCTGGAATATCTCTTTGCCAATAGTAAATTTTTTGGTTAAAAAATGCATGAGAACGCCGGAGCGGGCCGCATTGGCGGCAAAGGTCAGGCGTGTATTTGTTTTAATTGAAATCTTGTGAAAAAAGTTCGCAATAAATTTAATGCAAAATACTGAAACCGGAGCGATATGCACAAAATTAAATGCTACTTCGGCCGATTCTGCCTGCCAGGACAATAAAAAAGGCGCGCCTGGCCGACGCCAGGCGCACCTTAACAGCCTGTAAACGGCTTATTCGTTCACATCAGTATTGACTTCCTTGGCCAGGGTAATGTTCAGCCCGTCGCCTGCATCGTTGAGGACGGCCTCGAGCCTGCTGCCTTCCGGCGGGTTCTCGTTGAGGATGAACTCCGCCAGCGGGTCTTCAACGTACTTCTGGATGGCGCGGTGAAGCGGGCGGGCGCCGAACTGCGGGTCGTAGCCTTTTTCGGCGACGAACTTTTTGGCATCTTCCGCCAGCACCAGTTTGTATTCCATATTGTTGAGCCGCTTGTGCAGGTCCTTCAGCGTGATGTCGATGATCTTGAAAATGTCCTCCTGGCTGAGGCTGTTGAAGATCACCACGTCGTCGATCCGGTTGAGGAATTCCGGCGAGAAGGTGCGTTTCAGGGCATTTTGGATGACGCTCTTGGAGTGCTCGTCGGCAGCTTCCTGCCGTGCCTTGGTGGCGAAGCCTACGCCCTGGCCGAAATCCTTCAGTTGGCGCACGCCGATGTTGGACGTCATGATGATGAGCGTGTTTTTGAAGTCGACCTTGCGGCCCAGCCCGTCGGTCAGCTGGCCGTCGTCCAGCACCTGGAGCAGGATGTTGTACACATCCGGGTGTGCCTTTTCGATCTCGTCCAGCAGGATCACCGAGTAGGGCTTGCGGCGCACCTTTTCGGTGAGCTGGCCGCCTTCTTCGTAGCCGACGTAGCCCGGAGGCGCGCCGATGAGGCGGCTGACCGAGAATTTTTCCATATACTCGCTCATGTCGATGCGCACCAGGGCGTCTTCCGAGTCGAAGATGTAGCGGGCCAGGGCCTTGGCCAGTTCCGTCTTGCCCACCCCGGTAGGCCCGAGGAAGATGAAGGAGCCGATCGGCCGGGTGGGGTCTTTAAGCCCCACGCGGTTGCGCTGAATGGCCTTGGTGATCTTGGTGATGGCTTCGTTCTGGCCAATGATGACCTGCTGCAGGTCGACGCCCATGCCGACCAGCTTTTTGCTTTCGCTTTGCGCGACCCGTTTGACGGGGATGCCGGTCATCATAGAAACGACTTCGGCGATGTCTTCCTCGTTGACCGGGTAGCGCTTGGTCTTGGCTTCTTCTTCCCACTGCACCTTGGCGAATTCGAGCTGGCGGACCAGCTTGGATTCCTTGTCGCGCAGGTCGGCAGCCTTCTCGTATTGCTGGTTTTTGACGGCCTGGTTCTTCTGTTCCTTCAGCTCTTCGATCTTCTTCTCCAGCTCTTCGATATGCTCCGGGACGTGAATGTTTTTCAGGTGGACGCGGGCGCCTACCTCATCCAGCACGTCGATGGCCTTGTCGGGCAGGAAGCGGTCGCTGATGTAGCGGTCGCTGAGCTTGACGCAGGCCTTGATCGACTCGTCGGAATAGTTGACGTTGTGGAATTCCTCGTACTTCGGCTTGATGTTTTCGAGGATGTTGACCGCTTCTTCCGCAGAAGGCGGGTCGACCATCACTTTCTGGAAGCGGCGGTCCAGTGCGCCGTCTTTCTCGATGTGCTGCCGGTATTCGTCCAGCGTGGAGGCGCCGATGCATTGCAGTTCGCCCCGGGCCAGGGCCGGCTTGAAGATGTTGGAGGCGTCCAGGGAGCCGGTGGCGCCGCCGGCGCCTACAATGGTATGGATTTCGTCGATGAAAAGGATGACGTCCCTCGATTTTTCCAGTTCGTTCATGATGGCCTTCATGCGTTCCTCGAACTGGCCGCGATACTTGGTGCCGGCAACGAGGGCCGCCAGGTCAAGCATGACGATGCGCTTGTTGAAGAGGGTGCGGGAGACCTTTTTCTGTATGATGCGAAGGGCGAGGCCTTCGACGATAGCGGTTTTGCCCACCCCGGGTTCGCCGATCAGGATGGGGTTGTTCTTCTTGCGGCGGCTCAGGATCTGGGATACGCGTTCGATCTCATTTTCCCGGCCGATGATGGGGTCGAGCTTGTCTTCTTCAGCGAGCTTGGTGATGTCCCGCCCGAAGTTGTCCAGCACCGGCGTGCGCGATTTGGTGCTGCCTTTGCGCTGCTGGTAGCGGCCGGATTGCCCTTCTTCTTCCTCGTAGGGGTCGTCCTGGTCGGAAGGCGCCTGGGCGTAGGGGTCGGTGCCGCTGCTGAAATCCTGATCCTGGCGGACGTATTCGAGTTCTGCCTTATAGATATCGTAGTCCACGTCGTATTGGTTTAAAATCTTGGAAGCGGGATTTTCTTTGTGTTTGAGAATGGAGAGCAGGAGGTGTTCGGGGCTTATCTCTTCGCTCTTCAGCATCTTGGCTTCGAGGAAAGTGACCTTGAGCACCTTCTCCGCCTGTTTGTTCAGGGGGAGGTTGCCCACGTTGAGCGTCGTGTGGCCGGAGGGCAGGCGGTGGACGGAATCCTCGACGGTTTCCCGCAGTTCGGCAGGGTCTACGTCCAGGGATTCCAGCACTTTCATCGCAAGGCTGTCTTTCTCCGCCATGATGCCGAGCAGCAAGTGTTCCGTCCCGATGAAGTCGTGGCCGAGCCGGATGGCTTCATCTCTGCTCCTGGAAATGACTTGTTTTACTTTAGGAGAAAATCTCTTATTATTCATAATTTTTGTCTCTTGCCGGTGAATTACCCGTAAACAATATTAGCACTAATTATTTAAGAATACAAAACTTGCCTGGCTTAAGTTTCTGGCCTGAAAGCGGATTGCCCTTTTCCGTCGGGATTTTAACCTTCCGTTGAGCGCGCCTGCCGTGTGAGGGGAGGGTTGCCGGGATGGCTGGTTTTCCTGGTGGAAGGCGCAGAAGCGTTTTCGCAGGGCCGGGCTGCCCGGTATTATCTCCCGAAAAAACTGTGCCAAGGTGTTCCTGCGCCGGTGCGCCTGAAAAAATTTCCGAAATCCGGGCGAGCCTGCTCCTGTGCTGCCGCCCCTTTCCGGAACACTACGTACCTAACAAACAAAGCATGCCAAGGGTTTATACGGGCCCGGATGGTTTCGTCAGTTGCAAAACCAGCCGGGCGGCTGCTCAAAACTTTATACGCCGGGCTTATGTTTACTGCCACATTATTGATACTTTTGTGCTTCAATGCTTTCAACGAACCGAAACAATAATACTGTATGAAGTACTCCATCGATAAGAAAGAGAAATACACCGTATTTCAATTGGAGGAGGACAACCTGAACTCACTGATCGCCCCGAAATTGAAATCCGAGTTTGTCATTTTGTCCAACGAAGGGGTTAGCAACCTGATATTCGACCTGGCAGACGTCAAGTTTGTCGATTCGTCCGGACTTAGTGCCATTTTGACAGCCAACCGCCTGTGGAAAAGCCTGGGCACGTTCGTCCTGACCGGCGTTGAGCATCCGAGCGTGAAAAAGCTGATAGAGATTTCCAGGCTCGACACTGTCCTGAAGATCGTCCCCACCGTAGAGGAATCCATCGAATTTGTCTTTATGGAAGAGCTGGAGCGGGAACTGAACGACGAGGGCAGCGCCGAAGAATTCAACGACGAGGAAGTAGAACAATAAGTCCCGGTTCCTTTGCCAGAAGAGGGTGGCGCGGCCGGCAACCGGCTGTTTCACCCTCTTGTGGTTATACTCCCCTCGGGCATGAGAAGTAAAATTTCGGCGATTTTATTTTTGTGGCCGAGGGGAGTATAAGAGCAGATGAGCTGCCCGCCCGGCACCGGAATATATGGGGCGGTTCTCAATCCTAATGTCCTGACGTATGCGTTTTGAGCTGACCTTGCTGGGGACGAATTCCGCCGTGCCGGCCTACGGCCGCTTCCCCAGCGCGCAGGTTTTGAACATCCAGGAAAAACGCTATCTGATAGATTGCGGAGAAGGCGCGCAGATGAGAATGGCGGAATACGGCGTTCCCCGCAGCCGGATCAGGCAGATATTTATCAGCCACCTGCACGGCGACCACATCTTCGGGCTGGCAGGTTTCCTCTCTTCCCAGTCTCTGCTGGGCCGGAAGGGCCCTATGGACATCTTTTCCCCGCCCGGGCTGGAAGCGGCCATCCGGGGGCTTCTTGAGTGCAGCGGCGGGCTGTCCTTCCCCCTTCGCTTCCACCTCGTCGATACCGAACGGCACCAGGTTATTTTCGAGGACAAACATACCCGGGTTTACTCCCTGCCGCTTGTTCACCGGATTCCTGCCTCGGGATTTTTGTTCCGGGAAAAGGAACGGCTCCGAAATATGAGGCCGGAGAAGATTAAAACCTATAATATACATTACCGGGATATCCCCGCTATAAAAGGCGGTGCGGATTACCGGCTGCCGGACGGGCGGCTGGTCCCAAACGAAGAGCTCACCCTGCCGCCTCCGGCGCCCCGTTCTTATGCCTATTGTTCCGATACGGCTTACAGTGAAGCGTTGGTGCCGATGATCCGGGGCGTCGACCTGCTCTACCACGAATCTACGTTCTGTGAAGATATGGCGGGCCACGCGGCGGCTACCGGCCATTCCACAGCGCGGCAGGCAGCCGCTATCGCGAGGATGGCCGGTGCCCGCCGGCTGATCCTCGGCCATTATTCTTCCCGTTACAAAAACCTGGGCCCCTTCCTGGAAGAAGCCCGGACGGTATTCCCCGGTGCGGAACTGGGGGAAGACGGTAAGGTGTTTGGGGTTGATTGGTTGATTGGTTGATTGGTGTCCGGCGGCCATAGCCTTAAGCTTGCGCCGACTCCGTATGCCGAAGGCGTAGTGCTGTTGGCACTAAATAACGGGGCAGTTATTTTCCCGCCGGGAACCAACAACTGCCCCGGGACTTCGTTCCGGAAGCAGTAGGAGCATGGCGACGGAGGCGGACGGAGCAGCATCACCTGTACGCGAATACCTGCGCTGCTTACGCCAGCCTTCCCATATCCCGGATCAGGATGCTGCGGCGGTTGAAATGGATCAGGTTGGATTTTTTGAGGTCATTCAGGACGGAGGTAACCGTCTGCCGGGAGGTGCCGGTGATGTTGGCGATGTCCTGCTGGGTCAGGCAGTGTTTGATCAGCATTTCGTACCCGATGCGTTTACCGTGCTTATCGGCGGATTCCTTCAGGAATTCGATGATCCGCTCCCGGGCGTCCTTGAAGATGAGGGATTCGAGACGGCTTTCTGCTTTCTGCAGCCTTTTGCCGATGAAGTTGAGCACCCGGATGGCCAGGCGGTGGTCCGTTTTCATGTACTGCTGCAGGTCGGACACCTTGAGGGTCAGCAGTTCTGCATCCTTGTTCATGGAGGCGGCAAAATCCTGCCGGTGTTGCTCGCCGGCCAGGGCGAGCTCGCCGAACAAGGCCATGGGGTGTAGCACGTGTTTGATCACCTCTCTGCCGTCGCCGGAGTGCGTGCCGATCTTCACGATACCTTTAGTCAGAAAGTAGATCCGGTCGGGCCGGCTGCCTTCCCGGTAGATGAACGAATGCTTTTTCACCTGCTGGAATTGGGCATATCCGGCTAATTCCCGGACCTGTTCCGCTTCGAAACCTTCAAAGAACGGAAGGTTCCGGAAAATTGCAGTTGCGTTATCCTGGTTCGCTTTCATAACTCGGTTGCTGGTTTATTATGATACAAAAGTGGGCAAAAAAAAGTGGCAAGGGTAGTACAAAATCAGGGAATTGTTTGTTATTCTTTGTAAGTTTAAATTTTTAAGTAATTGATTTACATAAATTTACGATTTCTTTAAGTTCAAAATGTTTTTTAGTTGGTTTCGCTGTATTCTGAAGGGCATCAGCGCGCAAGGGCCCGCGCTGCTCTGGGTTAGCGGCAGGGGAGGCTGAAAAAACCGCCCTGTCACAGAAAAAATTATATCCAGAGGAGAAAAATTGCGGTTATTTTTTTAAATTCGACACTTATTTTATAGGCATAATTCCCAAAAGCTCCCCAGGTTCCCAATCATCGCAACTTAAAAGATTAATTCATTAATTCCTGCTCTACGAAGGGCAAATGTGCACAATTACACCTTCCGGAAGAGCAGAGGCTATCTATTTTACGTATCGGCTGCACGCTGCTGCCGGTGCCAAATTCAAACTTTTATAGAGCATATTGCCTGCTCCCCGGGCCAAGCCCGGGGAGCAGTTTTTTTTTACTCCTCCACCGGGGTTGCGGCCCGGTTATTTCCTCCGGGCAATCTTTTTTAATCGCTGCGCAAATGCCTAAATTTGTTGTAAAACGAACCATTGAAAGCAGGCCGGAAAATCATCCATATCGACATGGATGCCTTTTATGCTTCGGTAGAGCAGCGCGACCATCCCGAACTGCGGGGCAAGCCCATTGCCGTAGGGGGCGCCGGGATGCGGGGGGTCGTCGCCTCGGCCAGTTACGAAGCGCGGAAGTTTGGCGTACGCTCCGCGATGCCCAGCGTAACGGCCCGGCGGCTGTGCCCGCAGCTGATCTTCGTCCGGTCCCGCTTCGACGTGTACCGGGATGTTTCCCACCAGATCCGGGATATTTTCCTCGAATATACGGACCTGGTGGAGCCGCTTTCCCTGGATGAGGCCTATCTGGACGTCACCGACGCCCGGCGCGGCCCCCGGTCCGCCACGCTGATCGCCGGGGAAATCCGCCGCCGCATCCGGGAAGAGACGGGCCTGACGGCCTCGGCGGGGGTGTCCTTCAATAAGTTCCTGGCCAAGGTGGCTTCCGACATCAACAAGCCGGACGGCCAGAAGGTCATCACGCCCGAAGAGGCCATCCCGTTCCTGGAAGGACTGCCCATCGATGCCTTTCACGGGATCGGCAAGGTGACGGCAGAGAAAATGCGCCGCATGGGGATTTTTGACGGGGCCGGCCTCAAAAGGTACACGGAAGCCGAGCTGGTCCGCCGCTTCGGCAAAGTCGGGCGCCATTACTACCGCATCGTCCGCGCCGACGACGGCCGGGAAGTCAATCCCAACCGCATCCGGAAATCCATCGGGGCGGAGCGCACCTACAAAGAAGACA
>JAGFJD010000127.1 GCA_024102975.1 Phaeodactylibacter sp. | reverse complement strand
CCCTGCGGGTGCGGGACAGGCTCTCACTTTGCCATTTTTCCGCCCCGTAGCGCTGCTATGGGGCGGAAAAATGCCCCCGACGACTAACGTGTCGGGATCAAAGACTTCGTGAGAACCCAAAATCTGTCCCGATAGCTATCGGGATTCGCCTCAAAAGCACCACCTCCAAACATGCTCTTAGGCTGTAGGTTTTAGGGGCAACCCAGGCCTAATCGGACACTCAACAGGCACCTAACGCCCAAAACCTAATATTTACCCGGCCGACTGGACGGGCCTAAATCCTTCCAATACCGGAAGGGGCACATTTTAGCATCGCGCTCGTGTAAGGATATAAGGGTGTAAAAGAACGGGAGGCTACCCGTCTAAAGTTGGACACCCCATGCCTACTGCACACGCTCGGCCTCGACTCCGCTCGGCTTTCCCCTTTCTGCTGTCCAACCTTAGACGGGTAGCCGAACGGGAGTTCCCAGCCATTTACACATTTATACTTTCTTTGTCCACCGAAGCCTTGCGAAGGTGGATACACATTTACACAAATAGGACCAAAATGTCCAGTAGTATGCTTCTGCACTTTTACACATTCTCATACCCCAAAAACCTCCCCCTCAGCTCCTTCGTCGGCACCATACACTGGTCTTTTTTCCCGAACCAGCGATAGCGGTTGCGGGCGATCCAGTCATAGACGGCATTGCGGATGGGGCGGGGGACGATGACGAAGCCGTAGAGGGCCGGCCAGGCGCCCGGGAGGTAGCGAGCCGCCCGCAGCGCCGCGTCCGACCGGGTGAACAGGCGCCCCTTTTCTACCAGGATGACGGTGCTGACATCGGCAGGCGCTTCCGGGAACTGCTCCAGCAACTCTTTTGCCGCATCGGATTGCAGGGAGGCAAAGCGGAAAACGCCTTCCGGATCCTGCCCGATGATGAACTGGACTGCCCCGTTACAGAGGTTGCAGACGCCGTCGAAGAGCAAAACGGGATACTTTTCCATGGCTATAGAACATCTGGGCAGAGGGGAAGTTCATGCCTGCTCCTGGATGCAATTTTTCCTGGACGATTTCAGGGCCGGGCTGTGGGATGCCCAAAACCTGGCCTGTACCGGCACCGTCGGCTATCTTGGTTCCGGGCTGGAGATCAGTTCGAATACCATTTGGTCGGGAGCCACCCTGCCTAACAATGGGGAAGTATTGATACAAGGCAACTTAACTGTGAAAGCCGGATACGAACTGGAAATCAAAGAAGATGTAATCCTCTGGCTCTGTCGTTTTGGAATGGAAGGATTTACCCAATGAATCTCCAGCCATAATGACGATTAAAAACCTGGCGGGACAAACGATGTGGAGCCAGCCTGTTTCCGATAGAGAAGGGAAAGTGCAATGGCAGGGAACGGCGGGCATCCACTTCTTTGAGTTAGTGCAATCCGGAATGGTTTTGCAAAGTGGGAAGATTGTAATTACAAAGGATTAAAACATTATCGCAATAGCAGGCGGCATCTTTTCGCCTATTTTCTGAAAACGCTACAGTTCAGAGCGAAAAGGTGTCATCTGCGAGTTTTAAACTATCGCTATGGCTCGAATACTACTCTTCTTCTTAATCCTGAACTCAGCTAGCTCTGGAAAAGCTCAGATCGGGTTTAGCAATACGTATGATTTCGGCACGCCATTCGCCCGGAGCGCCAATTTGATCATCGACGGGGATTCGCTGTGGCTTTCAGGCGTCACTTCAACGCCGGATACCCCTTATCAACAGGTTTTCTTTTTTAACCGGCTTGATAGCTTTGGCCATGTACTGGCCCTGAATACTTTCGCCGATAGTTTGGGAGATGCTTATGTGATGGAAAATTTTTTTAAGGTGACTAAAAAAGTTTCAACTGGTTTCCTTCTGGCTGGAAAAGCATTTTATAGAAGAAGTGGTATTTTGGCAAAATTATATAAAACTGGTGCAGTAGATTTTATTCGTGAATATCCTGACACTACCATCCTTAGCATCCTAATTAGAAACGTTTGCGAAACAAATGATGGTTATTTAATAGGTGGAAGTAAGCGACGACTAGGTTATTCAGTTGATTTTTTCATCATTAAAATGGACAAAGAAGGCGAAATCAACTGGGAAAATAACTACGTAGCAGCTGGAAGTGATGACGCATTGAATAGCCTTTGGGTTATAGGCCCCAACACTTATGTAGCCGGAGGTACCAGGGCTTCTCCCCAAAACACGCCTCTTTCAGAACAATGGTCGCGGGGGGTTATTTTTGCTGTTGACAGCCTGGGCGCAGTAAAATGGTCCTGGGAACCTCCAACGGAGTGGGAGCAGGCCGGAATTGTCGGGCTGAGGCCAACGGCGGATGGCGGGTGGATATACATCACTTATAAGCGGACGCTGACCGGTACCTCTTTAGTAGATTTCAGGCCCATAATAGTCAAACTGGACAGCCTGATGGCTATCGACTGGGTATTTCAGACGAACCCTCCAGTCAACTCCGGTTTTTTCAACGCCTTCTTCGACCTGGCGCCCACTCCCGACGGCGGCTGGGTAGCGGCGGGCTGGATGCTGGATGAAAGTGGGCTGAACCTCCAGGGCGCCTTATACAAAATCTCTGCGGAAGGGGATAGCGTTTGGAGCCGCCTGGATACGGCTTTTTCACATCCGGTGTTTGGCGCTGAAAATGCCCTGCACGATGTGGAGGTGCTTTCGTCGGGCAGTATAATGGCTTGCGGCTATAGCCGGGAATATATCGAAGAAGAACAACGCCTGAAATCTCACGCCTGGTTGCTCAAAGTAAGCGCTGACGGTTGCATCGTAGAGGGCTGCCGGCCGGTAAATGCGGTGCAGGAGGAACGGCCCGTACAGCCGGCACTTCAATTGTTTCCCAACCCTGCCGGCAAGGCCGTGGTATTGGATACCGGCCTCGGCGGCGGCACCGTGCCTGCTCTGCTTGAAATGCACAATAGCCAGGGGCAGCTCGCCCTAGCCCGGAAATTGACATTGGCAGAAGGGCAGGTAGAAGTGGATATTTCTCACCTTGCTGAAGGCTGGTATACGGTGCGTTTGCTGAGCGGTGCGGGGTTACAGGCAGGGCGGTTGGTAGTGCAGCGGTGAGGGCGTGAATAGGCTGCCTGCTTTATCTCAACGTAAAGTAAAGGCAGGGCAGCGAGCTTCCCATTAAGGAAGAACTGGCCCGGCTCTTCGCCCAGGCCAACGCCGAGCAGGCCAACTTTTTTGCCAACTCCATCGACACCCGCTCGCAGGGCATCGATATCGTGCTGACCCATGACCTGCGCTTCAGCGGCGGCACCCTGAAAACCAGCCTCTCCGGCATTTTCTCCAAAACGGAAAAGGTGGGCGGCGTGCAGACTTCGGCAGAGCTGGAAGGGCTGGAGGACGTCTACTTCGACGAGACCAGCCGCATTTTCCTGGAAGAGGCGGTGCCCCGCACCAAGTTCAACCTGACCTTCAACCTGAGCGCCGGGAAATTTAATGCCTTCCTCCGCAACGTATACTTCGGGGAGGTCACCGAAGCCACCAATACCGTGGCCAATCAGCAGGTATTCTCCGGTAAAGTGATCACAGATTTGAGTGCCGGCTATCAGCTGGCTAAAGGAATTAACCTGACCATCGGCGCCAACAACTTGCTGGACATTTACCCGGATGAGAACATCCCGGCCAACCAGGGTTCCGGACAATTCCTGTACTCCCGCCGGTCGCAGCAGTTCGGCTTCATGGGGCGCTTTGCTTTCGCCCGGTTGATCTTTACGCTTTGAGGGCATACTACTAGTACATGAAAACTTAAATAAATGGTTGCTTAGGCGAAGTTATTTTGGACTTAATCAAGGAAGAAAAAACGAGCATAGCCGGAGCTACGTGAGTTTTTTCTGACGAAGAGTAAGTTCAAAAG
>JAGFJD010000125.1 GCA_024102975.1 Phaeodactylibacter sp. | reverse complement strand
GGTTGATTTTGGGTTCTCATGAGGCTCATTTTCTTGCTCATAGCAGCGCTACGGGCAAGAAAATAGCCGAAATGAGGTTCCAAAAGCGGGCATTTGCAGCCCAAATGACTACCTCCAAACATGCTCTAAATATCCACGTCCAGCCCGTCTTCCCCATATTTTTCAATATTCTGGTCTCCGTAGTCCAACCCCTGGAGCTGTTCCAGGACCTCCTCTTCCGAAACGACTCTGGTGATGGAAAAGACAGACTTTGACCTCGGCCCCTGCGGCAGGGCGGGGCTGAAGCTGCCGGTGACGCCGCTGATCACCTGTTCCCAGTCGAAGGCCTGCTCGGGGAGGTCCCACTTGCCGGAAGAACGGAAGTTGGTATGGCAGCAGATGCCGCGGAAGGCCCTGGCTTCGTCATCGCTCGAAAAAGTGTCCTGGCGTTTGCCCTTGGACAGGAAGTGGGGTTCGATGCCCAGTGTTTTGGTCAGATACCTCAGCAGGATGACGATACTTTCGTACTGGTGGGGCGTGATCTTAGCGAAATAGAGCGCCCCCCGGAAGGGCTGGCTGAGCTCGACGTAGGCCTCCGCCTGGCCCAGGGAACAATACCAGTGGCCGTGGTCCCAGGTGACGAGGTTGCCGGCCCCGTCCTCTTTGAGCGGCCCCCAGTTGGAAATTTCAATGCCGACTGAGCTGGCGCTCATCGAAGTATTGCCGCCCATAGAGCCGCTTCCGAGATGATAAGCCCAGGCTTTTACAGAATCGAACAGTTTATATATGGCGCCGTCGCGGCCGATCAGGAAGGCTGTCGAAATTTCCTTGTCTTTTCTGGTCAGCGCCCAGAAGTCGCCGGAAATCTGGCCGGCAGTGAAGTGCAGGACGATCTTGTCTTTACGGCGGTTGTTGGGGTGACCTTCCGGGAAATAATAACTGGCGTCGCCGTCCTTTTTAGTGACCTGCAGAAATTCCAGTTTGAATTCGTCTCCGGGAATATCGTGGGCCAGCAATTCAAAATTGTATTTCCCGCCGAGTTCGTCCTGAATGGCCAGGGTGTCCCTCCTGGAAACGGGGAATAATTTTTCGAACTCGCTCTGTCCCCTGCGCCGCCCTTCTGCTGATGCGGCGGCGGGGATGGCTTCGGCCTTCCTCCAGCCTTCCCCCAGGAATGGAGCATGTTTTTCCAGGATTTTCCGGGCCAGGCCGGCGGTTACCCTGGATCCGTCGGAGGGCAGGCTTTCCTGTTCTGCCAGTGCTTTCACCGCAGCGGTGGTCGCCCCGCCGTAGTCGCCGTCGGCGCCAAACTTTTCCCACTGGAGTTGCGCTCCGAAGCCAAGGGCACGGAGTAGGTGCTGGAGGGCAACAATGGCGCTTTTCTGAGCGGACCCGCGTGCCATAACGCTTTCCACATTGCCTTTATCCAAAGCGCTTTGCAGCTCGCGCAACCCATCCACCATTTCGTGCCGTTTGACGATGGCTGCCGCCAGCTCGGGGCTGACCGATTCGCCGTTGGAATCTATCCCGTTCCTTTCGGCAAAGGCTTTCACTGCAGCGGAAGTGGCGCTGCCGTAATCGCCGTCGGCACCAAACTTTTCCCAATTTATTTCCCTGCCAAACCCCAATTCATACAGGGATTGTTGCAGGGCCTTTACCTCTTGCTTATGGGCAGAATTCTTTTTTAATACTTCGGCAACCGTATTTTTTTCGATCAGGGTTTCAACGGTGGATCTCATTGCTTTTAGATTTTATGGACCGCCACGCCGGGTTGCTCAAAGCCCGTCGGCGGAGGGTTCTAATCTCCCAAGATATATAATTTTCAGGCACTTATTGCCTCACCAGGCGTACTTTGATCAACTTACAGCACCAGTCGTCGGAGATGGCCAGCGGGTTCCAGTCGAAGAGGACCTCGCGGGTAGCGCTCAGGCCGCTCTGCAGCAGCTGGTGATAATCCAGGCTCTCCGTGCAGGCCAGCAGCATAAAGTAGGAGTGGGTTTCTCTTTCCCCGGGCGACAAGCCCCAGCCTTTCGGTGCTTTCCACATCGGAAGGACGAGTTCCCCGCTTCCGGGATGTTCTTCCGGGCGAAAAACAACTTCGCCTTCGTAAGACTCGATGCTGTAGTTGGAACGAAGGTGAAAAAGATAACAGTACAGGTTCTGATCTGCGCCGCTGATCCGGGCGCGGGGAATGAAACCGGCAAAAAGGGCACCGTCCTTTTCCATAAAACTTTCCGGAGTGGCCGCCAGCACCACTTCCGGATCGGAATAGTACGCCTGCTGGCGGTTCTTTTCCAGTACTGCTATTTCGAGGCCGACCCATTGCCGGATGGCGGACTTGTCGTTGTGCAGCCGGAGGGTCCGCTCCCAGTTGACGATCTTGCCCAGGGCGTCCACGATCATTTTGGGCGAGTCGTTGCCCTGCGGGATTTCCATTGCCCGGCGGCCGTTCCTGTGATCGTGGATGATGTATATGCCGTTGGAAGCTTCCACTTCAAGGAGTGGGTTGCCAAGTGTTTCCACCTGCTCTTCCGTTATCCACTGCACATTTTTGGTGGCATCCCAGGCCCTTTTCAGCGCTTCTATCGGCCCGGCTTCTCCCCGGAGCAGCACAAAAACAGGCGGTGCCGGCAGGAAACGCAGAATGGCCTGATAGTTTTGCTGTGGCTGGAGCGCCAATCCATCTCTGAGTTTCAGCTGGCTTTTCCGGGCGCCGACGGCCTCTAATACAGCAGCGCCCACAGGCCGGCTTTCCGGGGCTGCCGTTTGTATTTCCACCTCTACCGGTTGTGCCGGCTTTAGTGGGATGCCGTGGATGGCGCCGCATTTGGCCATCCAGTTCCCGTTTTCAAAGAGCAGTTCGTAGCGGTAGGGCTTTCCGAGGGCAGATCCTTCCAGGAATCGCGTAAAAGGATTGAAATCGCCGATCGTTTCAAACCGGGGCGATTGCTCCCCTCCGAATTTATTGACGATTTTTTGTACGGCCGAACGGGTGCGGACGAAGAGGTCGGCGTAATTGATGTCGCCTCTGGCCCCTTTCAGGGCCTTGATAAGGCCTGTAGTGAACAGGCCGCCGCCCGGATGGTCGCCCGCCTTTTGGACGCTTTCGCAGGCAGAGAGCAGCACATGGGGCGCCACCGGCACCTCCAAGCTATTTATCCGTTCCCATTGGCTGGCGTAGAAGCCGTCGATATACGAATCCAGGCTGCGGATACTGGCCGCCTGGTTCCGGGTAGCGGCGCGCAGCCCGTCGTAGTTGCGGCTTTTCAGGGTAATTGTGTTTTCGGTATCCCGGGTGCCGGAACCGGAATGGCAGCAATCCAGAGAAACGACAATATGTGGGCTGGCTTTGGGTAGCCCCTGGGCGTCCTGGGTGGCCACTTCGTGCAGCAGCACAGCCAGCTCTTTATCTGCCAGGTGGAGGTGGCCATCCCCGGGGCCGGTGTAGCAACAAACCAGGGTCTGGTCCTTACCGTTGGGTTCTATTTCCAGAAACTCTTCGGCAGTAAATGCCTCGGAGCCATGGCCGCTGAAGTGGAACCACACCACATCTCCGTAGCCGGCCCGGCGAAGGAATTGCCGGAACGCCCGAATGATGTTATTGTAAGTGGCTTGCCTATCTTCCAGGCGGCAGATTCGGAGAGGGCCGTACCGGCGTACCGCCAGGCCGTCAATATTTTCAGCTTCTTCGCCTGATGAGGCTGCGGCGTCCAGCAGGTAGGCTTCGATCTGTTCCAGGTCATTGATGCATCCCCCCAGGGACGGGATGGGCGGGGGATAGTCGTTGATTCCGACGAGCAGGGCGAAGGTGGTTTTCATGTGCATTTGTGTATTCTTCACCCGTTCCCTTCCCATTTTTCCAGGTTGTTCAGAAAATCGTCCTTCCTTCGGCGGGAGACGCTGATGGCCTTGCCGTCGCTCATGATCACATAACCGCCCTCGTTGCGGATGTACTCCGTCATTTGGTTGAAATTGATCAGGTAAGAATTGTGGACGCGGCAAAAACCGTGGTTCGCCAGCTGTTCTTCCAGCCAGGACAGGGTTTTTGTCAGCCGGACCTCTTTGCGGTCTGTCAGGTGCAAGACCGCCACGTTGTCTTCCGCCTTGGCATAAACCACATCCTGAACATCCAGGAACTGCATGCCCGTGGAGATGGGAAAGCCAAACCGGGCGGGGACCGGGCTGGCCACAACCGGGGCCGGGCCGGCCCCGGCGTGCTGCAGGATTTCTGACCGCGCTTTGGCCACAGCCTCCTGCAATTCATCCACCTCTACCGGCTTCACCAGATAGTCCAGAGCATTGTTCTTGATGGCTTGTATGGCGTATTCGTCGTAGCTGGTCGTGAAGATCACTTCGTAGGAAGGATGTTTGATCGCTTTGAGCACGTCAAAGCCAGTCATGTCGCCCAGCATGATGTCGAGGAAGAGCAGGTCGGGCAGGTGGGTGCGGATGGCGGCAATGGCTTCCTGCCCGCTGAGGCATTCGGCGACGATCTCCACGCCGGGGCAATGTTTTTGCAGTTTCCAGCGCAGGTTTTCCATACCGGAAGGTTCGTCTTCTACTATGACGGCTCGTAAGGGCTTCATCAGGTGCGTTTGGTTTGAAACAGGTTTTAAATATAAGAAACTTTGCTGTTACCTGTTCAAAGGTATTATTCCTATTTCAATAAGTAAACAGCCTTCAGCTAAGTGGCAGCTTAGGGTGCGTAGAGTGCAGGTTATGAAAAGCAGGTGGCAGCGTGGGCAACAGAGAGGGGTGCCGCATTGGACGGCTCATGTTTGGTCCTATGCCTTTTTGTGGTCCAGCCGGCCCTCTGGTTTGATGATTATGATCATTGCGGATTGGCCGGGATATTGGTACCATGACAGAAAACAATAACCATGAACCCTCCCTTCACCAGAGAACAATTCCTGGAAGTATTCCGCGCTTACAACGAAGCGGTTTTTCCTGCCCAGTACATCCTCTACCTCATTGCTTTCGCCGTTCTGACGCTCCTGTTCTGGCGGCGCCCGCCCAGCAACAAGGCCATATCTGCCTTATTGGCGGTGATGTGGATTTGGACCGGTGTGGCGTACCACTGGTTGTTCTTTACCGTTATCAACAAGGCAGCCTATGGATTTGGGGCCTTGTTCGTCCTGCAAGGGGTAGTTTTGCTATATTTCGGTTTCAGAGGCAAGCTCTCTTTCGGAGCGGTGGATCGGTTTTCCACGACTGTGGCCTGGATACTGCTGGTTTATGCGCTCGTCCTATACCCCTTGGTGGGCCGGGTACTGGGACACATCTATCCGGAAACGCCCACCTTCGGCCTACCCTGTCCGCTCACCATCTTTACCTTTGGGATGTTGCTGCTGACGGATCGGCGCGTGCCGCGCTGGGTACTGGCCATTCCCACCCTCTGGGCATTGATCGGCTCGACGGCCGTTTTCGCCTTCGGCATTTATCAGGATTTTGGGCTCCTGGCTTCGGCAGCGATCGCCTGGGCATTCTTTATTTTTGGGAAAGGCCGGTGATCGTTTTACGCCAGCTTACCGACGCTCTTAGCCACCACCATCGAAACGGTAGCGTCGCCGGTGACGTTGGCGATCGTCCGGCACATGTCCAGCGGGCGGTCGACGGCGAAGATGAGTGCGAGGCCGGCCTCGGGGATGCCCGCCTGTGCCAGCACGATGACCAGGGTGATCATGCCGGCGCCGGGCACTGCGGCGGCGCCGATGGACGCCAGCGTGGCGGTAACGATGATGCCCAGCTGAGCGCTCAGAGCCAGTTCGATACCCATCGCCTGCGCGATGAACACAGCCGCAACCGCCTGATAGAGGCTGGTGCCATCCATGTTGACCGTGGCGCCGACCGGCAGGACGAAGCCGGCCACCTCCTCATCCACTCCTAGTTTATCCTTTACGCACTCCATAGTCACCGGCAGCGTGGCGGCGCTGGAGCTGGTGGAAAAGGCCAGCATCTGCGCCGGCGCCATGCCCTGCAGGAGAAAGCGGTAGGGTTTGCCGGCGAACAGGCGCACCAGGGCGGGGTAAATGATAAATATCATAATTGCCAGCCCAAGCAGCACGCAGAGGGAATACCCGAGCAGGGCGTTGAACAGGCTGATGCCGGGCGACTCCACGACCAGGGCGGCGAGCAGGGCAAAGACGCCATAGGGCGCCGACCGCATAACGAGGTCGATGAGCTTCAGGATCACCTCGTTGGCGCTGTCGAAAAAAGCCTTGGCCGGCTGTGCCCGCTCCGTCGGGATGAGGACCAGCCCGATGCCGAAGAAGGTGACAAACAGGATGACCTGCAGCATGTTGGCGTTGCTGGCGGCGGCGCCGAAGATGTTGTCCGGCACCAGTTCCACCAACGGCTGCAACGGGCCTTTGGCCTGCTGCTCGGCGGCAGCAGCTATGCGTTGAGAAGCCGCGCCGGCATAGTCCTGCAGCAGTTTATCCCGGATTTCCGTTTCGATCCACAATCCGGGGCGGATGAGGTTGACGGCCAGCAGGCCAATGGAAATGGCAAAAACAGTAGTGGCGATGAACAGCGCCAGTGTCCGGAAACCGATAACAGAAAGCTGAGAAATATCCTTCAGGCCGGCGATGCCCGTTACCAGCGATGTGATGATCAGGGGGATGGCAATGACCTTCAGCAGGTTGATAAAAATGGTGCCGAAGGGCTTGATCCAGTCTACGACAAAAGGCTTCCACTGAAGCTGGGCGGCCAGCAGGCCGAAGAGTACGCCGGCAGCCATCCCCAGGAGGATTTGCCAGTGCAGGGCGATTTTTTTCATTCGTGAGGTGATTATCAATAGCGTTATCCGGGAAGACGGGAAAATGAAAGATGGCCACTATTGATTTAAAATGATTCTCAGCCCAGCCGCACCAGCTCCCGCAACTCCGCCTTAAAATCGCCGGATGGTAATATTGACCTTGTAGGGCTGCCGGCGGGAACCCTGAACGCTTGCGCTGATTTGGTTTTCGTCAATAGGAATGGCTGTCACCGCCCCTTTATTGGCGTAGGTGCGCCCTCGCGGCAGGCGGTTGGAAAAGTCAAGCGTTCAGCCATTGCCGGCCCCACCAGGTTGTGCCATACGACTTCCTTATAGGAAATAGTTGGAAACGAAATCCAGATACCCCCGTTCTCCCCGCTCCCGGTTCCAGCGTTTGGCCGACTTGTGTATCTTGTGCAGGCAGGCCAGGTAGATGTCTTCCTTGGTGGTTTTGCGCAACGCCCGGCTGAAGCTGGGGCGGCGCTTCCGGGTTTCCTGTTCCTCGTTTTACTCATCCATCGCGCTCCTAAAATCCAGTATGCCGGCGACGGCGTCAAAAACGGCATCGGAAAGCCGGGGCAGGTCGGGCGGAGTAGATTCCCGGCCCAGACCACTGGACATTTTGGGGGCTACTTGTGTAAAGGTGTGAAAGTGTAAACGTGTAAATGATTGGGAGCCAATTTCTTTTACACCTTTACACGCTTACACTTTTACACGGGCCAGAAAAT
>JAGFJD010000124.1 GCA_024102975.1 Phaeodactylibacter sp. | reverse complement strand
ATTTTCTGGCCCGTGTAAAAGTGTAAGCGTGTAAAGGTGTAAAAGAAATTGGCTCCCAATCATTTACACGTTTACACTTTCACACCTTTACACAAGTAGCCCCCAAAATGTCCAGTGGTCTGGTTTTTTTGAGGAGTCTCTCCATCTGGGCCAGCCTTCAGAGCCTCATTTTAACACACCGGATGTCTCCCTGTCTCCTTGTCTCCTTGTCTCCCCGTCTCCCCCAAATCACCCCCCAAAAAAAACATTTCATCCTACCCTCCCTTCAATTGGGTCCGGAATTTCAACGCGGCATGCTCCTGGCCTGCATTTTTGGGGCATTATCTGACGGCAACGGCTGTCAGGACCGAAATCAACCCGATTTTTTAATGCTTAAATCATGTTAACCATGGAAACGACGAAAATGGCACGGGCCGCCCTGTTATCCCTGGCCATCGCATTGGTGTTTCTGCTCGCCTGGGAAAGTTTCTGGCGCAGCAAAGGATTTATCCCGACTTATAACGACGACAAGGCGCTGTGGGCCGTAAAGCGGCAAGAAGCCTACGAGCCTCAGGGCAGCGCCACGGTTTTTATCGGTTCTTCCCGCATCAAGTTTAACCTGGATATCCCCACCTGGGAAAAAATCACCGGTGAAAAAGCCGTGCAGCTGACCCTGGTCGGCACCTCGCCCATCCTGACGCTGCAAGACCTCGCCGAAGACGAAAAGTTTGCCGGCAAGCTGGTGGTCGACGTTACGGAGCCTCTGTTCTTCTCCCAAAACCCCGCCTTCCACCAATCGGCGAAAGAGTCGGTGGCCTATTACCACCAGCAGACGCCTGCGGAAAAGGCCAGCTCGGCAATCAGCCTGGCTTTGGAATCGAAGCTGGCTTTCCTGGAAGAACGCCGGTTCTCGCTGAATACCCTGCTCAACGACATCCCGCTTCCCAACCGGCCCGGCGTGTTTCAGTTCCCCGCTTTCCCCAAAACATTTGAGTGGAACACCATCGGCCGCCAAACCTATATGTCGGACTTGTTCCTGGCCGACAGCGCGGCCCTGAAGCGGCAGACCGACATCTGGGCTATGCTCATCATGGGCAACCCGGAGCCGCCGATAGCCGGCGAAGAACTGGATAAAGTGCTGGCCGGCATCAAAAACTCGGTGGACAAGATCCGCAGCCGGGGCGGCCGGGTGATCTTTGTAAGAACGCCCTCCAGCGGCCCGATGGAAGCCGGCGAGCAAAAAGCTTTCCCCCGCGAACAGTACTGGAGCCGCCTGCTCGACGTTGCCAACACGCCCGGCATCCACTACAAGGACTATCCGGGAACGGCGCACTACATCTGCCCCGAATGGTCACACCTGTCGCCCAAAGATGCGGCCGATTACACCCACCACCTGGTAAAGCAGCTCGGCGAAAAGGGCTGGTTTGCGTTGAATAAACCTGATCTCGTTAATCCTTAACCCAACTTCGGCCGTTCGGGATTCGGCGTTTGCTGGCGCCCCAATGCGCGAACAGCGAAAAGCGAACTGCCAATAGCGAAAAGCGAACTCCGAACTCCGAACACCATCCAAAATCCTAGTGCCATGTTATTCAATTCCTATGTCTTCATCCTCTTCCTGGGCTTAGCCCTGGCCATCCACTACCTGCCGGTGTCGTGGAAAGCAAAAAAGGCCAACCTGCTGCTGGCCGGCTATTTGTTCTACGCCATGTGGAACCCTCCGTTTGTGCTGCTGCTTTGGCTGTCGACTGTAGTGGACTTCATCGCCGGCAAACAAATGTACCAGGCGGAGAATCCGGCGAAGCGCAAAGCCCTGCTGGCCGCCAGCCTGGGCGTGAACCTGGGCATGCTCGGCTTCTTCAAATACGGCGGCTTCCTGCTGGATAATTTCGTCCTGCTCGCTTCCGCTGCCGGGATAGACTTTCACCCGGCCGCGCCTGATATCATCCTGCCGGTGGGCATTTCCTTCTACACCTTCCAGACCCTGTCCTATACCCTGGACATGTACCGGAAGAAACACGCACCTGAGCGGTCGCTGCTGGACTTTTCCCTCTACGTGTCCTTTTTCCCGCAGTTGGTAGCCGGGCCCATCGTGCGCACGGGCGATTTGTTGCCGCAGTTCAAAAGCCCGCGCCAGACCACCCCGGCGCAGTTTATGCAGGGCTCGTTGCTCCTTACCCTGGGGCTGTTCATGAAGGTCGTGCTGGCCGACGGCCTGCTCTCCGGCCCGGCCGACCAGGCCTTCGGCGCCCCCATGGCCCTGAACATCATCGACGCCTGGCTGGGCGTGCTGGCCTTCTCCGGGCAGATCTTTTTCGATTTCGCCGGCTACACCACCTGCGCCATCGGCATAGCGGCCATGCTCGGTTTCAGCCTGCCGGACAACTTCCGCTACCCCTACGCCGCCGTCGGCTTTTCCGACTTCTGGCGCCGCTGGCACATCTCCCTGTCCACCTGGCTGCGGGATTACCTCTACATCCCCCTGGGCGGCAACCGGGCCGGCAAGGTACGTACCTACATCAACCTCATGATCACCATGCTCGTCGGCGGCCTCTGGCACGGCGCCTCCTGGACCTTCGTAGCCTGGGGGGGATTGCACGGCTTTTATCTCTGGGCAGAAAAATGGGTGGTTAGCCGGCAGGAAAGCCGCGCCCGGGCGGAACCCGCTATGCAACCCGTGATCATTGAAAAGGCGGCCCTGCCCCTGCGCAGCCCCAAAGCGAGAACCCTGGCGCTGGCATTGCTGACCTTCCTGCTGGTCAACGTTACCTGGGTATTCTTCCGGGCTCAGGATTTCGCTACTGCCTGGCGTTTGCTCGCCTCCATGTTTGGCCTGGTGCCCGACGGCGCCGCCCTGCTGCCCACCATCGACATGATCAAAGTGTCGGTAGTGACGGTGGGCTTGCTGCTCTGCCATTTCCTGATGCGCAACACCACAGTGTCGGCGCTGGTTCAGCAATCCAGGTGGTGGACGGTAGGCATCGCCTGGGGATTGATGCTGGTGGCGATCATCATCAGCCAAAAGAGCGGCGGATCGTTTATTTATTTCCAGTTTTAGGGACGTTTAAAAAACTTTGCGCCTGCCGCCACCGGTGCAGAACCGGCGGGCAGGCGCAAAGTTATTTTGGACGGAATTTTGTTTCCCGGCAGGGAATTATTTTTTCGCCCGCCGGGTTTCCATTTTTGTGAAAACGCAGTACCTTTGCACTCGCAAAAACGGAGGAGTGGCAGAGCGGTTGATTGCACCGGTCTTGAAAACCGGCGTACCGAGAGGTACCGGGGGTTCGAATCCCTCCTCCTCCGCCCTCGCCCGCCTTCGCCCGCCTTCGCCCGCCTTCGCCCGCCGAAGCCTTGGCGAAGGCGGGCCCCTTTGGGTTCCGTTTCCACCTTTTTCGTCAGCATGTTTCTCAATGGCAGGCTACGGCGGACGCTGTCCGTTAACACCCATTGCACCTCAATTCTTATGGAATTTCTCTTCCTTTTCGCTCTTCTAATAAAAAACGATGTGGTTTGTTTACATCCTAAAATGCGCGGACGGGAAAAATTACGTTGGTTGTACTTCTGATTTGGAAGACAGATTAAACAGGCATCAGAGTGGGCATATCGCTTTTACCAAAACGAGGCTGCCTGTAAAGCTTATGACCTACATTGCCTTCTCTGATAAATACAAAGCGTTCGATTTTGAGAAGTATCTCAAATCAGGCTCGGGGCGAGCATTCATGAACAAAAGGTTCCTCTAAATAATCCTTTCACAGCCGACGGCTGCGGACAGAAAAAAGCCTGCAAGGCCGCCCGAAAGTTTTGCAACTCCCTCCTCCGGGAAAGGCGAAGCCAATCCCTCCTCTGTGCGCCGAAGCCTTGGCGTAGGCGTGCGCCTCCGCCTTCGCCCGCCGCCCGCGTGTCGCCGTAGGTTTAGCGGAGGCGCAAGCTTTCTGCGAAGGCGGCCTTTTCTGTTTGCAGCCGACGGCGCTCTTTTTTATCTTCGCCCTATGAAAAGAAGACTACCCGCCGAATGGGAGCCCCAGAGCGCCGTCCAGTTTACCTTCCCTCACGCCGATAGCGATTGGGCGGGCAGCCTGGAAGCCGTCATTCCCTGTTTTGTGGAGTGTATCGAAACAGTTAGCCGCTTTGAGAAAGTACTGGTGGTATGCAACGACCGGGAAGAAGTGGCCGCTCACCTCAAAAACGCCGTGCAGGAGAACCTCCTGCTCGCCGAATGCCCCAGCAACGACACCTGGGCGCGCGACCACGGCGCCATCACCATAGAAGAAGACGGGCAGTTGGCCCTGCTCGATTTTATGTTCACCGGCTGGGGCCTGAAGTTCCCGGCCTTTCACGACAACCTCATCACCGGGCGCCTGCACGGGCAGGGCGTCTTCGGAAAACTGCCCCTGCGCCGCCCCGGCCTGGCCCTAGAAGGCGGCGGCATAGAAAGCGACGGCCAGGGCACTTTGCTGACCACCGCCGAATGCCTGCTCTCCCCCAACCGCAACCCCCACCTCAGCCAGGCAGAACTGGAAGCCCACCTGACGGAATGGCTGGGCGCCAGCCACTTTCTCTGGCTGCGCCACGGCTACCTCGCCGGCGACGATACCGACTCCCACATCGATACGCTGGCTCGGCTGTGCCCGGACGACACCATTGCCTACGTCCGCTGCGACGACCCGGACGACGAGCACTACGCCGCCCTCCAGGCCATGGAGGCGGAACTGCGGGCCTTCCGCACCAGGGAAGGAAAACCGTTCACCCTCACTCCCCTGCCCTGGCCCGCCGCCTGCTACGCCGCCGACGGCCACCGCCTGCCGGCCACCTATGCCAACTTCCTGATCGTCAACGGCACCGTGCTGGTACCCACCTACAGCGTACCCCAGGACGAAGCAGCCCTGGCCGCCATCGCCCCCTGTTTCCCCGGCCGCGAGATCATCGGCATCAATTGCCGGCCCCTGATTGAACAACATGGCTCCCTGCACTGTATCAGTATGCAGTACCCGGTGGGGGTTTTATAAACCGGTTTCATGGTTTCATGGCTTCATTGTCTCATGGCCATAGAACCGCGAAACCAAAAACCGCGAAAAATGACCAAACTCAAAATAGGCCTCGTCCAGCAGGCCAATACCGACAACCGGCAGGCCAATGTGGCAAAAAGCATCGCCGGCATCCGCGAATGCGCAGCGAAGGGCGCCCAGCTCGTGATCCTCCAGGAATTGCACACCGGCATTTATTTCTGCCAGGCAGAAGACACCGGCAAGTTCGACCTGGCAGAGCCCATCCCCGGGCCTTCCACTGAGGAATTCTCAAAGGTGGCGAAGGAACTGGGCATCGTCCTGGTTACAAGCCTCTTCGAGCGCCGCGCCCCCGGCATCTACCACAATACTGCCGTCGTTTTGGAACGCGACGGCACGCTCGCCGGCAAGTACCGCAAGATGCACATCCCGGACGACCCGGCTTATTACGAGAAGTTTTATTTCACCCCCGGCGACCTGGGCTTCCAGCCAATCGACACCTCAGTTGGCAGGCTGGGCGTACTGGTCTGCTGGGACCAGTGGTACCCCGAAGCGGCCCGCCTGATGGCCCTGGCCGGCGCCGAGCTGCTGATCTACCCCACGGCCATCGGCTACGAAAGCACCGACCCCAAAGAAGAACAGGATCGCCAGTTTGGAGCGTGGCAATCCATCCAACGCGGGCACGCCGTAGCCAACGGCCTGCCGGTCATCGCCGTCAACCGCACCGGCTACGAACCCGACTGGAGCGGAGTGACGGGCGGTATCCGGTTCTGGGGGCAAAGCTTCGTCGCCGGCCCGCAGGGAGAACTGCTCTACCAGGCCCCGGCCGATGAAGAGATAAACGCCGTTGTAGAGATCGATAAACAACGGACCGAGGACGTGCGCCGCATCTGGCCCTTCTTCCGCGACCGCCGCATTGACGCCTACCAGGGCCTGCTCCAACGCTACCTCGACTAACCGGACGCGCCACTTTTAAGTGGTGCGTACCCAGGAGCGCAATGGCCGCCGGGCAACTGCCCTCCCATCCTGATAATCCTGTTAATCCTGTCTTTTCAGCCCCACTCGATCCCCCCGAAGGGGAGAGGTTGCCAGCGTTCCAAAACCTGCCCACCCTGTCTCCAACAGCATTAAGCTCCCTAATCCTGTCCATCCTGTTAATCCTGTCTTTTCACCCCCCTCAATCTTGTAAATCCTGTCTTTTTTTACCACTTTGCCTCCTAAAACAAAACCATGTCCACATCAAAGACCATACTTATCAGCCTGTCCCTCCTCCTTTTCCTCACCGCCTGCCCCGGAGAACCGGCGACCGACCAAACCCTGGAAGGCACCAGCTGGGTATTGCTGAAATTCAGCCTCAAGGACGGCGAAATCCAGGAACCCCAGGGGGAAAAGCCCATCACGCTGAAATTCAAAGCCGATCAGGCTTCAGGCTCCGCCGGCTGCAACGCTTACTTCGCTTCCTACGAATACATAGCCAGGTCGGGGCAACTGCATTTCGACGGCATCGGCGCCACCGAAAAGTACTGTATGGGCCTGATGGAACAGGAAAAACAATACCTGAGCCTGCTGGAAAAGGCACAAACCTACCTGATCCGGCCCGGCCAACTGGAAATCAGCAGCCCCGACGGGAAACTGCTGTTCGAGCAGGACAGTGGCGGAGGGCAAGGACAAGAACCCTGAAGCCCATTTCAGGAAATATTACATACATAAACGCTGAAAATAGAAACCCTTCTATTTATCTTGCCAAACTTTATTTAATTTCGAACTTTTTCGGACGCCCCAGATTCATCTTGTGGGTAATTAACCCTTGACGCCTCGCTGGCACAATGAAAACCCATGGGGGAACTCCAGAAAGTCCGGCAAAGGAATGAATGACTGGATGAATGAGGGAATGAATAAAATGGCGATGTATATTAAGTTAATAAATGATGGTTTCTATTCATTCCATCATTCCTTCGTTCCATCATTCCTTAACGGAAACTTCCGGAGTACCCTCACCCAGAAAGCGCGGCATATCTACCCCGGCCGGACAGCCCTATTGTCATAATTGCGAAAACGACTCATTAACATGCCTTTGACGACTCCCTTACACCGGAAGGCCTTTGTTGCCTTATCGCTTGGTATTGTCTTTTTTCTCCATCGGCCGGCTATCGGCCAGGTCATTTACGTAGACGCCAACTCCTCCTGTACGGCCGGCTGCGGCGCTTCCTGGGCCGAGGCCTATCCCCGGCTGGAGGATGCCCTGGCCAATACGGACATGGGAGAGATTTGGGTGGCCCGGGGCACCTACCGCCCGTCGGATTGTACCCCATGTTCTGCAGCCGACCGGCAAGCGTTCTTTCCCATCAAGAACAACGTAGCCCTCTACGGCGGCTTCGCCGGCAATGAAAGCAGCCGGCAGGAAAGGGATATCGCGGCCAACCCGACCATCCTGAGCGGCGACATCGGCGGCCCGGCAGACAGCACGGACAATACCTACCGGGTCCTTGTCGCAGATAACGTCGACTCCACTGCTATCCTCGACGGATTCGTCATTGAAGAAGCCAATGCCGACGGGCCATTCGGCTTCTCTCTGGGCGGAGGCTTGTTCATCGACGGCACGGGCGGCGCGGTCGGCAGCCCCCGAATCCTGAACTGTACCTTCCGGAACAACTACGCCACAGGCGGCGGCGCTATCGGCATGGACGCCAGCGGCAACGGTACCATCCGCGCCGACATTCGCCATTGCCTGTTCGAGGGCAATACCTGCTCCCTGGGCGCCGTCAGCCGGGGCGGGGCAGTTTTCATGACCGGATCCGTGGGTGCCACTATTGAACCCCGCTTCATAAGCTGTACATTCCGCAATAATTACTCCGGCGACGACGGCGGCGCCATCGCGGCCAACGTCACCAGCACCGACCTGCTGCCGCGCAGCTTCACCGCCATACGCATTGACAGCTGCCTGTTCGACAACAACCAAACGGCCGGAAACTTCGGCCGCGGCGGCGCCATCTGGACGCTCGCCGGCTCCAATACCGAATCCCGTCACGTCATCAGCAATTCCCGCTTCATCAACAACAGCGCCGGCGGCCACGGCGGCGCCATCTTCAACCGGGCATCCTTTTCCATGGCGCTGTCCGACGACCGCATCGTCAACTGCCTCTTCTCCGGCAACCGCAGCCAGGAAGACGGCGGCGCCATCTATTTCCGAGGCAGCCAGGCCGCCACCAATACCGGCCAGGTGCTCAACTGCCTGTTCTACGACAACCAGGCCTCCCTCAGTGGCGGCGCCATCTATACCACTTCCTTTACCAGCGTGGAAGGCATAACCCAGAACCAACTGGTCAATTGCTCCTTCTACGGCAATGCCGCCCAGCTGGAAGGCGGCGCCATTTACCTCGACGGCGCCGCCGGCGGGATCAACTCCATGGAGATCAACAACTCCATCTTATGGGGAGACAACGCCGGCACCGGCGGAAACGAAATCCGCAACAACGGCGGAACCGCATCGGCCGCCCACTGCATCATCGAGTCGGGCCTGCCCGCCGGCGTAATCGACGAAGGCAACAACCGCTCCGAAGACCCCCAGTATGCCGGGCCCTCCGCCGGCGACCTTCACCTCCTTTCCTGCTCTCCCGGCGTTGACGCCGGCCTCAACGCCGTCGTTCCCGCTATCCTGATGAACGACCTGGATGGAGAACCTCGCATTCAGAACAGCACCATTGACATTGGCGCCTACGAAAGCGGCAGGATATTCGTTGACCAGGATGCCGCCGGCAACAACAACGGCCGCTCCTGGCAGGATGCTTTCACCAACCTCCAGGATGCCCTCCGGATCGCTTATGCAGGCGACCAGATCTGGGTGGCCGAAGGGATATACCGGCCGGCCGGCTGCAGCTCTTGTTCGGACGCCGACCGCGAATCGGCCTTCCTGCCCCGAAACGGCGTGGAGATTTTTGGCGGTTTCGCCGGCATAGAGGATCAACTGGCCCAACGGGATTACGAGGCCAACGCGACGATCCTGAGCGGAGACATCGGCGTACAGAATGACAGCACCGACAATGCCTTCCAGGTCGTCCGGATGGAGAATGTTGATTTTAAAACCACTCTTGACGGATTTATCGTCGAGGAAGGCAATGCCGACGGTGCCTTCGGCTTCTCTTCCGGCGGAGGCATTTACATCGACGGCGCCAATGGCCGCACCGGCAGCCCGCAAATCCGGAATTGCACGATCCGCAACAACTACGCCACCGGCGGCGGCGGCATCGGCATGGACGGCAGCGGCGGCGGAACCATACGCGCCGAAATCCGCAACTGCCGCATCGAAGGCAACACCTGCTCCCTGCTGTCGGTCAGCCGGGGCGGAGGCGTCCTGATCCTCGGCTCCGTCGGCGCCGACATCCGGCC
This sequence comes from Phaeodactylibacter sp., assembly GCA_024102975.1. Classification (GTDB taxonomy): domain Bacteria; phylum Bacteroidota; class Bacteroidia; order Chitinophagales; family Saprospiraceae; genus JACJXW01. The sequence continues at coordinate 13,222 of JAGFJD010000124.1, read as the reverse complement.
GCTCTTCACCGGCTGTACCTTCCGCGACAACTACTCCGGCGACGACGGCGGCGCCATCGCCATCAACGTGAGCAGCACGGAACTCCTCGGGCGCAGCTTCTCCGCCATGCGCATCGACAGCTGCCGCTTCGAAAATAACGAAACGGCAGGGCTGTTCGGCCGCGGCGGCGCCATCTGGATGCTGATGGGCACCAATACCGAATCGATGAACGTGGTCAGCAACTCCCAATTCGTCAACAACATCGCCGGCGGCAACGGCGGCGCCATCTTCAACCGGGCATCTTTCGACCTGAACCAGACTGACGACCGCTTCATCAATTGCTCCTTCTCCGGCAATCGCAGCCAGGAAGACGGCGGCGCCCTCTATTTCCGCGGCAGCCAGGGCGCCGTCAACACCAGCCGGGCCGTAAACTGTGTTTTTTACGACAACCAGGCCGCCCGCAACGGCGGCGGCGTCTTTTCCACCTCCTTCTCCACTTCGGAAGGCACCACCCGGAACCAACTGGCCAACTGCTCCTTTTACGGCAATACTGCCCAGCAAAACGGCGGCGCCGTCTTTCTCGACGGTGCCTCCGGCGGCCTGAACGAAATGGCAATAAACAACAGCATCCTCTGGGGAAACAACGCCGCCTCCCCCCAGACAGAAATCTTTAACATAAGCGCTGCCTTGTCCTTGTCTCATTGCATTGTTCAAAACGGTTATAACGGGCCGGGCAGCCAGGAAGCCGTGCAAATCCTCGACCCCCAGTTCCTGGAACCGGAGGCCGGCAACCTGGCCCTCTCGCCCTGTTCTCCCGCCGTCAACGCCGGCAATAACGACTTCCTGCCCCCCGACTTCCTGGACCTCGACGCCGACCTCGACAGCCTGGAGCTGCTCGACATCGACCTGAACGGGGACAACCGCTTTTTTGAAAACATCACCGACCTCGGCGCTCTGGAGTGGAACGGCTTCCCCGTAGGGCTGGATTCCATCCAGGCCCAGGTGGCCCTCCCCGGTTGCCCGGGCCTGTGTGACGCCCAGGCGCAGGCCCTCCCCATTGGCGGAACACCGGGCTATACCTACCTCTGGCCCGCCGGCGACACCACCAGTACGGTTAGCGGCCTCTGTGCCGGCACCTACACCGTAACCGTAGCTGACGCCAGAGGCTGCCGCGACTCCGTCACCATCACCGTCGATGACCCGGAACAACTCCAGGCCAACGCCGGGCCGAGCCTGTTCGCCTGCGCCGGCGACCCCGTCACCCTCAGTGCCTCCGCCACCGGCGGCGATGGCAACTACTCCTTTGAATGGATCGGCTTTCCGGGCAGCATGGGAGAATTGACCGTAACCCCCGACGGCTCCACCGTATACATCCTGGAGGCCGTCGACGGGAAAGGCTGCATGGACAGCGATACAGTCGACATTATCGTCGTCAACAACCCCGAGCCGGAAATCACCGGCGACACTACCTTCTGCCAGGGGCAGGGCACCACCCTGGAAGCCGGCGAACACGAAAGCTACCTCTGGTCGAACGGCGAAACCACGAGCTTCATCATTGTCGATGACGAGGATACCTTCAGCGTCACCGTGACCGACGAGCTGGGCTGCACCGGCACGGCCTCCATCCAAACCATCGCCCTGGAAACGCCCATACCCCAGGTTACCGGGTCGCTTTCCTTCTGCCCGGGCGGCGCCACTACCCTCGACGCGGGCGACTACGAAGCCTACCTCTGGTCGACCGGCGGTTTTACCCAAACCGTCACCGTCAATACCGAAGGGTCGGTCACCGTTACCGTCGTCAATGGCCAGGGCTGCACCGGGCAGGCCACCGTGCAGGTCGTGGAACTGCCGGAGCTGACGCCGCAAATCAGCGGAGAACTCACCATCTGTTCGGGTTCCTCAACGACTCTCGATGCAGGCAACTATGAAAGCTACCTCTGGTCGACCGGCGACACCACTCAAACCATAGCCGTCAACCGAAGCGGCACCTTCAGCGTGACGGTCACCAATGAATTCGGCTGCACCGGCGCGGCTTCGGCACAGACCGCCCTGAACCCTTCCATCATACCGGAGATCAACGGCGAACGGTTCATCTGCCCCGGAGACAGCACCACCCTGGATGCCGGCCTCCATGCAGGCTATTTGTGGTCGACCGGCGACACCACCCAAACCATTACCGTCGATACCGGAGGGGTCTATACGGTCATCGTGTCGGATGAGATCGGTTGCACAGGGCAGACGTCGGAACTGGTGGAGCAGGGCGAAATGCCCGAGCCGCAGGTCAGTGGACAGCTGTCCTTCTGCCCCGGCGCCTCGACTATGCTCGGCGCGGGCACTTATGACAGCTACCTGTGGTCGACCGGCGATACCACCCAAACCATCACCGTCAATACCGAAGGCAGCTTTGGCATCACCGTCACCAACGAACAGGGCTGCGCCGGAAGCGCTGTGGCAACCGTCACGGCAGCCGAAATACCCATGCCGCAGATTGCCGGGCAACTGGCCTTCTGCCCCGGCGCCTCGACTACGCTCGGCGCGGGCACTTATGACAGCTACCTGTGGTCGACCGGCGACACCACCCAAACCATTGCGGTCAGTTCTGAAGGCAGCTTTAGCGTTACCGTCACCAACGGACAGGGCTGTTCCGGAAGCGCGGAAGCAAACATTATTCAGGCGGATGAACCCATGCCTCAGATCACCGGTTCGTTTTCCTTCTGTCCCGGCGCCTCGACTACGCTCGGCGCGGGCACTTATGACAGCTACCTCTGGTCGACCGGCGATACCACCCAAACCATCACCGTCAATACCGAAGGCAGCTTCAGCGTTACGGTTACCAACGAACAGGGTTGCGCCGGGCAGGCCAGCGCCCAGGTTTTGGAAAGCGAAGAGCTGATGCCGCAGATCACCGGCCAGTTGGCCTTCTGCCCCGGCGCCTCGACTACGCTCGGCGCGGGCACTTATGACAGCTACCTGTGGTCGACCGGCGACACCACCCAAACCATTGTCGTCAATGCCGCCGGCAACTTTGGCGTAACGGTCTCCGATGGGCAGGGTTGCTCCGGGCAAGCCACCGTTGAGGTCACTCAAAGCGACGAACCTGCGCCCGAGATCAGCGGCCAGTTGGCCTTTTGTTCCGGCGCCTCGACTACGCTCGGCGCGGGCACTTATGACAGCTACCTGTGGTCGACCGGCGACACGACCTCAACGGTTACCATTAGCTCCGCCGGCACTCTCAGCGTCACCGTCACCGACGAGCTGGGCTGCGCCGGGGAAACGGCGGTGGAGGTTACGGAAACTGCCGAGCTGATGCCGCAGATCACCGGCCAGTTGGCCTTCTGCGCCGGCGCCTCGACTACGCTCGGCGCGGGCACTTATGGCAGCTACCTGTGGTCCACCGGGGAGGACACCCCAACGATTGCCGTCAGCTCGGCCGGCGTTTACAGCGTCACTGTCACCGACGGGCAGGGCTGTTCCGGGGAAGCGGCTGTGGAAGTTGCCCGGGATGATGTACCCAACGCAATGATCACGGCCTCCGCTCCGGGCGCCTGCGAAGGAGAAAGCCTGGAACTCCTGGGCAGTGGTGGAAACGAGTATACGTGGCTGGACGGTTCGGGAACACTGGAAGCCATCGGCCTGGCCACTGCCGTCGTTGCGCCGGAAGGCCCGACGGTTTATTCCCTGATCGCATCCAATGCCTGCGGGGCGGATACTGCCGACATCGAGCTCTCCGTCCTCCCGGCGCCGGAGGTGGGCCTGAGCGAGGTGCCCAGGTTGCGCGCCGGCGAGTCCTTCACGTTGCTGGCCAGCGGGGCGGACAGGTACGAATGGATACCGGGAAGCTTCCTGGATTGCCCGGACTGCCCGGACCCGGTGGTGACGCCGGACTCTTCGGTAACTTACCTGGTGATCGGGATCGACGAGAACGGCTGCCGCGATACGGCCAGCCTCTTCGTCGAAGTCCTGGACAAGGATGCCCCCCTCATCGACCCGGTCAACACCATCACCCCCAACGGCGACGGGGTTAACGATTTCTTCGTGATCCCGGAGCTGGCATTTTATCCGGACCACAAGCTGTCCATCTTCAACCGCTGGGGGGATGTCGTTTACGAATCGCGTAATTACCAGGGCGACTGGGACGGGACGTACAGGGGCAGGGAACTGCCGGCGGGCACTTATCTGTATGTGCTGGTGGTGGAGGTGTCGGGCGAACCGTATGCGATACGAAAAACGATTACGGTTATTCGGGAATAAAGCCTCCCCCACGGGGTTGTGCAATAAGTGTATAAAGACAGGATTAACAAGATTTTCAGGATATGTACAACTTTGTGGCGCAAGCCACTACATCTTGTAAATCTTGTTAATCCTGTCTACTTTCGACCTTTTTTCACAACCCCCTTTGCCCGGTGGGAGCTGCAAAATGGCTGCCAGCCTTTTGTTTCCAGATCCTCACCCCTCGGGGGAGGTGCCGCAGGCGGAGGGGGCTTGTCCTATGGAAGCAGCTTGCTGGTTACCATTTGATACTAAACGGGCTACTTATCAACTGATGTTAAAGCAAAACCAATGACATGAAATACTTTTACATACTTGTCCTGTTTTCTGCAACAGCCAGTCCGCTGGCCGCCCAGCAGCTGGCCCACTGGTCGCAGTTCCGGTCGTTCGACTACGTCGTCAACCCGGCGGCGGTCGACCTGTTCGACCCTTACGGTTCCTGGAAAACACTGGATGTGGACCTGGCCTACCGCCGGCAGTGGACCGGCTTCGAGGGGGCGCCTCAGACCATCCTGGCCGCTGCGAAGTACACCAACGAGGACAACCACATGAGCTTCGGCGGCTTTGTGGCCAACGACCGGTTCGGGCCCACCAATTATACCCAGGCTCAGTTGTTCTACTCCTACCAGTTGCAGTTCCACCGCTACCGCAAGCACGGCCTGTCCATCGGGCTGGGCGTTTCCGGCTCGCAGTTTCAGCTGGACGGCAGCAAGATCAAGGTCGAAGACCTCAACGACGGCCTGCTGAGCGACGCCATGCAATCGCGCTTCTATCCCAACGCCACGGCCGGCCTTTTCTACTACGCGCAGGTGGGGTCCAGCCGCCGGGATGAAAAGTTTTTCTTCGCCGGCCTGTCCGTAGAGCAGAGCTTCCCGGCCGACCTCTACTTCGACGGGCAGGGGCAGCGGCGGGGCAACCTGAAGCGCGCGCTGCACTACCACGCCTACGCCGGCATGCGGTTCTACTTCGACGACGGCTACGGCTACGCCGAGCCGGTAGTGTGGGTTAAGCATGTGTTTTATGCCCCGACCAACGTCTGGAGCGGCGTGCGGGTGGCTTTATTCGACCAGCGCTTCTTCGCCGGCGGCGCTGTATCCTCCGACTGGCAGGCTCACCTGCAACTGGGCGCAGGGCTGGGGGAAAACTGGCAGCTGAATTATTCCAGCTCTTTCTTCCTGGCGAGTACTTTTGAGGCGGGCGTGGGGCTGACGCATGAGCTGGTATTGTCGTATCAGATGGGGTGGGATTAGTCAAAAGTTTTGCGGAGGAGGAGGGATTCGAACCCCCGGTACCGTTGCCAGTACACCGCATTTCGAGTGCGGCCCATTCAACCACTCTGGCACTCCTCCGGTTGGCGCTGCAAAAATAGTGAAATTAAAACGGATTTGAGGGATTTTCGTTCTATGTATTGATCAAAAAAAACATTCGAAACAAAAACCGACAAGCGTGCTGGTTATCGAAAAGTCGCAACTTACTGCTACACCGGCCAGACCTCCGCCATCATCAACTCCTGGATGGAAGTGCTTGGCTACAACGCCAAGAGCCTGATGTTCGGCGCCAACGGCATCGTCCACAGCAAACTGGTGGGCAGCTTCTTCGTCCGGGCTGTTTACATGACGCCCTGGAACCTGAAGCCGGTCATCCGTATGGAAGAATACCTGGCACCGATGAACAATGATGAAACACTCTGGAATGGCAGCGTCTTTGACGGCAAAAGGCAATAACTAATAACCCAATAACCCAATAACCCCTCCCGGCCCCAAAAGGCCAATCATTGGGCGCCGAAAATGTGAAACTCCTGCACAAGGATATGGACGCCTGGAGAAAGGCCCGCATACCCCTGACCGCCGAAGCCACTGCGCTCCAAGCCGTTACCTTCATCCCAAACACGGATAAGGAAGAACTCATGGCCGGCATGGGTTGCATCAAGAAACACCAGGGCGACCCCCACGTGGTCATTGTCGACAACCGCACCGCCGAGGAGTACAAGGGCATGAAGAACAGCGAAGGGTTCTCCCGGCCGTAGCCCAGGGCCAGGGGGTTATTGTGGCAGGACTGGCAACTGCGGCCCCGGGTTGCGATGGCATGCGGGGCTGCCGGCCCAAAGAGGCGGTGGAAGATGTCCGGCTGCTCAGCTTCCTGTCCCGGAAAGGAAAACCGCTTCCTGACGTTGGAAAAAGTCGCCGGCCTGCTCATTAACGATGACCCAGCTGGCACCGGACAGCGTACAATACCTCCCTCCGGAGCAACCGCAGTTTGACTTTGCCGCCGTCCTGGCCAATGCCATCGAAGAAGACCGCCGGGAAGAAGAGGCTACCCGCCCCAAACCGGCGCCACAACCGGTGGCGAAAGCGCCGAAGGAAATCGTGCCGCAAAAGAAAATCAAACCGAAGGCGGCGGCGGAAGAGGAGGGGTGTTAGCCGGTGTCCGATATGTAGACCCCAATCCCGGCGGACGGTTGACGGCCGACGGCTGGCTGCGAAAATTGAGCCAGCGAAAGTTGGGAGCTTCATATCGAACTAAGGTTAGGCGTTTTGATGTGAGATGTGTGATTTGTAATTCGTGATGTAGCATGGAAGTGCTGCAGTTGCCGTGCAGCCCAGGCAGGGCAAATCAAACATCAAAAATCGCAAATTGAACTTCAAAAATTGATCCTGCCCCCCACAAAAAAGCCGGCCGCAGGTGCCTTACGGGGCCCCGCAACCGGCTTTTTGTGCCTGAGTACAGGTTATGTTAATTCAACGCTTCTTTCTTCAGGGCGGTTTTGCTCAGGTCCTTCTTCTGTTTGTCGCCCAGCTCCCGCAGCTTTACCCGCAGGGCTTCGATTTCCCGGGCGATGTCGTCCTCGTCCGATTTGGTCAGCAGCGGCAGGCCTTCGACGGAAAGCTCGATCAGTTCGTCTATTTTGGACTTGAGGGTGACGCCGACGCGGGCCACTTCGTTCTGGATATGGGTATAATCGTCCGAAGCCAGCAATACCTTCAGGTGCTGGTCCAGGTTGTCGATGTAGTGCTGGAAGAATTCCACCCCGACGGGGACCTTGCCCTGGGTTTCATATTCGTCCATATACGTCCGGATCGTTTCCGGCAAGACGGCCATGCTGGATTCCAGCAGCTTGCCCCTCAGCTCGGCATTTTTGAGCACGAAGGAGAGGTAGTTGAACTGGATGTCGCGCAGGACCTTCTGCGTCCGCATGATCTTTGGCGTGCCGGCGATGGCGTAGAACGGGTTGGCCAGAATCTCGAGGTAGTGGTGGATGTTGTTGCCCAGCCGGAAGAGCGGCACCTCATCCAGCGGCGTCAACCGCACCAGCATCTTATCCCAGAAGGCGGCCATTTCGTCGAAGGGCAGGTCGATGTCGTTCAGGAATTCGATGTATTTGTCAAAGCCCTGGTGAGACTTGTTCAGAAAGCTGGTCCAGGTCTCTCCCGGCATGAAGCCCGGGAACTTTTCAACGGCTTCCCGGAATGCATGGCCGGAAAAGTATTTGTCGATGAATTTGGGTTCGTAGCCCATGGCCTCCATCTGGCTGGCCCAGGGCTTCCAGAACTGATAGAAGCCCGACAGCCAGTCGGAATAGGCTTCCAGGAAGGGCCATTTGCCTTGCACGGCTTTGGCCGGCCCGACAAAAGGCCAGAGCTTGTTGGCCTGCCCGACCCAGGATTTCCAGAACTTCGCGCTTTCTTCCTGAGCTTTGGAAAAGCCGAAACCGGAGAAGTAGGGGGCAGGGGCTCCCGACATTTCTCCGAAAGCCTTCCACCACTTCCGGGCCACTTCCTCCTGGTCCTTCATCCAATGCTGATAAAATTCCGTCATCGCCCTGGGCCAATCGGTGGGGGAAACAGTCGACGCTTTCTGGTCTTTTTTTCCTGCAGCCCGGGAAGCTTTTTCTTCAAAGGGCGGAAACAGCTTTTTGTAAAAGCTTAACCACTGGCCCAGCATCTCCTGCTGAGCCTCCCACATTTTTTGATACTCCCGGTTCATGATCTGATGTTTTTGGTAGATAAATCGGTTGCTACGAAAGAACACCTCCTGCCGCATACTCCACAGCAGAATTCTCCCCCTAATTATGGCATTATACGATCTCCTGCACTGATATTGGTCAGGATGGAGGGGTGATTTTGGTCATGGAAGGGGGGCGGGGCGGGAGCGGGTTATTGGTTATTATTTCACAGCATTCTACTAGACATTTTTCTGGACACAGAGTACCCAGAGAAGACACAGAGCCACACAGAGGCTTGATTATCAATGGAAAGAACTCCGTGTACTCTGTGTTGGCCTCAGCGTTCTCTGTGTCCAAAAAATATCCAGCAGTATGTGCGTTCCCTGCGGTTAGGAAAATGCGGGTTGACACAGCTTTTTGAACAGGCCCTAAAACTGCCCGTTTTGATCTACAGACCGGAAACCTCCGTTGACCTCCAGCGTATTGTACAACCCGTGGAATTCTCCCGGGCTTGCCCGGTAACCGCCCTCGTCGAAGTTGTTAAACTGGTATAGTGTGATTTCATAAAAATCCGGCATAAAAGATATGCCTGGCCTTATAGGTTCCGGCAATATTTCATTATTGACTACCGGTACCGTAAAGGCCGTTTGGCCATCTGCCAATCCGGTAAACACCCATACGGAAGCCGCTGAAGTCATCAATTCATCGGATGGGCGGTAGATATACTTGATTTCAAAAATATCGGCAGGGGAAAGTACTTCAAATTGAAAATCTTCCCCGGCAATAGCCTCTTCAATCGAAAATTCGTAATTGTCAAAAGAGGATGGGAAATCCTGAAAAGTATCATTATACCTTATGTTTGTTGTTTTGCCGGTTACATCGACATTGACTTTCGAAAAGCCTATTTCGGAAGGGACGAGAAATCTGACCTCATCCTGCTCTGTGAGCGACCCGGAACCTGGTTCCATTCCATACAAAAAGACATAGTCGTTCTCCCCGCTCGTTATCGCCCGGACCGATCCACTCCAGTAATCACTTTCCGGCATCTGGATAGCGATTTCGTCCAAACCTGTTTTCAGTCCCTGCTTTTCTATCGTAATTTCATCCTCCCTGGTTTTGCTGTAGAAATACATCGGTTCCTCTTCTCCATCTATTTTTACAATAAAAAAAACATCCTCAGCCGCGAACCTCAGAAAAGAAATAGTGAGCGTGTCATTTTCAACGGAAGCCTCGTATTCTCTTTGGTACAGATTGTTGCGTTGAAAATAATCCAATTCGCTTACGCCCGCCACTTTGATTTCAAAATTCCTTATCAGGCCAGTTCCCAAATAGTTGCGAGGCCGGCGATCGATGACGGCTCCATTTTCTACGTTATAAAATGTCAGGTTGTGAAACCTTGCCGGGGTTTGCATGGTATCTCCCGGAAATTCATGAACAAAAGTCAGGGACAGGATTTGATCTGCCGTTTTTTCGACTTCCAGCCTTAAATCTTCATTGGCGTAAATATCGGCCAGGCTGCTTTCCAGCAATTTATTGCCATCCTGGTCGCTTAAAATGAGCGCTTTCAGCGTAAAGTAGTTTTCTATGTAATCCTGAGTGATGACGACTTCGAATAATTCCGGTGAAGAAGGTTCTTCTGTCGTAGCCATTGGTTCTTCCAGGGCCTCGTTAGAACATCCCAGGGCCATCATCAGGGTGAGGAGCAGGATACCCGGGCCTTTCATTTTTTGTATTGTCATGAATTTAGTATTTGAGCGGTAGCGAATAAATGAATTAGATTGAATGTTGCCCTTTGTGCAAAGCGCTTCCCGCTAAGATAAACAATGTGTGCCGAATAAAAAAGTGTATCTTAGCATACGCCCTCACTCGCCCGCCGCCGGCGAATAACGAGCAACCAATCCTGAAGTTGCTTCCGCGCTAATAACCAACAACCAACTCAGGCTCCTCCCCCCCCCTTCCACCTGAAATTCCACGTCACCGTCGGGATGACCGGAAACAAGGACACCTTATAGGCCGTGGCCTGCGCCGTGCCCGCCGCCGGGTCCGACTGCAGGTCGTAGTAGATGAAAAAGGGGTTCTGGCGGCTGTAGGCGTTATAGACGGAGAAAGCCCAGCTGGAGGTAAAGCGCTTTTCCGAATCCGGCCGGGGCGTGAAGGTGGCCGACAGGTCCAGCCGGTGGTAATCCTGCAGGCGGGCGCTGTTGCGCGGGCCGTACCGGGTGACGGGGAAGCGGTCGATGAAGTACAGGCTTTGAACGGGCGTGTAGGCGTTGCCCGAGCCGAAGACGAAGGCGCCGCTCAGCTCCCATTTGCGGCTGAGCTGGTAGTTCGCCACGACGGACAGGTCGTGCCGGCGGTCGTAGACGGCGGGGAATACCTGCCCGTTGTTGATCTCCGGGAAGATGCGCTCGGTGCGCGACAGGGTGTAGCCCACCCAGCCGGTCAGCCGCCCTTTGCGCTTCTGGAGGAACAGCTCCGCCCCGTAGGCGCGCCCCCTGCCGAAGACGAACTCCGTTTCCAGGTTGTTGGCCACGTCGTCGACGTAGTTTTCCCGGTAGTCGATCTGGTTGCGCAGGTCTTTGTAGTAGACCTCCAGGGAGCCTTCCAACACATTGTTGGCAAAGTTGCGGAAATACCCCACGGCATACTGCAGGCCGATCTGGGGCCGGACGAGCTCCGAGCTGGGCACCCACACGTCGGCCGGCAACGTGCTGGTGGAGTTGCTGACCAGGTGCAGGTACTGGTTGGCGAGGGTGACCCCGGCCTTGACCGACGAGCTGGGCGTCAGGTTCCAGGTGAGGCTCAGGCGGGGCTCCAGGTTCACATAGGTCTTTACCGGCTCGCCGTCGGCGTACACCGTCGAATCTATGTTGGAAACGTAGGGGCTCACCTGGGTGAAGGCCGACAGGCGCAGGCCGGCATTGAGGCTCAGGCGGCGGCCCAGGCTGAAGTCGTCGAGCAGGTAAACGGCCGACTCGTGGGCGTAGCGGGGCTCGAAGTCGTTGGTGAAGGTTTGCTCGCCGTTGGTGGCGCTGGCCACGTTGGGCGTCAGTTTGTGGTAGGTGTAATTGGCGCCGAACTTGACCTTGTGGCCGGCGCCGGGAAACCAGTCGAAGTCCACCTTCCCGTTCCAGTCGCGAACGCCGGAGAACAGGCCGATACGGAACTCGCCCTGCCCGCCGTCGAAGCTGAAATCGTAGTCGTTGTAGATGGCCGAGACGTTCATGAAGAGCTTGCTGCTGAACAGGTGGTTCCAGCGCAGGGTGGCGGTGGCGTTGCCGTAGGGCAGGTCGAAGTAGAAGTCGCGGAAATTGCCCCGGAACTTCAGCACGTCCCGCCCGAAGTAGGTGCTGAAGAAGAGGCGGTCCTTGTCGCCGAAGCGGTAGTTGAGCTTGGCGTTGAGGTCGTAGAAGTAGTAATTGGTGCCTTCGAAGTTGGTGCCCTTCAGGAAGGGCTGGGCCAGGTCGAGGGCGTAGGTGCGCCGGGCGGACACCATGAAAGAGCTGCGGTCGCGGACGATGGGCCCCTGCACGGTCAGTCGGGAGGCGATGGCGCCGATCCCTCCCTCTACGGCGAAGTTCTGGTTGTTGCCTTCCTTCATCTGGATGTCGACCACCGACGACAGCCGCCCCCCGTACTGGGCGGGCATGCCGCCTTTGATCAGAGTGGTGTTTTTGATGGCGTCGGCGTTGAACACGGAAAAGAAGCCCAGCAGGTGGCCGGAATTGTAGACCACCGCCTCGTCGAGCAGCACCAGGTTCTGGTCCGGCCCGCCGCCCCGCACGTAGAAGCCCGACGTCCCCTCCCCCGCCGAGAGCACGCCCGGCAGCAGTTGTATGGCTTTCAGCACGTCGACCTCCCCCATCAGGGCGGGCAGCTTCTTGACGTTTTCCATGGCCAGCCCTACGGTGCCCATCTCGGTGCTGCGCACGTTGGCGTCCTCCTCCCGGGCGGTGACCACCACTTCCCGGAGTTGCAGGGTTTCTTCTTCCAGGTTGACATTCAGCCGGATGTCCTGATCCAGTGCGATGGTTTCCTTTTTCGGCTCATAACCCAGGTAGGTAAAGGCCAGCTCGTACTGCCCGGCGGGCAGCTGCAGGGAGTAAAAACCGTAGGCGTTGGTGGTGGCGCCCTGCCCGCCCGACTGCTGCAGCAGGATGTTGGCGCCCACCAGGGTCTCGCCGCTGGCAGCGTCGCGCACGTAGCCGCTGAGGGTGAATTTTTGCTGGGCGGCAAGCAGGATGGGGCACAGGGCCAGGATGATCAGTAGTATTTTTTTCATAGTTTTCCTTTCGTTGCCCCACTACAACGCAGAAAAGCGGAAATTGCTCAAAAGAAACGCGGCAAAATGCCCGGGCCTGCACTGCTCCGGTTTTACGTCAGGAGCGAGACGCGCGCAAGCTAGCCAGTTCCCAGGCAAACGGCTACAAAAAGTGACTGGGAGTACCGCATCCAATGGATGTTAATCCCCTCTTCTGGAGGGGCCGGGGGCATTATATGTGCCCGGGCGCAGTTGCGATTTGTCCCCTTTTCAGGGAACTCCAAAGCAACTGCCGCCGAGCTGGGAACTCACCCCCGGCCTCGCTTTGCGAGCCCACCCCCTCTCTTGATCTACATACAGGCTGGCGGGAAGAGAGGGGGGGCTGTGCGAGAACAGCCAAAGCAGGAGCTCCAAACCGGAAGCCCTGCCAGGGTAAAGCCCCCTCTTCCAAAGAGCTAACCAGCAGGTTAAGAGAGCCTGTCCCGTACCCAACGGGTCGGGAGGGTTGGGGGAGTTCCGCCAGCCAGGAGCTTCAGGGGCTGTATCCGGGGACAAATTACAACTGCGCCCTATGTGAAAACCCCTATGTGGCCTATGTGATGAAAAAAGCAGCCGCCCCCCGCCCCATGTGCCCTATGCGAAGACGTAAAGGGGAACCGCGGACCTCCGTGACCTCCCCGAAACCCCCACCAAAGACCAGAAGGTCGAAGAAAAAGGCCAAGCCCCAGCCCGCCAATGTGGGCGGACCATGTGACAAGACATACAGCGC
>JAGFJD010000087.1 GCA_024102975.1 Phaeodactylibacter sp. | reverse complement strand
TAATTAAAGACGTGTACAAAATAAAATAATGTATAAGGAAAAAATGGAAAACGGAGGAGGGAAAAGTTGGAAAAAGGGAAAAAGGGAAAAGGGGGAAAGGGGGAAAAGGGGAGATGGGGAAGGGGGGAAATGGGGAAAGGGGGAAATGGGGAAAGGGGGAGAGGGGGAGATGGGGAGAGGGGGAGATGGGGAAATGGGAAATGGGGAGAGGGGGAAATGGGGAGAGGGGGGAGAGGGGCTGTTCAAAAAGCTGTGTTGACCTGCATTTCCCTGCAGCCTGCCTGCCATTACTGCCAGGCAGGCAGGCGGGAAACACAGCAGTTTGAACAGTCCCACAAAAAGCCGCCCCCGGGACAGGCAGTTCCGGCAGGCGGCTTTTTGTTATACACCATTCTTATCTTATCGCAGGATAGAAACGTCGCCCCGGTAGATCAGGGTGATGTTATCCAGGAATTCCACCTCGATAACATAGACGTAGACGTCGGGCTTCATATCCTCGTCTTTGAAGCGCCCGTCCCACAGAGGCAGGCCGCCGATACAGTACAGGCCGTTGCTCACGTCCTGTCCTTCTCCCTGGTAGATCAGGTCTCCCCAGCGGTTGAAGATATTGACCGAGGCGATGTTGGCTACGCCCACGCAGGGGAAGACGCGGAATTCGTCGTTGACCCCGTCGCCGTTGGGCGAGAAGGCGTTCGGGATATAGATATTGCGGTTGGCGTCCAGTTCCACAAAAACGCTGCCCATGCCTTCACAGCCGTTGACATCCACCACGGTCAGTTCGTAATCGAGGGATTCCAGCGGGCGGACGAACGGATTGCGGACGGTGGGGTCGGACAGATAATCGGCCGGCGACCAGATAAAGGAGTCCACCTGTGTCGACAGCGGCGTGATGATGGGCTGCAGCTGCCGGGTAGTATCCCCCAGTTCCACCACGAAGGGATCCTCGGGGAAAGTGACCAGGATTTCCTCCGGCTGGTCGATATCTACCTGGAAAAGGGCAGAACAGCCATTGAGGTCAAAGATTTCCACGTCGTGGGCCCCGTCGCCAAAGATATCGGCCGCTACATTGATCGGCAGCAGGATACCGTTGCCGTCCACCATATACTGGTAATCGGCCAGCGCGGCGCCGGCGCCGCCGAATACGGTGTCGATATTGACCTTGGTCGTCGAATTGAAACAGGGTGGGTCGGCCGGATCCGGGATGACGGCCATGATCTCCGTCGGTTCCATCAGGGTATAGGTAAGGGAATCCTGGCAGCCCTCCAGGTCGGTGATGGTCACGCTGTAGGTGCCGGCGGGCAGGTTGGTTGCCACGCCAAGGGAAGAGGATGCCGACCCGGCCGGAACATTGGAGGACCAGGTATAGGGTTCCTGCCCGACCTGGTTGACGGTCGTATCGTCGAAATTGTAGGTGACTACAAGCACACCGTCCTCTTCGCCGAAGCAGGATACGTCCTCCGTTTCATCGGTATCGACGGAAAGCACCAGGGGGTTCGGCTCGGTCACTATGGCGCCCAGCCGATCCTCGCAGTTGTTGGCGTCCGTCACGACGACAGTGTAGGATCCCGCCGCCAGGCCGCTGATGGTGGCCGTCGTTTCGCCGGTCTCTTCCCAGAAATAGGTATATCCTGGAGTTCCGCCGGTCACGGTAATCGTGATCTCGCCATCCTCCAGGCCGTTGCAGCTCACATTGGAGATCGATGAGGAAGGCCTGATTTCCGGCGGGCTGGGGATCAGGACCGTATCTTCGGAAAAACAGCTGTTGACGTCAGAGACGGTAAGGGCCTGCAGGCCCCCGCACAGGCTGGTAGCGGTGGAAGACATCACATCCACATCCACCTCCCCGGAAGCCCAGGAGAAGCGGAACAGGCCGGGCGTACCATCGCTGTATTCGGCGGAAGCCATCGCTCCGCCGTCACAGACGCCTTCGAAGCAGCTTACGCCGGTGATGTCGCTGAATGTCACGTCTATGGTGGGCGGGTCGACGACCGTACCCACGCCGGCAGCAGGGGTACAGCCGTTGGCGTCGATAACCGTCACCGGATAATCGCCGGCCGACAGGCCAGGGAAGAGGCTGTTGGAAGTAGTATCGGTGGAATTGCCCAGTACATACCGGTACGGCAGGGTGCCGCCGCTGGCATAAACGAAGAGGCGGCCGTTGTCATCGCCCGGGCAGTTGGGCGACTCGCCGACGATGCTGTCGATCATTAACGGCGCCGGCGCGACGACCAGTGCGGTGTCGACCGTAAAGCAGCCGTCGGTGGCCGTAATGGTCACGGTGTAAGTGCCCGGCGAGAGGTTGGTGATGGTCTGCCCGGTGGCGTTGTTGCTCCAGTTGTAGCTCTGGATGGGAGCGCCTCCGGGCGTAGCCAGGACCGACAGGGATCCGTTGGTGTCGTTGGAACAATCCAGGGTGTCGTCGTTCAGCTGGGTGACCTGCGGCGGAGTCGGAGCCGTGATATTGAAGGCTTGGCTGGCGGTGCAGTTGTTGGCGTCTGTCACGTCGACGGTATACATGCCGGCGGAGAGGTTGGTGGCAGTGGAGTCCATCTGGCCATCGGTCCAGCTGTAGGTATACGGATAAGTCCCCCCGGTTACGTTAATGGTAATAAAGCCGTCGCCGCCGCCATTATCACAGGTTTCATTGCCCAGGGCTTCTTCCTGGACGATGAGGGGCGCCGGTTCCGTAATTGTAAAGGTATCGGAAACAAAACAACCGGCGGAGTCATCATCCGCTGCGACCACCACATACTGGCCAGGCCCCAGGCCGGCAATCTGAGCGCCGGTGAAGGTTTGGCCGGGAGGAATGGTGCTCCAGTTGTAAGTAAACGGTTCGATCGGCGGCTGGCCGGTGCCGGTGCCGTTGACCTCGATGCTGCCGTCGCCAGCGCCGTTGCAGCTGACATTCTCCAGGCTGATCAGGTTAACCAGCAGGATTTTGGCGGCGGATACCGGGTAGCTTTGTTCGATCATGCAGTTGTTATCGTCCGTCACCGTCACCGTATAGGTGCCCGGATCCAGGTTGCTCACCTGCGAAGTGTTGGCGGTGATCGTGCCCAGGCCTCCGCTCCAGGAATAAGTGTAATTGCCGTTGGCGGTAGTGCCTCCGGAAGCCCCGACCAGCACGGAGCCGTCCATAGCGCCGCTGCAGGTGGCGTCGGTAATGAAGGTGTTGTTGGCCAGGATCTGGAGCGGCCCCGGCTGCGACAAGCTGCCCGAGTCCACCTCCTGGCAGCCGCTGGCGTCCGTCACGGTGACGGAATGGGTGCTGGAGGGGATATTCGCCAGCACCTGCCCGGTTTGCCCCGGCACGTCCCACTGGAAAGTAAAGATGCTCCCGGGATTGGGTACGGCCACGCCGTTGATCGTCACGTTGGCCGTAAGGGCGCCGTCCATATCTCCAAAGCAGGTTGGGCTTTGCAATTCGGCTACGTTGACTGCAAATTCGGGCCCCTGGAGGACTTCGACAAAGACGGTGTCCATATTCGCCGGCATATCCGAATCGGTAACGATGATGCGGTATTCGCCGGCCAGGCGGCCGCCCACGGTAGAAGAGCCGCCCGAATTGGTTATGGTGATGGGCCCGTTTTCCGGGCCGGTGGGCGGGAAGGTGTTCCACGTAAAGTTGTAAGGCCCCACTCCGCCGGTAACCGTAACGGTAAAGGAACCGTCGGAAAGGCCATTGCAGCTTACGCTGTCCTGGCTGGTTTGCACCAACAAGGAAGAGCCGGTGACGCTCACCATGCCAGGCGACGTTTCGAAGGGGTACTGGAATGGAGTATTATTGACGCTGCCAACCTGGATATCCAGAGGCATGTCGGAAAAGCCGACAGGGCTGCTCTGCCCCAGGGCGCCTGTAATTTCGAAGCAAGCTTCAAAAAGCACCGAGCCATCGGGCAGGCTGTTGTTTCCGAAGAGCAAATCTGCCCAGCCAAAAGTGAGTTGCCCCTGGTCCGTAAGGTTGGGGGTAGCGCCAAATGCGCTGCCATCCAAACCAGGCAGCATACTGTTCAGGTTGCTCACTTCTACAAAGTCCAGGACGGCAGGATCCCAGGTGAGGGTGAACTGTGCGTTGGTCACATCCACCAGGTTATCCACCCGGATCTCCACACAGACGGTATCGCCCGGAGCGCCATTGGCCGCCCCGGCGCTGAATATCACGGGCATCACGATGGTATCGACGCCGGCGCAGCTCTTGCCATCCTCAATAACGACCTCATACTCCCCGGGGCGCGGCAAGGTATACTGCACGGTATCGCCATGTCCGGGGTTGGGCGTTTGCACTGTCCCCGCCAGCACATCGCCGCCGAGGTGGCTGATCGTGATGGGGCCATAGGTGGTGCCGGGCTCGAACTCCGGCAGGCCGTTTTCTACAGAGAAGGCCCCCTGCAGCCCCGGGCCGGTGTCGGGAAAAGTTTCCGTAACTTCAATGGCTTCCAGGTAGACGACGGAGAAGGCTTCGCCCACGCTGACGCTGACGCAGGGACCGCCGTTTTCGTAGGCCAGCAGGTTGATGTTGTCGACGGTAATGGGCGCAAACCAGAGCTGTATAGGGGCCGGGTTGCCCATGTTGAATGCCTCCTGGTGGAAGCCGTTGTTGATCAGGTTGACGTTGCCCTGGTCGTCGTCGACGGCTACCCAGATGCCGTTCGTCTGCGGGAACGAAACCCCGCCGACGATGAGCGGATTTGTCTTGTTCAGGCAGGGGTCGTTGAGCACGGCCATCGTGTCCGGCCCGTCCACCGTCGGGCGGCAATCGTAGAAGGCATAAGCTACGCCGGCGGGCGTGGCCGGGTTGGGGTCGCCGTTGATTGTCCAGTCCTGGTTGTGCAGCACCGGCAGGGTGTCCCCGAAGCAGAGGTAAATGGTATCCAGGTCAATGTCATTGCTCTGGCCGGCAAAATTATTGATGTCAAAGGTAATTGTCCCGGCGTCGTTATCGGGGCAGGGCGCCAGGCGCTGGGCGCCGGCATCGCCGAGGAAGGTTATGTTCCTGGGAATTTGTGCCCCCAACTGCAGGCTGGCCGTGAAGAGGAGGGCGAGTAGAATAGACTGTCTTATCATCTTTCCGGATTGAGATAAACGATCGATAATTGGGAAATAAGCTTTTTAAAAAAATTCGCGCCTGCCTGCCTGGCGTAGGTCCGTTGGGCAGGCGCGAATTTTTTTACAATATTAAAAGGTGGCAAAAATAGAGATCACATTTCTACTATTCTACCACGAAGGGGAAAGATTTGGACTTTTGTTCAACATTTTCCCCGGCCATTCAGGTAATTGGGGCATATTGGGTCAGGAAACAGGATATGGGCAAGGCCGTCGAAGGTAAGGAACGAAATGGGCGGCCGTAAAATTATACGTGTGGATAATTGGATTGTTAAAGTTGAAGGGCAAGGCAATCCATGGCCCGTCCCCGTTCCCCGGACGGGCCTTCGCCCGCCGTAGCGGCTTCTGCCCGCAGAGGCGGGTAAACATCGACCGGCCCAAAGGGCCGTGGCATCCTTCCTCCAAACAAGCACTCAGTAAGCCAGCAACCGCTCCAGCTGTTCCCGGAAGCGCGCTTTCGGCAGAAACTGCTCCTCCAGTTTGGGCGAGAAGGGCACGGGCGTATCCAGCCCGGCGGTGCGCAGCACCGGCGCGTCGAGGTATTGGAAGAGGTGCTCGGAGATATAGGCGGCGATCTCTCCGCCGATGCCGCCGATGAGGGTATCCTCGTGCAGGATGATGACGCGGCTGGTCTTTTTGACTGTCTCGTCGATGGCTTCGTAGTCCAGCGGCAGCAGGGTCCGCAGGTCGAGGATGTCGGCGTCTACCCCCATCTCTTCACAGGTTTGAACAGCCCAGTGGACACCCATGCCGTAGGTGATCACGGATACCTCCTCACCCTCCCGCGCCAGGCGCGCCTTGCCGATCTCCACGGTGTAGTAATCGTCGGGCACCTCGGCGGTGATGGATCGGTAGAGGGCTTTGTGTTCGAAATAGAGGACCGGGTTGGGGTCCTCGAAGCTGGCCAGCAGCAGGCCTTTCGCATCCTCGGGGGTCGAAGGGTAAACGATCTTCAGGCCCGGCGTATGGAAGAACCATGCTTCGTTGCTCTGGGAGTGGAAGGGCCCGGCGGCCACGCCGGCGCCCGTCGGCATGCGGATGACCACGTCGGCGTGCTGCCCCCAGCGGTAGTGCAGCTTGGCCAGGTTGTTGACGATCTGGTTGAAGCCGCAGGTGACAAAGTCGGCAAACTGCATCTCTACCATGGCCTTGTAGCCTTTCAGGCTCAGCCCCAGGGCGATGCCGACGATAGCGCTTTCGCACAGGGGCGTATTGCGCACCCGTTCCCGGCCAAACCGCACGACGAACCCTTCTGTGATCTTGAAAACGCCGCCGTAGTCGGCAATGTCCTGCCCCATCAGCACCAGGTTGCCGTGTGTTTCCATAGCCTGCCGCAGGCCTTCGGAAATGGCGTCGATGAAGCGGCGCGGCGTTTTTTTGCTGCTCTTCGGCCCTGCCGCCCGGCTCTGAAAGGGCGCGTATACATCGGCCAGCTCGCGCTCGGGAGTGGACTGTATGGACCCTTCGCCATAGGCAATCTCCAGGCCCTTGTTGATCTCTTTCTTAATGTCCTGATGGATGGCTTTGATGTGCTTTTCATCCAGCAGGCCTTCCTGCTGCAGATACCTTTCGTAATTCCGGACCGGGTCTCTGGCCGCCCAGTAGTCCAGCAACTCCCTGGGCACGTATTTGATGCCCGAGGCTTCTTCGTGGCCGCGCATGCGGAAGGTCTTGCAATCGACGAATACCGGCTCGGGGTTTTCGCGCAGCTCTTCGGCCAGTTGGCGCACGGTTTGGTAGACGTCCAGGATGTTGTTGCCGTCGACAGCGACCGAGCGCATGCCATAGCCTTTGGCGCGGTCCGACAAATTTTCGCACAGGTATTGCTCCCGCGAGGGCGTCGACAGGCCGTAGCCGTTATTTTCGATGACGAACAATACGGGCAGCCCCCAGACCGCCGCGGTGTTGAGGGCCTCGTGAAACTCGCCCTGGCTGGTGGCGCCGTCGCCGGTAAAGGCCAGGGATACCCTCCCCTCCCCCGCCAGCTTGTGCGCCAGGGCAACGCCGGCCGCCAGCGACAGCTGCGGCCCCAGGTGGGAGATCATGCCCACGATGCCGTAATCCATGGCGCCGAAGTGGAAGGAGCGGTCGCGCCCTTTGGTGAAGCCCAGCGCCTTGCCCTGCCACTGGGCGAAGAGGCGCTCCAGGGGCATCTCCCGGACGGTGAACACCCCCAGGTTGCGGTGCATGGTAAAAATGAGCTCGTCGGGGAGCAGGGCACTGGCGCAGCCCACGGAGATGGCCTCCTGGCCGATGCCGGAAAACCACTTGCTGATCTTGCCCTGCCGCAGCAGGATGAGCATTTTTTCTTCGATCAGGCGCGGCGTCAGCAGCTGGCGGTAGAGTTTCAGCAACACTTCGTCGGACAACTGCCCGCGGTCGTACCGGATGATCGGTTCTATGGCTTTATTTGTCATGGCACTTTTTTTAAGCCTCCCCCCAGCCCCCAAAGGTAAAGCAATTTCCTGCACTTATTCCAGCCCCCCTCTGTAAACAAATGCCCCTCCCTTCGTATTTTATACTGACGCACGGCAGGTTTTGTCGACTACAAAACCCGCCGTGTCAGTATATACTGGCATCGCTGGTTTTGTTCCTGACAAAACCACGCGTTCGCCAGTATAGCAATACGTTCAAATCCAACTTCCTTTACTTAAAAAATCCACTATGTTAAGACATCTTATCCTGTTTGCGATGGCCCTCGGGCTGGTTTTTACCTCCTGCCAGAACAGCGGCAAGAGCGGCGGCCAGGGCGAAGGCGAAGCTGCCGACAGCAGCGACATGGCTCAGTTTGCCGGCGACGAAAAATTCAAAGGCGCCCACGAAACGCCGATGGAACTGAATTTCGACGGCAACGGCCAGATGATCGAATTCGACACCCCCGACGGGAAAAAGGGCAGCGCCTACGCCCTGATGACGGAGGAACCTTCCAACAAGTACCTCTTCGTCATCCACGAATGGTGGGGCCTGAACAACAACATCAAAGCGGAGGCGGAGCGGCTGTTCGCCCACCTGGGCGACGCCAACGTGATGGCCCTGGACCTGTACGACGGCCAGATGGCCGACAACCCGGACAAGGCGGGAGAGCTGATGCAATCCGTTAAAGAAGAACGCGCCCGGGCCATCATACAGGGCGCCATCAACAAGGCTGGCGCCGGGGCCCGCATCGGCACGACCGGCTGGTGCTTCGGCGGCGGCTGGTCGCTGAAAGCCTCTATCATGGCAGGGGAACAAGGCGCGGCCTGCGTGATGTATTACGGCATGCCGGTGCAGAACGCCAAGGAGATCGCGCCTCTGGAGGCGCCCATCCTCGGCATCTTCGCCAAACAGGACGAATGGATCACGCCAGAAGTGGCGCAGAAGTTCGAGAACCTGGCCAAAGCGGCCGGCAAGCAGATCGAAGTACACCTGTACGATGCCGACCACGCTTTTGCCAACCCCAGCGGCGAGCGGTATAACGAGGAAGCCGCACAGCAGGCGAACCAGGTGGCGTGGGCGTTCCTGAAGGAGCATCTTTAGTTGCCCTTCGACAAGCTCAGGGTAAAATTAGTTGATTGGGTTGATTGGGTTACTAATCAACCTAATCCACCAACTCCCCCACCTGATCCACCATAAACGCATAGATCAGCGCCGTTTCCTTCTGGCTGGCAAAGCGGCCGGACTCCCCGGCGTGGCCCGCGCCCATATTGCACTTGAAAAGTACCGGCTCCGTGCCGGTATTGTTCTCCCGGATTTTCTGCACCCACTTGGCGGGGTTGTGGTAGAGCACCTGCGTGTCGTTGAGGCCGCCGGTGGCCAGGATGGCGGGAAAGTCCGCCGGCTTCACGTTGTCGTAGGGCGACCAGCTGAGCATGTAGTCGTAAGCTTCCTTTTCGTAGGGATTGCCCCACTCCTCATATTCCAGGGTGGTCAGGGGCAGGTCGGGGTTGCGCATGTCGCTGATGACGTCCATCCAGGGTACCCGGGCAATGATGCCCTTGAACAATTCGGGCCGCATGTTGGTGACGGCGCCCATCAGCATGCCGCCGGCGCTGCCGCCCATGGCGAAGAGGCCTTCCGTCGAGGTGTATTGTTTATCCACCAGATATTGCCCGCAATCGATGAAATCGGTGAAGGTGTTCTTCTTTTTCATCAGCTTGCCGTCCTCGTACCACTGCCGGCCCATCTCCTGCCCGCCGCGGATGTGGGCGATGGCGTAAACGAAGCCGCGGTCGAGCAGGCTGATGACGCTGCTGTTGAAATAAGGCATGGAGCTGGCGCCGTAGGAGCCGTAGGAATAAAGCAGGCAGGGGTTGCTGCCGTCCTGCCGGAACAGTTCTCTGTGATATACAATAGAAATGGGCACCTGCGTACCGTCCTGCGCGGTAGCCCAGAGGCGCTTCGTCTCGTATAACGAGCCGTCGAAGCCGCCGCCCACCTTTTGCTGTTTGAGCAGCTTTTTTTCCCGGCTGGAGAGGCTGTAGCCAAAGGCAGACTGGGGAGTGGTGAGCGACTGGTAGTTGTAGCGGATGCTGTCGGAGCCGAATTCATCGTTGGGGCCGTACATATTGGCCGCATACACCTCCTCGCCGAAATCGACGTAATAGCTCTCCCCGTTCTGCCGGTCGATCACGCGGATTTTGTCCAGCGCCCGGGTTCTTTCCTGCACCACCAGGTATTTATCCCGCACAGTATAGCCGTTGATGTAAACGTCGGGGTTGTGCGGCACGACGTCCTTCCAGTTAGCCAGCCCGGGCGACCGGACGGGGGCGGTAGAGATTTTGAAGTTCTGCGCCTGGTGGTTGTTGTAAATGTGAAAATCGTTGCCGGTGTAGGATTCCATCTGGTATTCGAGGTTCTTCCGGCGGGGCTGCACGACCTGCAGGGTTCCTTCCGGCCGATCGGCATTGAGGAACCACACTTCGCTGGAGGTGGTGCTGCCGGAACCGATAAAAATATAGCGGTCGTCCCAGGAGCGGTCCACAAAAGCTGAGAAGGTGCTGTCGGGTTCGCTGTAGACTTCTGCATCCTTTGCCGAATCTGCCCCCAACGCATGGCGCATGATCCGGTAACCACGCACCGTCTTGTCGTTGAGGTTATAGAAGAAGTGCCTGCTGTCGTTGGCCCAGGCGCCGCCATAAGAGCAATCGGATATCCGGTCGGGCAGCAGCTCGCCGGTTTCCAGGTTTTTGAAATAGAGGGTATTTCGGCGGTCTCCGGCAGTATCTACCAGAAAGGCAATCGTCCGGTTGTCCGGGCTGACAAAATACTGGAACAGGCGATAAATCTTGTAGCCGCTGGCCATTTCGTTGACATCAAGCAGGATTTCCTCGGGAGCGCCCATGTCCTCTTTTTTCCGGCAATAGAATGGGTATTCCTTGCCCTCCTCGTAGCGCACGTAATACCAGTAGCCGTTCTGTTTGATGGGCAGGGATTCGTATTTCTGTTCGATGCGGGCTACCAGCTCTTCGTATATCTCGTCCTGCAGCGCTTCGGTATGGGCCAGTTGCTGTTCGCAGTAGGCGTTCTCCGCCTCCAGGTGTTGGATCACCTCCGGGTCGGTGGGGTCGTTGAGCCAGTAGTAAGGGTCTTCGCGGGTAGCGCCGAATTCTTCAAAGGCGTGAGCTTCCTTTTGGGCAACGGGCGGCCCGGCGACGGCTGTGTCGGTGGCAGATTGCTGGCGGCAGCCCCAAAAAACCAGCAACAAGAACAAAGGGAATGACCTTGACATGGTTTCTATGGTTTAGGTAGAAAAACAGGGGATGAAAATACGACAATCTTTTCTGATTCCATCCCCTCCTCTCCCCAAACCTCCTACTTCACGACCACCACCTTCTTAACCGCTACCCGGCCATCCTGCCTGATTTGTAAAATATATGTCCCTCCCGCCAGGCCGCTCAGGTCCAGATCCAGGGTGTTGCCCGCCCTGGCAACCCACAGGGATCGGGCCGGCTGCCCTGTCAGGTTAAAGGCGCTGATCTCCACTTCTGCTCCCGGAAAGGCCTCTGCATCCAATTGGATTCGGAATAAGCCGCTACCGGGGTTGGGCGAAATGGCAACGGCCGAAGGATCAATGGATATTTCTTCCGTACCTACAAATACTTCGTAATAATAGGTAATATGGTATCGCTTTTGCCAGGTGTTTTCATCCACGGACCAGGAATGATATTCGCGGGTGCTGGTATTTCCGTTGGCGTCAGGCGTATAAATGTAACGTTCGGAGTTTTCCCAAAAGCCCACGTAATGATTCCAATATTGATACCATCGAAGCGTCAAGTTGAAGTTTGCGTCGTACTCGTTAATATACCGGTAATCGCCTAACCAGGAAGCGGTGTCTTCATCCCAATGCGAATATACAAATAAAGTAAGATCGCCATTGTTGTTGTATTCGTATTCAATTCTATATTCAAAGGCCCACGACTGGGCATCCGCTTCCCAGTATTGGCCGGTTTGGCTGGTTATCAGGCCTTCGCTGTTGTAGTCGTAGATAATTCTGCTGTTATCTATCCAGTTCTGGCCATCCGGCACCTGGAACAGTTGTAGGATCAGTCTGCCATCATCGTCATACTCCCGGCTTTGCCGCTCCATGGTTACCCACTCGCCGTTCTCCCAGGATTGCCCGATGAGAAGTAAAGCGTTCCCCTCGCTATCGTAAGCGGTAAACAGCGTTCGGTAATCGTTTTCCAGGTTGCCAGGCATGGACGGCGAAAAAAGGAAAGTCTCCGACGCCAAATTGCCGGTAATCGGGTCATAAGCCAGCACATATTTATACCAGTCCAGCCATTCTCCATCCTGCCACGTCCTTCGGTGAAACAAAGTAATATTACCATCCTCGTTGTATTCTATAAGGATTTGGCGGTCGCCGTTTTCATGGTCCCAGCCGGCGCCATCCCAGCGCTCATCGGTAGAAGAAGTTCGTTGATTATCCGCGTTGTAGGTGTTGACTTCCCGCCAGGACCTGACCCAGAGCGTTCCGTCCCAGCCCCGGGTCAGGCGCTCAAGCATGTTGTTGCGCTCATCATACGTATACTCAACGGAGTCAGCATGCACCCAATCCGCCTGGCCATTATCCCAAATTTTGCGGTATTCCGCAATGACGCGGTAATCTTCCGGTGGGTTTCCGTCCAGTTTGCCGGCCGGCCAGGGCGCAAAGTGCCTCTCCGGCCGGGCAGACAGGACTGCCGGGCCGCCGGGCGCCTCGCCTGATGAAAAGGCGGGCAGGGTTTCGAACAACTCGCCGGCAACCTCGGGAGGCAATTCTTTCAATAGTTCGGCCGAAGGGTATGTTTGAGAAAACAGAGGAGAGGATATTAAACAGTAAAAGAAAATACAAAGGGTCAAAACAGATTTCATGGCATTGGATTTTAGGTAAATGAATTGTTCGCTTTTCCAAGAGAAAATAAATCTTTGCTAAGATAAGTGAAATGTAACCCAAAGCCTCTGGACATAAATTGCGTATATCTGGACAGATATTGCAAATATGGAACGGGGGAAACCCGGGATACCTGGAGGAGAGATGTAGTGGAAATGCGGTGGAGATGGGGGGGGAAATGTAGTGGAGATGGGGGGGTGCCTGCACAGAATAGGGATTGTTCAAACTGCTGTGTTTACCCCTGCCTGCCTACCTCTGTCAGTAATGGCAGGCCGGCTGTGCCGCAGGCCGGCAGGTTTTGTTTTGAACCGCAGGGAGCACAGAGAACTACAGAGCGCGCAGGCGGCTGTAGTTCAACGTCTTACTCTGTGAACCTCTGCGTTCCCTGCGGTTAGGAAAATGCGGGTTGACACAGTTTTTTTGAACAGGCCCACAGAATACAACGGACTGCGCACTACCGGTAAAATTGGGCCGGATTGTGTAAACGTGTAAAAGTGAGATAGGTGTAAATGACCGGGGGCCTTTTTTCTTTTACACCTTTACACGTTTGCACATTTACGCAATCCGGAAATATGGCCTGGCAGCCTGCATGGGCCAAGGCCCTATGTACCCTGCTGTGAAAACCCTGTGTGTTCTATGTGATAAAAAAAACGCCTCAGTTCACAATAAAATCCCCCTTCATATTCACGTAATGAGCCGGGAAAGAGCACATGAATTTGTAGCTGCCTTTCGCCGGCGCGTCGAACTCGATGGAGGTCGATTCTCCTCCGCCGATCATTTTGGTGTGTACGATGATGTTGTCCGCCTGCCCTTCCGGAATGTAGTCGTTGTCTTTGGCCAGCGCGGCTTCGTTGGCGAAAGCTTCGACCGTGATTTCCGGCTTCAGCAGCACGAAATTGTGCCCCATGGCCTCTTTGGCCATTTTGCCGATGTGGGTGAGGGTCAGCCTGATCTTCTGGCCTTCTTTGACTTCGATCCTGTTCAGGTTGTACTTCATCAGGTCGTCGCCGGTGAGGCGGATGGTGACGGTGCTGCCGTCTGCCGACACCTCAATCGGTTCCGGCTCTTCGGCGATCATGGATTTCGGCGGCGCTTTGGCCTCGCCGCCGGAGCTGTCGCTGCCGGCCGAGCCGCCGCCACAGGAGGCCGCGAGGAAGCCGAAGCTCAGTATGAAAACGCTTGCGCCCAGGAATGAAATGACGTTCTTTCTCATGATGTTAACGGTTTTTGTAGGAGGGTGAAGTTAACGCATTATTCCCGTTTTGCCTAGTGCTTCCGGAACGAAGTCCCGGAACAGTTATTAACGCCACCCCGAGTCGGGCGAAGTGGTTGCTTATTGCTGGTAATCAACCGTTTAGGTTCGCTACGTGACCTATGTGGCAAAGAACGCTACTCCCGGGCTGCCTGCTCATGCGGTACCGGGCGCCCGGTTTTGTTTACGATCCTGCCTGTCTGCCAAAAAACCACCTTATCTTTGCCGTTGCACATCAAAAAGCTTTGGCATGAGGTTAAATCCAGCAAATTTCCGGATAGTTTTGTTGGCAGCCATGTTAGGCATGCTTTCCTGCACGCCGGAAAAACCGATCCGCGTGCTGGCCTTCAGCAAAACAGAAGAGTTCAGGCACGAATCGATTGAAGCGGGCATTGCCGCCCTGCGAAAAATGGCAGAAGAAAGAGGATTTGAGATAAGCTTTACGGAAGATGCCGAGCAGTTCAATACCCCCAACCTCCGGCAGTTCAATGCGGTCATTTTTTTAAACACCAGCGGAGACGTGCTGGACGCCGGGCAGCAGGATGCCTTCGAACGCTACATCCAGGCGGGCGGCGGGTACGTGGGCATTCACCTGGCTGCGGGCACGGAATACGACTGGCTCTGGTACGGCCGGCTGGTTGGCGCCCATTTCCCCGGCCATCCTGCGGATCCGAATGTGCAAACGGGAAAAATGGCCGTGCAGGCAAAAGGCCACTGGGCTACAGAGGGCATGCCTGACGAATTTGAGATCACCGACGAGTTTTACAACTTCAGAGATATTTCTCCGGACATCAACGTCGTCCTGGCCATCGACGAAAGCACCTATGAAGGCGGCAAAAACGGCGAAAACCACCCCATGAGCTGGTACCAGGAATTCGACGGCGGCCGCTCGTTTTATACCGCAATGGGGCATACGGAGGAAACCTATTCTGAGCCGCTCTTTTTAAACCACCTCTGGGCCGGCATCCACTACGCCGCCGGCGGAGATGATCCGCCACCACTCGATTACTCCAAAGCCCGGCCGGAGGAGAACCGCTTCGCAAAAGTAATCCTGGCAGAAAACCTGGACGAACCGATGGAACTGGCAGTCCTGGATGCGGACCGCATACTGTTCATCCAGCGCAAGGGGGAAGTCCGGCTGTACAACAACCGGACCCAGGAACTCAAAACCATCGCCACCATCCCGGTCAGCACCAGATATATCAACCGGGAAGGGAAGGAATCCACAGCCGAAGACGGGCTGCTGGGCCTGAGCAAAGACCCCGGATTTGCGAAAAACCACTGGATTTACCTGTACTACTCTGCGGCGGAAGCCCCGATGAACGTGCTGGCCCGGTTCGAAATGACCGGAGACAGCCTGGATTTAGAGTCGAAAAAAGTAATCCTGGAAGTGCCGGTCCAGCGGGAAGAGTGCTGCCACACCGGCGGCTCAATCGCCTGGGACAAAGCGGGCAACCTGTACCTGTCGACCGGAGACAACACCAACCCGCACGCTTCGGACGGCTACAGCCCCAGCGACGAACGGCCGGGCCGCAGCCCCTGGGATGCCCAGAAATCCTCCGCCAACACCAACGACCTCCGGGGCAAGATCCTCCGCATCAAACCGCAACCCGACGGCACCTATGCGATCCCGGAAGGCAACCTGTTCCCGCAAGGTACGCCAAATGCCCGCCCCGAAATTTATACCATGGGCCACCGCAACCCGTTCCGCATTTCCATCGACCAGAAAACGGGATACCTCTACTGGGGAGATGTCGGGCCGGACGCCTCAAAGCCTGACTCCACCCGCGGCCCCGCCGGGCATGACGAGGTAGGCCAGGCCCGGCAGGCCGGCAACTTCGGCTGGCCTCACTTCGTGGGCGACAACAAAGCCTACTTTAAATACGATTTCGCCACGAAAAAATCCCTGGAACCCTGGGACGCCGATGCCCCGGTGAATACCTCGCCCAACAACACCGGCCTGGAAAAGCTGCCGCCGGCCCAAAAGGCATTCATCTGGTATCCTTATGGCGACTCGGAAGAATTTCCGCTGATGGGCAACGGCGGGCGCAGCGCCATGGCCGGCCCCGTGTTTAATATGGGCGATTTCCAAAATGCCGAACGCCCCTTCCCTCAATACTACGACGGGAAATTGTTCATCTATGAATGGATCCGGGGATGGATCATGGCCGTGACGATGGATGAATCCGGAAACTACGCCTCGATGGAACGTTTCATGCCCAGCTATACATTCAGCAACCCTATGGATATGGAATTCGCCGCCAATGGCGACCTCTACATGCTGGAATACGGCACCGGCTGGTTTACCCAAAACGAAGACGCCCGCCTGATCCGGATCGAGTACAACGCCGGAAACAGGAAACCGCAAATTCAGATAGCGGCCGACAAAAAAGGAGGCGCCGTGCCGCTGGCCATCCGCCTCAGCGCGGAAGGTACCAACGATGCCGACGGCGACAAGCTCAGATACACGTGGGAGATCACCTCGGAAAACGGCTTCCTTCAAACCGGTAAAACGCAGGCACTCGCCCTCACCCTAACCGAACCCGGCGTATACAAAGCAACCCTGACGGCAGACGACGGCAAGGGCGGCATCAGCGCCCAATCCCTGGAATTTGTCGCCGGCAACGAGCCTCCGCAGGTGAGCTGGGTTCTCGCACAGGGCAACCGGTCTTTTTACGTGCCCGGCGAGCCTATCTATTATGAAGTGAAGGTAACCGACGCCGAAGACGGCTCGCTGGGCACCGGCATATCGCCGGAGCGGGTGGCCGTCAGCATCGATTATTTCCCGGAGGGCTTTGACCAGGTGCAACTCGCCCGGGGGCACCGGTCGGCGGACGAGATGGCGCTTTTCGCGAAGGGCAAGGCGCTTATAGACGGCAGCGACTGCATGGCCTGCCACAAAAAGGACGAAAAGTCGATCGGGCCGGCCTACCTGGAGGTAGCGGTTAAGTACAAAGGCGACGATGCAGCCGTTGAGAAGCTGGCCGCCAAGATCATCAGCGGAGGAAGCGGCGTATGGGGGGAAATCGCGATGGCCGGCCACCCCCAGTTTACGACGGCAGAGGCTTCGGAAATGGCCAGATACATCCTGGCCCTGACGAATCAGCCGGCCCGCCCGGCACTGCCGCCGAAAGGGGTGTATGCTGCTGACCCGCCGGAAGGGGATCCGGGCGCCGGCGTTTTTGTGCTGAGAGCCGCTTACGCAGATAACGGTGCCGGCGGCCTGCCTTCTCTGAGTTCGGAAAAGACGCTGATCTTAAGGAATGCAAAAGTGCCTGTCCATGCCTATGACGCTTATAAGAAAGCCCGGAAAATATCTTCCGGCGGCAGGGATATGGTCCTTGTGGAAGAAAATGGGGGGTATATGATGTTGAAGCAGGTCGATCTTGCTAATATGGATGCCGTAGAAATCGCCGCCCTCGCCCCACAACCCCAATGGAATGCCATAGGCGGAACCGTCGAGTTGCGCCTGGGCGGCCCGGCGGGGCCCCTGCTGGGTGCCTCGCCTTTTCTGGCACCAACCGAAAAAGGAGGAGTTGCGCCCACCCGGTTGACGGCGCCGGTAAAGCTGCCGGACAATTCCGATGATCAGTTGCATGACGTCTATCTGGTTTTTGTAAACAGCCAGCCCGGAGAAGGCCCCCTGATGGCCGTGTTCGGAACGAAGTATTTGCTGAGCCGTTCGGAGGTGTTTTTTTAAACAGCGGTTCTTTTTGGCAAAGTGACGCCTAAAATCCTGCCACAAAAGTTTATCCGGCTCAAAGAGACGGACACAAAAACACAAAATCCGCTTTGCGGCTACGAATTGGGTTTATTAATGATTAAAAATTATTAAATAAGAAGGCATTACAGAAAAAGTTATTTTATTTCATGTTATGAAAGCTGCCATCATACACCATCCCGGCGAAGCCGAAAACCTGAAACTGGTAAATGTCCCCACCCCCGAACCTAAGGAAGGGCAGGTGTTAGTAAAGGTCAGGGCATTTGGCCTGAATCGTTCAGAATTGACGGCCAGCAAAGGATTGTCTCCTTCGGTCCGCTTTCCGCGCATCCTGGGTATTGAGTGTGTAGGGGAAGTGGAACTGGTGCTTTCGGGGACTTTGAAAAAGGCCAACAAGTAATGGCTTTTATGGGAGAAATGGGGCGGGATTATAACGGCAGTTATGCGGAATACACGGTATTGCCCAAAAGTATCATTTATCCTTTTACCTTATGGAGAGCAACCGGGCCGATGGAAAGATAGTCGTGTTGCCTTACTGGACTTTGAAAGGAAGGTTAAATTCCTTAATTTCGGCATACAGATAAACTTTAAAAGGCATGAACAACACCAGCAAACACGATGAACGTATTGCGAAAATGACATTCGCTTCGGTATATCCACACTATATCACAAAAGCCGAGAAGAAAGGCAGGACAAAAGAAGAATTGCATCAGGTCATCGAGTGGTTAACCGGTTTTGATGAAAAAAAACTGCAGGAACTCATTGAAGCAAAAGCGACTTTTGAAACATTCTTTCAACATGCCGCTTTAAACCCCAATGCTCACCTCATTACAGGAGTGATCTGTGGCTATCGGGTGGAAGAGATCGAAAACCCCTTAACACAACAAGTAAGGTATTTGGACAAGCTGGTGGATGAATTGGCGAAAGGGCGGAAGATGGAGAAGATTTTGCGCGTTGCATAAGAGGCATCAGCGTAAAAAATGGATAATTATATATGGAAGATGAAGCGCCGGAATTCTGAGAATCCAACTTTATCGGAAAATTGGCATGTCCTGTTTAAATTGAAGGCGCCATAGCGTTCATTAGAGAACACGTGTTGATTATTTCAGAGAAAACACGTATTTTTGAATAAAAACACCATGAATACCAAGTTAACATTGACCATAGAGGAAGAGGTCATCCAGGTAGCTAAAAAATACGCAAAAGAGAAGGGCCAGAGTTTGTCTGACATGGTTGAAAATTATTTCAAATTAATAACTAAAGACAGGCGAAAAATAGAACCTGAAAAGTTGTCACCCCGAATACAACGGTTAAGAGGGATAATAAAAACAGATGAACCAATTGATTTCAAAAAAGTATTAGCCGAGGAATTGGCCAAGAAATATGAGAAATAAATTATTCATAGATTCGGACGTAGTGATTGATTTTTTCACAGATAGAAAACCATTTGCAAGTCCTGCGAGCGAATTGTTTGAACTGAATGAGCAAGGAGAAGTTCAATTACACCTATCCGCAGTAAGCATCAATAACATTTATTACATTGTCAGAAAATATTTAGGGCATAAGAAAACACTGGAAGTTATTGGGGAATTGGTAGAAATTACAGAAATAATTGGCACTACAAAGAAGGAAATAATGCAAGCATTGCGAAACGATTTTAAAGATTATGAAGACTCCATTCAATACTCTACAGCAATGACGATAAAAGGCATAGAAGCCATTATAACAAGAAATGTCAAGGATTATTCCAGGTCCGGAATTGCCGTGTTTACTCCAGAGAATTATCTGAAGACCCGGGAAAACGAAAGCTGACAAAGTGCAGGGTAGCCAGCCCTCCTGACATTATTGGCTCCTGAATTTCGCAGGGCTAAACCGCGCCTGTTTCTTAAAAAAATTGATATGAACGCACTCTCCGCCACTTTTCACCTGACCCATCATTGCAATCTGCGATGCACCTATTGCTACACCGGGGAAAAACGCCCCCTGGCGATGAGTTACGACACCATCGATCAATCCATTGCCTTTATAGAAAAGGAACTGGAGAAACTGAAAACCAACCAGCTTCACATCACTTTTTTTGGCGGGGAACCCCTGATCGAAAAAGAGAAGATATTTTATATCATCGATGCTTTGGGCAAAAAAGGCGGCCTGCTGGTTTCCTGCCGCATGAGCACCAACGGCACCTTGCTGACCGAGGATTTGATGCAAAAACTCTACGCCCACGGCGTCTTTGTTTCCCTTAGCATCGACGGGCATCCCGACGTCCACGATGCCCACCGGCGCGATGCGGGAGGGAAACCGACTTCTCATAAAGTAGAAAAGGCCGCTGAAATAATGCTTCGATATAATCCGGCAACAAATGTAACCTGCGTACTGTCTCCGGATACCGCCTCCCAGTTGTGTGAGTCCGTCGACTATATCTTCAACCTGGGGTTCCGGTACATCACCACTACGCTCGACTATTCCGCAGACTGGCAGGTAGAACATTTTGCTGTGCTCAAAAAGTCCTACCAAAAGCTCTCCCGGTGGTACATCGAAAAGATGAAGAAAAATGAGCGGTTTTACCTCAGCTTCTTCGATGAAAGAATTCGTTCGCGAACCTACAAACCTCTGGCAGCGCACGAAAGGTGCCTCATCGGGACAAAGCAATTTTCCATCGCTCCCAACGGGGAATTGTACCCCTGCATTCAATTCGTCAAGACGGATTCCCTTCCGGAGTTTATGATAGGGCATGTAAATAGTGGCTTTGACCCGGCATGCCGGCATCATTTGAACGAGCAGTCAGAGAAAGAAAAACCGGAATGCTGCGGGTGCAGGCTCGAATCCCGCTGTTCCAAGTGGTGCTCCTGCATCAATTTTATGAGCACCGGCCGGATTGACCAGGCCTCGCCTGTTGTTTGCTACAACGAAAAAATCCTCATTGAAATAGTGGATAAAACAGCGGATAAGCTATGGAAAAGCAGAAACAACCACTTCATCCACAAACACTACAATGAGGACTACCCCATCATCTCTCACTTCGAAATAACGCTCTGACCATGCAAAAGAAGCCATTGAAAGTACAGCCTGCCCGCCGGATATACAAGCCGAAATACCCCTCCTTCGAAGATAAAAACCCGTTGCTGCATCCGGAAACCAGGCCTTACCCCTTTAGCCATAAGTTCATTAAATGGGCCTCGACTGGCGGTTTGGCCAGCTTCCTGCTGCTGAGCGGGAATGAACTTTCGGGCCAGGCCCCGGCGGATACGCTGTACAACCCATTTCCACTGGAGAACGCCCAGGTTCCCTATCGGCCGGTAAGCTTCGGAACGGGGTTGCCCGAGCGGTTAAAGTCGGAAGAGGCGGTCCAGGCTATACGAAAGGCATTTGCGGAATCGGGCATTCAACTGGAGGAGCACGTATGGCTGGAGGGCGAAAATATCGGCGTTTACCTGGATGGCTACAGCCGCAAAGATAAAATAGGGTTCCTGTTCATGGATTACGCCAATATGGATACATCCTTTACCATAGGTAGTTACCCGCAGAGGAGCTACCTGGAAACAGAAGCGGCGATGAACGGAAAATACGATCTGCAATACAATGTAAAGCAGTCCGTGGAGCGCAGGGCGGAGGAGTTTCGTCGTTTTCTGGAAGATAAGGCGGCGTATATAGAAGAATTGACCCGCTACCGGCCGACGGCACTGGAAAGAGCTTATGCCGATCAACTCTCGGAGCTTGCTCCCCGGGAAGAAAGTGAGGAAAGGTTTAACACCTGCCACCTTCAGTACAGCCTGGATGCTTATCGCCAGGGCATCAAGGAGGAAGAAGGTTTGCACGTTGACATTTCCCGGCATATTGACAGCCGGTTTGAAGATTCGGTGGAAAAGCGAATCTTATGGAGTTATATCCACAGCCTGAGAAGGCACGCCTATTATACGGACGAATTTTACGGGAAGGTTTCGGCCGCAGTGAGCCAGTTAAAGAGCATTGGGCCCAACAAAGACTTTATTGAAAGATACCTGGCGCTCATTGAGTTTTTGAACTACAACAACGGCTCCTACCTCTTGCACAAAGATACGGCCTACCAGGAGTTGAAGCTCGGTATCATGAAGGCCTATCCGCCAGAACAATGGCTCGACAACCTGGAACCATTGGATGCCTGCCACGACCGGAATTTTGTGTCCCTGAGCGAGGCGCGCCGCATAGATGAAAAGAATGAGGACGGCACTCAGTTCATCGCTCCCATAAGTTTGAGAGACCCGGTGATGATCATACATAATGGCAACCTGTCGGAGGATCTGCAAAAAGAAGGAAAGCTGCTGCAGGAGGAACGGAACCGGTTATGGGAAGAGTACAGCCGGGAAAACGGGATGACCAAAGAGATCCTGGCGCAGCGGCAAGCCGAAATGAAGGCCCTGTTTGAGCAGTATGCGTGGAATAAGCTGAAAGACCTACCCCGGCAGGAACGGGACTCGCTCAACAACCGGCAGAAAGAGGAAAGGAAAGCCATAGAAGCGAAGTATGAGGCTATGGAGCTACTCACGCAGGAAGAGAAAGCCGCGTACCGGTTAAAATTCAAAGCCCTGGATGACCGGGAGCAGGCGTGGCAAAAAGCCTGTACAGAAGATATAAGGTTGAATACGTTGCGCAAGCTGGAAGAGCAGGTCAGGATGTATATCAAGTGGGCCAGGTCGCAAATGGGGGGATAATTCTGTTATGGTTTAAGGCTGTTTAGTTCAAACGTGAAGCCAGGCAACACTTCCTCGCCGGAAAGCGCCTCCTCAAAACTTTTAATAACCGAAATGGACCCATCCGCCCGATATACGCGCGCCTGTTCCAGTATGGGGTCGATCAGCCAGGCCAGCAGGGTGCCGTTTTCGATCCACTCTTCCATTTTCTCGTACAGCTTGTCTTCCTTATCCGTGCCGGAGCGGATTTCGATAATAAATTCAGGAACTACCGGGGCAAAGCTCTTCCTTTCCTCTTTGCTGAGCGCGTCCCATTTTTCTTTGGATAGCCAGGAGGCATCGACAGAACGTACCGCGCCGTTGGGCAGGGTGAAGCCGGCGGAGGGGCTGAACACCCGGCCGGGGTTGCCATTCTTCTTGTTCCAGGACCTTAATTCGCCAAAGGCTTCTCCTTCGTAAAAACCGGTTTCTGTATAAACTGGGGGCATAATGATGACATTTCCTTCGCTATCGCGTTCGATGCGAAGCTCTTGATTGAGCGCGCAAAAGGCATAAAAGTCGTCCATTTCCATCCTGGGGATCAACCCCTTGATGACCATGTCATTGACGATCAACGCTTTGCTTTCAGTGGCTACCTCTGCGGGCATGGTTATGCTGATTTTTTAGTTGTTCCAAGATAGGGGATTTGTCGCAGGAATACAATCTGGCTGGGGAAGGTTTCATTTTCGAAAGGCTCCTGGGCCTTTTGTTTAATCACATAGGGCACATAGCGTTTTCTCAGTAGAGCACATAGGCACCGAACTGTCTGATGTGGCCTATGTGGTAAATAGTTACAAAACCCCTCTATTATTTTCATTAGGTTCCAGCAAATCCCACAAATTGCCATACAGGTCTTCAAATACAGCGACGGTTCCGTATGCTTCTTCCCGGGGCGGCCTGACGAATCGAATCCCCCGCCCGCTCATCTTTGCGTAATCCCTCCAAAAGTCGTCCGTGAACAGGAAAAGGAAAACGCGCCCGCCCGTTTGGTTGCCTACGCTTGCCAGTTGCTTTTCATTGGCGGCTTTGGCCAGCAGCAGTGCGCATTCCCGGGCGCCCGGCGGGGCGACCAGAACCCATCGCTTGCCGTCATCGATCCGGGTGTCTTCCACCAGCCTGAAATCCAGCTTTTTTGTGTAGAATTCGATGGCTTCATCGTAGTCCCGTACTACCAGTGCGATGTGTACTATTTGCTGTTTCACTATCTCCTTTTGTGATTATTAGGGCCAGCTCTGAAACGACATTTCCGGCTGCCACTCCAGGGTTGGCCGGCCAGATGGTGCTACGTACATCGTACACTGCGCCATGCCTCCGCTTGGCCCGTACATCGTACACAACCCCGCGCACTACCTCCCCTCCCACCTCCAGGCCTCCATCATATCCTTCCCGATCGCATTTTCCCATTTTTCCCCAGGCTGGTCTTTCGCCTGCCGGGCCAGCGCTACCTGCCTGGGCGACAACACCCCCTCCGGCGATTTCCCCTGCCCGATCAGCGCATTGGCGCGGGCGGCCTGCAGAGGGAACATGGGCACAAAGCGGTAGTGGGTTTTGGAAAGGTAGTACTTGGGCGCCCGGTCCGGGCGAAAAGATGATTTTGAGCCTGCCCTGCCCTCCCCCAGCACGGCCGATGCGGCAGCCTTCTGAATTTCGTCGTGGGCGTACACCCGGTCGGCGCACCGCGCCTGTTGGCCCGCTTTCACCAGTTTTTCAAATGAAATGCTTTTAGGATTGTAGGTCACCTGCACCACTTCCCGCCCGTCCATGAAACCGGCTTCAGTGGCGACCACGCCCTCCAGCTGCCCCAGCGCCTTTTCGCCCGTCCAGAAACAGTACATGGAGAGGGTAGTCGTTTCGGTGCCCTGCTGCCGGGCCTGCAGTTCTTCGCAGAGCAATTGCAGATAGGCTGGAATGGCCCTGCCGCGCCGTTCCAGCGCAAACACCATGGCCTGCACCACGCCCAGCTGAGAGTAATTGCCGCTGACCCGCGGAACGATGTCCAGCCGGTCGTAATCCACGATGCGCACCACCGGGTTGTTCCAGGAGGGCTCGTCGTAGTAGCGCAGCACCCCGGCGTCCTTGCCGCCCTTGTTGTTGAAGATGGCTACCGGCACGAAGAGCGTCTCGATCGCCTCCACGATGAGGGGATGGCTGAGCACCTCGTTGCCGTAGTTTCGGCAGGTGGCACAGCCGGGCACCTCCTGGAAAAGGAGGAACACGGGCTTGTCTTCGAGGGAGGCCCGCTCCAGGCCCTGGTCAAAATCGCGCAGCCAATCGACCTTGCCCAGTTCCTCGGGCGGGTTGGAAAGGGCAGAGCGGCTGCAGGAAAAGAAGAATAACAGGATCGGGAATAAGGAAGATAAACGCATAGTTGCCGTGAATTAGAGTTCCAAAGTTACTGCCTGAAAAGGTTATACAAATATTTTTTAAAAAACATCCTCCTCGCCGGGTACGCCGCCCACCTTTCGCTCACTATAGGCTTAGAAGTGATAAAAATAAGTTCGACATTCGGAGTCCACGCCTTGACGTCGAACTTATTATTTAAAGTAACATTTTTCACCATTTCAAACCCTGTTGACATGAATTTTTTCCGGCCACTCCTCATTCTGGTTATCCTCTCCTGGATGTCACTGGCCCAGGCACAGCCCTGGATGGAAGCCCTGCGCGGGCCCAATCCTAACTTTTTCGAAGCCCAACGCGCATTCGATGACTATTGGAAAGACAAGGAAATCGAGCGGGGCCGGGGGTACAAGCCGTTCCGCCGCTGGGAGTGGTACTGGCAGAACCGCGTGAACGCGAACGGCACTTTCCCTCCCGCTGACATCACCCGGGTAGAATGGGAAAAATACCTGAAAGGACACGAGGACGGCGGCGTCGGCTTCCGCTCGCCCACCGGCGACTGGATGCCCCTGGGCCCCAGCGCCGCCTCCGGAGGCTACCATGGCCTGGGGCGCATCAACTGCATTGCCTTTCACCCTACCAACAACAACATCATCTACGTGGGAGCTGCCGGCGGCGGCATCTGGAAGACGCCGGACGGCGGCGCCTCCTGGTCCTGCCTGCTCGACGACCACATCGTACTGGGTGTCTCCGGCATCGTAGTACACCCCACCAACCCCAATACCATCTACATCGCCACCGGCGACGGCGATGGCTGGCACAACAACTCCACCGGCGTGCTGAAGTCCACCAACGGCGGCGCCTCCTGGAAATGTACAACCAGGACGGGCGGCTGATCCAAGCCAAAATCTACCCGGCACAACCCGAAGGCCTGTTCGCCGAACAGTTGGCGGTGCAGGAACTGCCGCCGGGAGTATACCTGTTGCGGCTGAGTGCCGGCCAGGCCAGCGTCAGCAAACTGTTCGTAAAAGCGGGGTAAGTAGCTGGACACACTTATTGTAACTAAAGCTGCTTCGAAAGCATGGCTTGGCAGCTCTGTTCCTGGGGCAATTGTTATATGGTTATTCTGTGTCTGCTTACGTAGGCTTTCCTCAACGTTCCTGAAAGCAATAGCACATTCGCCGGCACCGGCCGATGTGCTATTGCTTTTTAGGCGGCCGGCCGGCAAATTCAAATGCTATACTGACGCACGGCTGGTTTTGTCGACTACAGGACCGGCCGGGTCAGCATATACTGACCTCGCTGGTTTTTGTAAAGCAAAAACCAAGCGTGCGTCAGTATAACTTGTATTTTTGTCTCTGCCCTGGGCTAAAGACCGGGTAGCCAAAAAATACAAGCATGAGAGTATTCCTTTTTTTCCTGCCGGCCTTCCTTTTCTGCCGGGTGCTGTGCGCACAGGTTCCCTCCATAGGCGAAAAGGCAAAAGGCTTCCAGCCGTACGAAGGCTTCTTTCGGTTTTACTACGACGAAAAAGAAGGCAAGATCTGGCTGGAAGTAGATAAATGGGGCGAAGAATTCCTTTACGTCAACTCCCTGACCGGCGGCCTGGGCTCTAACGATATCGGGCTGGACCGCAACCAGCTTGGAGACAGCCGGGTGGTCCGGTTCCTGCGTTTTGGCCCGAAGGTGCTCCTGCTGGAAGCCAACTACAAATTCCGGGCAGAGACGGACAACCCGGAGGAGCGGCGGGCGGTAGAGGAGGCCTTCGCCCAGTCGGCGCTCGGCGGGTTCAAAGTGGAAGCCGAAGAAGGGCGCCGCGCCCTGATCGACCTGACGCCCTTCCTGCTGCGCGACGCCCACGGCGTAGCCCGGCGGTTGAAAGAGCGCAAACAGGGCGAATACAAGCTGGACGAAAAGCGCTCGGCCCTCTGGCTGGAACGCACCGGAAACTTCCCGAAGAACAGCGAATTCGAGGCCCTGCTCACTTTCGAAGGCCAGCCGGAGGGGGAGGAAGTCAAGTCGGTGGCGCCGACGCCTCATGCCCTGAGCCTGCGTTTGCACCACAGCTTCGTAGAGCTGCCCGACGGCAACTACCAGCCCCGGGCTTTCGACCCCCGGTCGGGGTATTACCCTTTAAGTTTTCAGGACTACGGTACGCCCGTCGGCGAGCCGCTCACCCGGCGCTTCATCTACCGCCACCGGCTGGAAAAGAAGAATCCCGGGGCCCGGATGAGCGAGCCGGTGGACCCCATCGTTTACTATCTCGACCGCGGCGTGCCGGAGCCCATCCGGTCGGCCCTGCTGGAAGGGGCCGCCTGGTGGAACCAGGCCTTCGAGGCCGCCGGATACCGCAATGCCTTCCTGGTAAAAGAACTGCCGGAAGGCGCCGATCCCATGGATGTGCGGTACAACGTCATCAACTGGGTACACCGCTCCACCCGGGGCTGGTCTTACGGCTCCACCGTTTCCGACCCGCGCACCGGGGAGATCATCAAGGGGCACGTCCTGCTCGGCTCCCTGCGGGTGCGCCAGGATTTCCTGATTGCCCAGGGGCTCATCCAGGCTTATGAACAAGGCAAAACGCCCGACCCCCGCCTGGAAGCGATGGCGCTGGCCCGCCTGCGGCAGCTCTCGGCACACGAGGTGGGCCACACCCTGGGCCTGACCCACAATTTTGCCGCCAGCTACAACGACCGGGCTTCGGTCATGGATTATCCGCATCCTTATATCTCAGTCAACGATAAAGGAGAAATGGATTTTGCCGGGGCCTACGATACGGGCATCGGCGAATGGGACAAGCGCGCCATCCTCTATGGCTACCAGGATTTTCCGGACGGGACAGATGAGGCGGCGGCCCTTCAGGGCATTCTTCAACAAACCATCGGCATGGGGTTGAAGTTCATCTCCGACGAAGGGGCCCGCCCGGAAGGCGGCGGCCATCCCGATGCCCATCTCTGGGACAACGGCGCCTCGGCCGTGAAGGAGCTGGAACGGATTTTGAAAGTCCGGGAAAAAGCTCTGGGCGCCTTCGGAGAGGCGAACATTCCCGAAGGAGCCCCGCTGGCCACCCTGGAAGACGTGCTGGCCCCCCTGTATTTTGCCCACCGTTATCAGGTGGAAGCCGTGGCCAAGCTCATTGGCGGAGTGGAATACACCTATGCCGTCCGGGGCGACGGCCAGGAAACGGCGGCAGAGATGGTGCCCCCCGAACGTCAGCTTCAGGCATTGCGGGCCCTGCAGCAAACCCTCAGACCGAAAGCCCTGGCGCTGCCCGAAAGGATCCTGGACGCCGTGCCGCCCCAGCCCATTGGTTACGGCCGCGGGCGGGAGTTGTTTAAAACCTACAATGGCGGGATCGGGCTCGATGCCCTGGCCGCTGCCGAAAGCGCTATGAACCATACCATTCAGCTTATGCTCCACCCCCAGCGCCTCGCCCGCCTGGTGGAGCAACACGCCCGCGACGAGGAACACCTCAGCGTCAGTTACCTCATCGAAGAGATGCTTACCTCTGTGCAGGCGTACAGCGACTACACCCCGCTGGAAAAACAGATCGCCCGCATCGGCGAGAAGCTGATCCTGCACCAGCTGCTCCGGCTGGCGCAGGGCAAGGAGGTGATGTCCCAGGTTTCCGCCGTCGCCCTTTTCAAAGTCCACCAGATCGAGGATTACGTCGATGTCCTGCTGGCCAAAGAAGAGGATGTGCAGCAACAGGCGCATTATATATATATGCTGGAACAAATCCGCCGCTTCCGGGACAACCCGGAGGCCTGGGCGATGCCCGGGGCCCTGCCGTTGCCGGACGGGGCGCCGATCGGGTGCGGGGGGAGGTGAATGCGTGGCCGGCTAATTCGGGGTTCGAGGCTCAAGGTCGGCTACCCTTCCGAGAACCCTGGCGCGAGCTCGGCCGAACGCCGGACGAGAACTTACAGGGATGTATGCGGCGTACGGCCCGACGGCGGCGCGGCGCTGTATACGATGGCACACTACTAGACATTGCCACTTTTGCGCCTAAAAAAATGCCCGTGCGATATTTTACCTGTTTTTCAGCAAGTTACGGTTTTCAGCAAGCACTTTTTTTTAACGAAGGCTTGGTTATTGCACAAAAGAGATATACCTTTGCACCTGCCTTTTCGGAGGCGGTCCGATCTTCCCCGTTTTGGGGCGGAATTGCACACTTTAAAAACCAGAAAAAGTGGATACGTTAAGTTATAAAACGAAATCGGCGAAGAAGGAAGAAGTAGAGCGGAAGTGGTACATTGTCGACGCGGAAGGCCAAATCGTCGGACGGCTCTGCACCCGTATCGCTGCGGTGCTTCGCGGCAAGCACAAGCCCTCCTACACGCCCCACGTCGACTGCGGGGACCACGTGATCGTGATCAATGCCGGCAAGGTGCGTTTCACCGGCAACAAAATGTCGCAGAAAGAATACCAGACCTATTCCGGTTACCCCGGAGGCCAGAAATCCAGCACAGCTAAAGAACTGCTGGACAAAAAGCCCATCCGGGTGGTCGAGCTGGCGGTAAAAGGCATGCTGCCCAAGAACCGCCTCGGGCGCCGGATGTACAAGAAGCTGCACGTTTATGAAGGCGCGGAGCACCCTCATGAAGCCCAGCAGCCGGAACCATTCAAATTCTAATCTAAAACAGCAGGTAAAGCCCGAAGATATATGGAAATGATCAATGCCATCGGAAGGAGAAAGTCGTCCGTCGCCCGCGTCTACCTCACCAAAGGAGAGGGAAAGATCACTGTGAACGGCAAGGACTACAAGCAGTACTTCCCACAGATTCACATTCAGCAGAACATCACTGCTCCGTTTACGACGGTCGAAGTGGAAAATATCTATGACCTCAAGGTCAACGTCGACGGCGGCGGCTTCAAAGGGCAGGCAGAAGCCGTGCGCATGGCCATCGCCCGCGCTCTGGTCAAACTGAACGAGGACTTCCGCAAGCCGCTGAAAGGCAAGAACTTCCTCACCCGGGATGCCCGTGAAGTGGAACGCAAGAAATACGGCAAGCCCAAAGCGCGGAAGAGCTTCCAGTTCAGCAAGCGTTAACCTTTGTTTTCGATCTCAGTGCCTGGAATGGCTATCCTTCCCGGGCACTGCTTCCTAATCTCAAATTAAGAGTTCAATAATAATGGAAAAGCCCACATATAAAGACCTGTTGGATGCCGGTGTCCATTTCGGCCACCTCAAAAAGAAGTGGAACCCCAAAATGGCGCCCTATATTTTCATGGAGCGCAAGGGCATCCACATCATCGACCTGAACCGCACGCTCCAGTCCCTGGAGCGCGCGGGCAACGCCGCCCGCGGTATCGCCCGCGCCGGCAAGAAGATCATGTTCGTAGCCACTAAAAAGCAGGCCCGGGATATCGTCGCCGACGCCGCCCGCAGTGTCGGCATGCCCCACGTGACGGACCGCTGGCTGGGCGGCATGATGACCAACTTCTCCACCATCCGCCGCTCGGTGAAAAAGATGAACAACATCGACCGCATGCTGCAGGACGGCACCCTCTCCAACGTCACCAAGAAAGAGCGCCTCACCCTGACCCGCGAGCGCAACAAACTGGAACGCGTGCTCGGCGGTATCGCCAACCTTAACCGCCTGCCTTCTGCTATCTTCATCGTGGACATCCACCACGAACACATCGCCGTGGCAGAAGCCCACAAGCTGGGGCTGAAAACATTCGGCATCGTCGATACCAACTCCGACCCCAACGAGGTCGATTTCGCCATTCCTGCCAATGACGACGCTTCCAAGTCGGTGGCCATCATCACCCGGTACATCGCCGAGTGTATCCGCCAGGGATTGGAAGAGCGGGAGCGCAACAAAGCGGAGAAAGATTCGTCTAAGTAAATACCATTTACCATAAAAAATCAACGGACCGACTAATGAGTGCAAATATTACTGCGGCTGATGTCAAAAAACTGCGCGAAATGACCGGCGCAGGCATGATGGACTGCAAAAAAGCCCTCGCGGAAGCGGAAGGGGATTTTGATAAAGCAATTGAAATTCTTCGCAAGAAAGGGCAAAAAGTATCCGCCAAACGCGCCGACCGCGAAGCGAACGAAGGCGTCGTTATCGCTGAAATTTCCGGAGACAGGAAGAGGGGCGTGATCGTTAAACTGAGCTGTGAGACAGACTTCGTGGCCAAAGGCGAGGACTTCATCGGCTTCACCCAGAAAGCCGCTGCCCTGGCGCTTCAGCAATTCCCGGCCTCTCTCGACGAATTGCTGAAACTCGACATGGACGGGCTTCCTCTGGCAGACCGGGTCACCGAACTGGTGGGCAAGATCAACGAAAAGATCGAACTGGCAGCCTACGAAAGAATGGAAGCCGGCTTGGTATGCCCCTATATTCACATGGGCAACAAAGCCGCCGTCCTGGTTGGCCTCAATAAGAGCAACGGTGGTTT
Source organism: Phaeodactylibacter sp. (assembly GCA_024102975.1). Lineage (GTDB taxonomy): Bacteria > Bacteroidota > Bacteroidia > Chitinophagales > Saprospiraceae > JACJXW01. The sequence goes on along the minus strand of JAGFJD010000087.1, from coordinate 2,437 downwards.
CTACGATGCCGGCCGTGACGTGGCCATGCAGGTCGCTGCTATGCATCCGGTCGCTGTAGACAAAGACGGCGTCGACCAGAGAACGATCGAAAAAGAGATCGAGATCGGCAAAGAACAGGCGCGCCAGGAAGGCAAGCCGGAACAAATCCTGGAAAAAATTGCCCAGGGTAAACTCGAAAAATTCTTCAAGGACAGCACCCTGCTCAACCAGCAATTCGTCAAAGACAGCAAGATGACTGTCCGAGAGTACCTGCAAAGCTTCGACAAGGAGCTTACGGTTACCGATTTCAAGCACGTAACGCTCGGTTAAAAGAAAAAAAGGCGAATTAATCCAATTCGCCTTTTTTTTGAGCCATTTTCTCATATTAGAATTTCATCGAATATGATAAAGTATAAAAGAGTGCTCCTCAAACTAAGTGGCGAATCTCTGATGGGGCCGCAGAAATTTGGGATCGACCCGAACATGCTTAGCCACTACGCCAGCCAGATCAAAGAACTCACCGAGGTGGGAGTCCAGGTAGCAGTCGTGATCGGCGGCGGCAACATCTTCCGGGGCCTGCAGGCGGCTGAATCCGGCATCGAGCGGGTACAGGGCGACTATATGGGGATGATGGCTACCGTGATCAACGGCATGGCCCTGCAGAGCGCCCTGGAGGGCATCGGCGTGTACACCCGCCTGATCTCAGCCATCGAGATGAAACAGATCGCCGAACCTTACATCCGCCGCCGCGCCATCCGCCACCTGGAAAAGGGCCGCGTGATCATCTTCTCCTCCGGCATCGGAAGCCCCTATTTTACCACCGATTCGGCCGCCGCCCTGCGGGCCAATGAGATCAATGCCAACGTTATCCTCAAAGGCACCCGCGTCGACGGCATCTACTCGGCCGACCCGGAAAAGGATCCCGCCGCTACCAAGTTCGACAAACTTACCTTCGCCAAAGTGATCAGCATGGGCCTCAGCGTTATGGATATGACGGCGTTCACCCTCTGCCGCGAAAACAACCTGCCGATCATCGTCTTCGATATCAACCACAATGAGAACCTGCTGCGCATCGTGAAAGGAGAACAGGTGGGGACGTTGGTGGAGGGGTAGGTTACAGTGCAATCGCAATCGTCGCCATACTTACCTTCGCCCCCTCCACCTCCAGGATTTTCAAGGCACAGGCCTCCAGGGTTGCGCCGGTGGTGATGACGTCATCTACCAACAGCACGTGCTGCCCTTTTACCCTACCGGGGTTGGGGACGATAAATGCCGCCTCTACGTTTTCAAAGCGCTCCAGCCGGCTCTTTCTGGTCTGCGTGGCGGTGTATTCGGCCCGTTGCAGGCCGTTGGGCAGCCACGGAACCTTCATAGCTTCCGACAACCCCTTTGCAAACAACGCGCTCTGGTTGTAGCCCCGCTGGTGCAGCTTGCGCGGGTGTAAAGGAACCGGCAGGATGAGGGACGCTTCCCGGAAGCCGGGCGCTTCCCGCAGCGCCAGGCCGTAGAGCTTCCCCAGGAATACGCCAACCTCCCGCTTACCTTCGTATTTGAGGTGATGGATCAGCCGCTGCGTTTTCCCTCCTTTGGCGAAGTAAAGGAATGCCGCGCCGGCCTCCAGCGGCACCCTGCCCCAGAAACGCCCGGCAAAAGGGTTTTCCGGCTCCAGGTGGAAATTGGTCCTGGGTAGTTTGAAAAGGCAACTGACGCAAATGCCTTCCTGCCCGGGCGGCAGGTTGCGGCCACAGGCCAGGCAGAGGTTGGGATAGAAAAGGCCGAGCAGGTTGTCCAGCCAGCGGAATTGGGGGGAGTGGGGCATGAGGTTTAGGTTTAGGTTAAGGTTAAGGTTAAGGTTAAGGTTAAGGTTAAGGTTGAGGTTGAGGTTCAGGAACTACACGAACTTCCGGCAGAATAACTGCGTGAACCGATGCCCCCCAATTTACAAGCAATGATTGGGCATAACAAGGAGTGGGTTCAGCGCCAGGTTTGACAACACAGGCATTTTTGGCTTGCCACAACAGTTTGAATTTCAATAAATAGCGTATTTTTATTGTTGTATCACTCTGAATCAGGCCCTGCGGATTCGCGGTCAGCTGTCCCGGAAATTGCCAGGAATCAGGCATTGGAGGAAAATAATCTTAGCCGACCTTCGATATATTGCCAGAACCGAATTGCTTAACTTAAAACCATCTTCATAGGGCATCTCCGGCCTGAAGGCCTTCAACCGGGATATGCCGATGAGCATCCCTTTCTACCTGAATGAAGAAGATTTCGGCATGCTGGCCAAAGCCGTCAACGCTGGCCAGGCGCCACACTACTAGACATTTTTCTGGACACAGAGTACGCCGAGAAGGCACAGAGCCACACAGAGACCTGATTATCAATGGAAAAAACTCCGTGTACTCTGTGTTGACCTCAGTGCGCTCTGTGTCCAAAACCATTTTGTCCAGTGGTGTG
>JAGFJD010000083.1 GCA_024102975.1 Phaeodactylibacter sp. | reverse complement strand
ACGGGCGCGCACGTTGGGGCTGATCAGGAAAAAGTCGATGAGGGTGACGAAGGACTCTCCCGCCACATAGGGCGTACGGATTTTCCGGTTGGTGGGCGTGGTGGGGTCATACACCCACTTCCAGCCCTCCGGCAGGAAATCCGGCTCGATGTTGATCTGGGTATAGCCCTGGGTGTTGCCGGGCATAAAGCCGTCGAAGCGGAAGTAAGGCGGGCACTGGTTCCAGTCGCCGCCCACCACCACGTAATTTCCTTTTTTTTCGAATTCTTCCAGGAGCAGTTCCTTCAGGAAGGCCATCTGCTGGCGCTTCAGGGAACCGTCGGCGTCGTAGGCGGAGTTGTGGATGTTCATCACCACCAGTTCCCTGCCGCTTGCAAGGCGGTAGCGATGGACAGCCACGCAGCGGTCCAGCTGGAAGATGCGCGTAGGCCAGGGGAACTCCCCCGGCAGTTGCAGGCGGGTGGATGCGTAGGGCTGATAACGGGAGTAGGTAGCCAGGCCGCTGAGCACCTTCCCGTAGGCCCTCCAGGGCTCCATAATGGGGATGGGCACCCGCGACACCTTATAATTAGGAGCAAAAAATGAGGCGTACCCAGGCAGTTCTTCGCCGATCTCTTCGAACTGGTTGATGTAATAACTGCGCCGGGCGGTAAAGTCTACTTCCTGGAACAGGAAAAAATCCGACTGGGTAGTTTGCACGAAGAGGGTGTCGGCAGCGATGTTTTTCTCCACGTATTCGCGGGGCGCCCGCACCATGCGCCCGCCGGAGAAGAACATACTGCCGTGGTCGAAGAAGAAGTCCGACTCCTCCCCCAGCCCGCCGTATCCGAGGTTCCAGATGGTAAAGGACAGGATGCTGTCGCGGATGGGATTCCGCTCCGATTCCTGGTGTGGCTCCAGAGTGGTGACGGCCGGCGGCTGCCAGTCGTCGTAGGTGCCGTAGGCCAGCACGGCAGCGACATACAAGAGGAAAAGGCCGAGGATGGCGGCCAGGAGGCGGAGGGATTGGCGAAGACGTTTAGGTAGTTTCATAACTTATTTGGCTTATACCTGGCAAGTTTACGTGGAATTGCCCGAAAGAAAAACCTGCCAAGTCTTATTACTTAAAACCCACCCCGCTCCCACTATCAAAAAGCAAAGCCCCAGCACCGGGATGAAAGCCTCGAACCCCAGCAGCCAGCGCTCCGGCAGCCAGCCGTAGTAGAAGGCCAGCAGCAGCCCCTCGCCCAGGAGGATGGAAGCGGCAGCGGCCGCCGTCGGCACCTTTTTTCCCCTCACCACGAAAAGAGCTACGGGGAACAATACCGCCAGGCCGCTGAAGGCCAGCTTGCCCATATCGAAGATGGTGGCGAAGGGGCGGTAGGCGATAGCCAGCCCCACCAGGGCAAAGGCGAGGACCAGGGCGCGGCCGGCTCTTACCTGCTGCTCCATGCGGAGTTGCTTCCCGCCCAGGCCGATAATAAAATCCCGGGTGGTGATGGTGCTCAGGGCCAGCAATTGGGAATCGAGGGTTGACATGAAGGCCGCCAGGGCGCCGGTCATCACCAGGGCGGCAAACCATTCGGAACTGTGCTCGACCAGCATCATGGGCAGGATCTGGTCGGCGGCCCTTCCTTCTAAACCAGGGAAGCTGAGGTGGCCCAGTACGCCGATGATGATGGGGAAGATGGCGATCAGCAGGGGAATAAATGCGTAGAGCAGGGCCGACTTTTTCAGTTGAACCATGCTGCGGGCAATATAAAACCGCATGAAAATCTGCGGGAACATGGGTATGCAGAAAAGCCAGAAGATCAGCAGGCTGAACCAGCGCTGCGGCGCATAAAAACCATCCGCCCCCTCCCGGCTGAACAGGCCGGGCCGGAGTTCCAATACTTGCCGGTGGGCTTCTGTCAGCCCCCCCAGGCTGCGGGCGATCACCACCACGGCCAGAAACATCAGGATCACCATCAGCAGGCCCTGCTTCAGGTCGGTGCGGGCCACGCTGCGCATACCGCCGATCCAGACGTACGCTATTGTGAAGGCTGTCAGCAGAGACGCCCCCGCAAAATACGGAACCTGACCTTTGGTAATGTTTTCCAGGATATAACCTGCCCCAACGATCTGCAGGGCGAGGTAAGGCAGGGTGAACAACAACATAATCGAGGCAAAGAGGAACTGGAGGAATCGGCTGCCGGTCTGCCCGTAGACCAGCTCGGCGGGCGTAATGTGCCCCTTCTCTCTGCCCAGTTTCCAGGCCGGCGCGCCGATCAGGAAAAAAGACAGGCAGGCCAGCGCGGTGCCCATCGCCATGACCACATAATACGGATAGCCGATCCGGTAGCCTTCGCCGGCGTAACCAATGAAATAAAAGGCGCTGAAGTTGGTGGCCAGGATGGTAAAGAACAAAGCCAGGGTACCCAGGTTGCGGTTCGCCAGGAAATACCCCTCCGGCGTTTTGCTTTCCTGCCGGGCGCCTGCCAGGCTGCCCAGAAAGGTAATGGCGATGTAAACGAAAAGTATAAAGTAGGCCATAGTAGCGATTAAAAAATCCCACTCCGAAGGAGTCCCTTTGGGAAAGAGATGCCTCTTTCCTGTAAATCCTGTAAATCCTGTTAATCCTGTCTATTCTTTCCAATAACGCCGGGAAAAATAGTAAAAGGCCATGACAAAAGCCAGGTGCAAAGCGGCAAACCACAACAGCCACGACGGAAATCCCAGAAGCGTGGGCTTTGGCTGCCAGCGGATGAAGAGGTAATCCTGGGTCAGCAAAAAGAGACAAGCGAAAAGCAGCAGCCAGAACCAGCTTTTGAAGGATTGCATCTTTTTGACGGCAATATAGGAAAATTGGACAGGATGAACAGGATGGACAGGATGAACAAGATAGTCCAGCCCCGTTTTGGCACCTCCCCCCTCATTGGCCGCCGTAGCCAGAGACGAAGGTGGCTCGGGGGATCGACGGGGGCTGGATAGACAGGATGGACAAGATTGACAAGATTCGGCAGCGCAGCCCTGTTTTGGGCACCTCCCCCCTCATTGGCCGCCGTAGCCAGAGACGAAGGTGGCTCGGGGGATCAAGGGGGGCTGAATAGACAGGATGGACAGGATGAACAAGATAGTACAGCCCCGTTTTGGCACCTCCCCCCTCATTGGCCGCCGTAGCCAGAGGCGAAGGTGGCTCGGGGGGATCAAGGGGGGCTGGATAGACAGGATGAACAAGATTCCGCAGTTGGGCCCTTTCAAAACCCAAGCATATCTTTCATTTCAAAATAACCCTGTTTGCCCACGAGCCAGCGGGCGGCCAACAGTGCGCCGCGGGCAAAGCCCTCACGGGAGTGCGCTTCGTGGCGGATGGCAATGGAATCGATTGCCGAATTATACTGCACTTCGTGAGTACCAGGCACCTGCCCTTCCCGCAGCGACCGGACGGGCAGTTCTCGGGGGCCGGCAGCCTCTTCCGGCGCCCATTTGCCCAATCGGCGGTTTTTTTCCAGGATGCCCTCGGCCAGGGTGATGGCGGTGCCGCTGGGGGCGTCCAGTTTCTGGGTGTGGTGGATTTCTTCGATCCGCGCCTGATACTGGGGCAACTGGGCCATCATCTCCGCCAGGTAGCGGTTGAGGGCAAAGAACAGGTTGACGCCAATGCTGAAGTTGGAAGCGTAGAGCAAGGCGCCCTGGCGTTTTTCGCAGAGGGCTTTGGCTTCTTCCAGGCGATCCAGCCAGGCCGTCGTCCCGCACACCACCGGCACGCCAGCTTCCAGGGCGAGGCGTATATTGTTGAACGCGCTTTCCGGGCGGCTGAACTCGATGGCCACGTCGGCAGCCCGGAGGAAATCCCGGACAGCCTCTTCGGAGGTCCCGGAGTCGGCCCGGAGCACGACCTCATCTCCATCCTGCAGGGCCAGTTGCCCGATGGCCCGCCCCATTTTTCCGTATCCCAGCAAAGCTATTTTCATTAAATTTCCATTTTTGTGTGACCGCCTCCTGCAAGGTGCGTCCCAAAGGCAAATTTCCCAACAAAAGTTGACGATCATGTGTTTCGTGTTCCCGGCAGCTTTGCGCCCGGGGAACACCCCTTTTTTCACGTCCCGGCTAAATGGCCAGTTGCCGCCGGGCAGCCGAACAAAAAATCAAATGGGTGAATAGTTTTCAGGCGGTGCGCCAGTGTTTTTTGGCTTAACCCAGCAAATAAACACGGAAATCTGGAACGCCGCCGGGCCCTGCAGGCTTGTCCTCGCAGGGTTTTTTGTTTCACGGGTTCACGGGTTTTTACCCGGAAGAGTATAGCGAAGACGGGCATGGGTTCATGGGGACATGGGTTCATGGGTTTTTACCCGGAAGAGCATAGCGAAGACGGGCATGGGGTCATGGCGCATGGAGACTTGGTTAGCCGGATACCTGCAGCGGAACAGTAACCCATTTCTACCCTGGCACTCCTTCCCGCCCATTTCCATTGTATCTCCATGTATCTCCATGTATTTCCACTGTATTTCCACTGTATTTCCAAGTATTTCCACATATTTCTATCCATTTCCACCTATTTCCACATGTCTCCATATATTTCCATACATTCCCCCCTCACTTTTCCCTCTCCTCCAATAGTTTTTTCAGTTCATTCAGTTTCATCATGCAGTCTATCGGCGTCATGGAGTTCAGGTTCAGGTCGAGCAGGGCGGTTTTGATCTTGCCGGCGGTGGGGTCGACCGTTTCGAAGATGCTCAGTTGCAGGGCTTCGGTAGATATATTTTGGGTCCGGGGCTTATCGGCTTTAATGCCGTCGGCGGTGCCTTCGGTTCCGTTGTCGATGGATTTCTGTTCCAGTTGGGTGAGGATGTGGGCGGCCCGCTCCACAATGCTGCGGGGCATGCCCGCCATTTTGGCCACGTGGATGCCGAAGCTGTGTTCGCTGCCGCCCGGCACCAGCTTGCGCAGGAAGATCACCTTGTGGCCCACCTCCCGGGTGGCGATGTTGAAGTTTTTGATCCGTGGAAATTTGTTGGCCAGCTCGTTGAGTTCGTGGTAGTGGGTGGCGAAGAGCGTCTTGGGGCGCGCCAGGCCGTTGCTGTGCAGGAACTCGGCGATGGACCAGGCGATGGATATGCCGTCGTAGGTGCTGGTGCCGCGGCCGATCTCGTCCAGCAGGATGAGGCTGCGGTCGGATATGTTGTTCATGATGCTGGCCGTCTCGTTCATCTCGACCATGAAGGTGGACTCCCCGGAAGAGATGTTGTCGGAAGCGCCCACCCGGGTGAACACCTTGTCGACCAGGCCGATGCTGGCGCTTTCGGCGGGCACGAAGGCGCCCATCTGGGCCATCAGGCAAATGAGGGCCGTCTGGCGCAGCAGGGCCGATTTACCGGCCATATTGGGGCCGGTGATCATCAGGATTTGCTGCTCTTCGTTGTCGAGGTAGACGTCGTTGGGCACGTATTCTTCGTCCAGGGCCATGTATCGTTCGATCACCGGATGGCGGCCCTGTTTGATGTCTATGACCAGCGAGTCGTCGATCTTTGGGCGGCAGTAGCGGTTCTTTTTGGCCACTTTGGCGAAGGACAGCAGGCAGTCGATGCGGGCGATGAGGTTGGCGTTGTGCTGGATGGGCTGGATATAGTCGGCCAGGCTCAGGACGAGTTGTTCGAAGAGCTGTTCTTCCAGTTCGAGGATTTTCTCCTGGGCCCCCAGGATCCGGGCTTCCAGCTTTTTCAGCTCGTCGGTGATGTAGCGTTCGGCGTTGGTGAGGGTTTGCTTGCGGGCCCACTCCGGCGGCACCTGGTTTTTGTATTTGTTGGTCACTTCCAGGTAGTAGCCGAAGACGTTGTTGAAGCCGATCTTGAGGCTGTTGATGCCGGTGCGCTGCACTTCGGTTTTCTGGATTTCTTCCAGCAGGCCTTCGCTGTTCTGCACGACGTTGCGCAGTTCGTCCAAATCTGAATTGAAACCGTCGGCGATGACGCCGCCCTTGGCGAGGTTGACCGGCGGGTCGTCCACGATCTGCCGGCCGATTTCCTCTTTGAGCATCCGGCAGGGGTTGAGCCCTTCGGCGATCTTGGCCAGGTAGGCGTTGTCGCTGGCCAGCAGCAGTTCCTTGATCGGGCGGATCAGTCCCAGGGCTTTTTTGAGCTGCACCACCTCGCGCGGGTTGATCTTGCCCAGCGGCACTTTGGAGATGAGGCGCTCCAGGTCGCCCATCTGCTGGATGTACTGTTCCACTTCGCCGCTAAGGCCGACGTTGTCCAGGAAGTAGCCCACCATATCCAGCCGGCTTTCGATGGCGGGGATGGATTTCAGGGGCAGGACCACCCATTTCTTCATCAGGCGGGCGCCCATGGAGGAGACCGTCTGGTCGAGGATTTTGATCAGGGGCACGCCGCTGTCGTGGTTGCTGTGGATCAGTTCCAGGTTGCGGACGGTGAAGCGGTCGAGCCAGACGTAGCGGTCCGGCTGTATCCGGCTGATGGCGTTGATGTGCCGGAGGTTCTTGTTCTCGGTGGTGGCCAGGTAGTGCAGGGTAGCGCCGGCGGCCACCTGCCCCAGTTCCATCTCCTCGACGCCGAAGCCTTTCAGGTTTTGCACTTCGAAATGCTCCAGCAGCTTCTCGCGGGTGTAGTCGAAGGCATACACCCATTCGTCCAGCATGAAGGTATAGTACTTGTCGCCAAATAGTTTTTCCACCTCCTTGCGGCGGTCTTTGGAGAAGATGAGTTCAGAGGGGTTGAAGCTCTGGATCAGCTTTTCGGCGTAGGCCGTGCTGCCCTCGCAGACGAGGAACTCTCCGGTGGAGATGTCCAGGAAGGAAACGCCCACCTGCCCTTTGCGGCCGAAAAAAACGGACGCGAGATAATTGTTAGACTTGTGATCCAGGAGTTTGTCGTCAACCGCCACCCCTGGCGTCACTACTTCGGTGACGCCCCGTTTGACGATCTTCTTCTGAGGGCTGGGCTTTTCCAGTTGTTCGCAGATGGCCACCCGGTAGCCGGCGCGGACCAGCCGGGGCAGGTAGAGGTCCATGGAATGGTGCGGGAAGCCGGCCAGTTCGATGTCGCTGCCGCCGTTGTTGCGTCGGGTGAGGATGATGCCCAGCACCTGGGAGGCGGTGATGGCGTCTTCTCCGAACGTCTCGTAGAAGTCGCCCACCCGGAACAGCAGGATCGCGTCCGGGTATTTGGCCTTGACTTTAAAATATTGCCCCATCAGAGGCGTCACTTTGCCTTTCTTGCTCTTCGTATCCTTTGCCAATGTGGTTATGCGTTTTGATGGTCAGGAATTCGCGGTTCGCGGTTCGCGGTTCGCGGTTCGCGGTTCGCGGTTCGCAGTTCGCGGTTCGCAGTTCGCGGTTCGCGGTTCGCGGTTCGCAGGCGAATAGCGAATAGCGAATAGCGAATAGCAAACTCCGCCCCCGTTCCCCCAAAGATAAAGCTATAACCCGGAAATCAAAAAACCGGGTTGTCCTATAATTTGTGAATAACCTTTGGTAAACTTGTCTTTCAGAATAACATCAAAACGAAATGAACCTCACGACTTTAGACTGGGCCATTATCGGCACCTACTTCCTGTTTGCCCTGGCCATCGGCATCGGCGTATCCCGCTCTGCGGGCAAGGATGTTCAGGAGTTCTTCCTCTCGGGCCGCAACATGCCGTGGTGGCTGCTGGGCGTCTCTATGGTGGCTACCACCTTTTCATCGGACACGCCCAACCTGGTCACCGGCTTCGTGCGGGAAGACGGCGTGGCGAAGAACTGGAGCTGGTGGGCTTTCCTGCTCACGGGCATGCTCACAGTATTCGTATACGCCAAGCTCTGGCGGCGGGCGAACATCCTGACCGACATCGAATTTTACGAACTGCGCTACAGCGGCTGGGCGGCTGCTTTCCTGCGGGGCTTCCGGGCGCTTTACCTGGGGCTCATCTTCAACGTCATGGTGATGGGGGCGGTATCGTTGGCAGCCATCAAGTTCGGAGAGATCATCCTTGGCATCCCGGGCTGGCAGACCCTGCTGATCGCCGGGTCGATCACGCTTGCCTACAGCGCTTTCGGGGGTCTGCGGGCGGTGGTCGTCACCGACTTCGTCCTGTTCATGCTGGCCATGATCGGCTCGGTGTGGGCCTGCGTGTACCTGCTGGGGCTGCCGGAAGTAGGCGGGCTGGGGGCCCTGCTCGAACACCCGCAGGTGCGGGGCAAGCTCGGCCTGGTGCCCGACTTCAGCGATGCTTCCCAGTACGTTCCTTTGTTGCTGATCCCGTTGGCGGTGCAGTGGTGGGCCTCCTATTACCCCGGGGCGGAGCCCGGCGGGGGCGGCTACATTGCCCAGCGCATGTTCTCCGCCAAAGACGAAAAGCAGGCCATCGGAGCCACGCTGCTCTTCAACGCCGCCCACTATGCCCTGCGGCCCTGGCCGTGGATTTTGATCGGCCTGGCTTCTCTTGTCGTTTTTCCCACCCTTGGAGATATCCAGCAGGCCTTCCCCACCCTCTCCGAAGGCAAGCTGGGGCACGACGTGGCCTACCCGGCCATGCTCACCCGGCTCCCTCCGGGCCTGCTGGGGCTGGTGGCCGCCTCGCTGATCGCTGCTTTCATGTCGACCATGTCCACCCAGATCAACCTGGGCGCTTCCTACCTGGTCAACGACTTCTACCAGCGCTTCCTCAAGCCCGACGCTTCCCAGAAAGAGCTGGTCGCTGCCGGGCGTTTTTTCACTATATTGTCTATGGTGCTGGGCATCGGGCTGGGGCTGTTGTTCCAGGACGCCACCCAGGCGTTCAACCTGCTGCTGCTGCTGGGCGCCGGCACCGGGCTGATCTACATCCTGCGCTGGTTCTGGTGGCGCATCAACGCTTACACCGAGATCATCGCTATGATCGCTTCACTCATCATTGCCGGTTACTTTACCTTCCTGCATGACCGGACAGGCTTGCTGCCGTTGGCCGACTGGCAGAAGATCGTTATTGGCGCAGTCCTGACCACGACCATCTGGATCCTGTCCGTTTTCATCACGCCTGCCACCAAACAGGAAACCCTGGTAGCTTTTTACCGCCGTATCCGCCCCGCCGCATTCGGCTGGAAGCCGGTGATTGAACGGGCGCAGGCCGAAGGCATTGCGCTGGAGGCAGAGCCCGGGCAACTGCCCCTGGAAATCGCCTGCATGGTGATCGGGTGCCTGACCGTCTACGGCACGCTTTTCGCCATGGGGTACTGGCTGTACGGGCAGGCCGGCCCGGCAACCGCCAGCACCCTGGTGGCCGCAGGCGGGGCGTACTTTTTGTTCCGGGTCTGGGACAGGCTGAAGACGCAGAAAGCGGAGGGCGGGTGATTTGTGCCCGTCTCGCCAAGCCTGGTAAAATTTGCGATGTTTGATTTGCGATTTGCGATGTTTGATTTGCCTTTCGCTGGGCAGCCATTGGCTATCCACGCTCGCCAGGCGGTTCCCTACAAATCAAACATTGCACATCAACCGTCCAAAATCAAAAATCGCCCTGTTTTGGATATTCTACCGCAAAGTTTAATTTTGCCGTCGGGGAAGAACCAATCCTTGCCCGTCCTGTTAACAACAAAAAAGACTGTATTATGGCTATAATGATAACGGAAGAGTGCATCAACTGCGGCGCCTGCGAACCGGAATGCCCGAACAACGCCATCTACGAAGGGGGCGTGGAGTGGGCTATTTCGGACGGAACAGAAGTGAAAGGCACTTACAGACTGGAAGACGGCACGGAAACGGATGTCGACGAACAGCATACGCCCATTTCCGAGGACCTTTATTACATCGTGCCGGACAAGTGCACGGAATGCGTAGGCTTCCACGAGGAGCCCCAGTGCGCCGCCGTCTGCCCGGTGGATTGCTGCGTGCCCGACCCCGAGCGGGAAGAGAGCGAGGAGCAGTTGCTGATGCGCAAGGAGCGCCTGCACTTGGAAGGAATGAAGGAATAAATGAATTTTACCCGGCCGAGGCACGAGGACCGGGATGGAAATGAGGGCTTCAGAGCCTGTCTCCTGTGCTAAAATCGAAACTATTGTTCACATTTAATATAAAAGCTCACCACACACGCTTTCCGGTGGGCTTTTTTTAATGCTTGCCGCCATGCCCATTTTTGACCGATTTCAGCTCGAAGGCAAAGTTGCCGTCATCACCGGTGCCAGCAAAGGCATCGGAGAAGGGATCGCTTACGCCCTTGCTGAGGCCGGCGCCAGCGTCGTCGTCTCCAGCCGCAAACAGGAAGCGGTGGACGAAGTAGCTCACGCGCTAACCCAAAAAGGCTTCCGGGCGCTGGCCGCCGCCGCCAATGCCGGCAACGGGGAAGACCTGAAAAAGCTGGCGGAAGCCGCCGTGCAAGCCTATGGCGGCATCGACATCGTAGTGAACAACGCCGCCGCCAACCCCGTTTTCGGCCCGGTGGAAAACACCGAAGCCTGGGCGTACGACAAGATCATGGACGTCAACGTCAAAGGGCCGTTTGAGCTGTGCCGGCTGGCCCTGCCGCAGATGCAAAAGCGGGGCGGGGGCTCTATTATAAACATCAGCAGCATCGGCGGCCTGTCGCCGGAGCAGCAGCTGGGCATCTACAGCGTGAGCAAGGCCGCCCTCCTGTCTCTGACCAAGGTTCTGGCCAAAGAATGGGGCCGCTACGGCATCCGCGCCAACGCCATCTGCCCGGGGCTGATCAAGACTAAGTTCAGCGAGGCCCTGTGGAGCAACGAAAAGGTGATGCAGCACATGATCCGTCAGTTGCCCATCCCCCGGGTGGGGACGGTGGAGGAGGTCGCCGGGCTGGCGCTGCTGCTGGCTTCTGATGCGGGGTCTTATTGCACGGGGGCGGTGTTTACGGCGGATGGGGGGTATATGGTGTAGGGAAGGCGGAAGTGCGAATGCGGAAGTCGGAAAGGCAGTAGGCTGCCCGCATAATGAAGCTCTCCTCCGTCATTCCGACTTCCGCCTTCCGACTTCCGCCTTGGCTTCACCCACACTCCGAATAGCCGCAGCTCTTACAGATCAAACACCCTTCTTTATATAGCAATCCTTCCGGATCCCCGCAGCTTGGGCAGTTGCTGTCGGCTGCCCGGGTGCCGTCGGGCACGAACTGTTTGAGGGCGCGGCAGACGCCGTTCTTCCAGGTGTTGATGTAATCCTCCGGCACGTTGAGGCCCTCCACCAGGTCGACCACGTAGGCGATGGGCATGCCGTGGCGGAGCACTCCTGAGATGAGCTTGGCGTAGTTCCAGTACTCTTTGTTGAAGGAGCGGGACAGGCCCTCGATGGTGATGCGGTAGCCCTCCCGGTCGAGGAACTGGAAGTCGTAGCGGTTGTGGCCGTCTTCGTCCTTTTCTTTGATAACCCAGCCGGAGGTGACGTAATCCGGGAATTTGAACATATCCTCTGCCCGGCCGGTAAAAATCTCGTAGGGGCGCTTGTCGTACAGGCCGATGACGGCGATCCAGTCTTCGGAATTGTTCTTGAAGCGCACCACTGCCGCCTCCAGGACTTTCGGCCGCTTGGGAGACATGGTTTCCCGGAACCGGGCGCCATTCCTGTCCTTGCTGCCGGAATCGGCGACCAGCACGCCGGATCGGGAGCCGTCCCGGTAGATGGTGCAGCCCTTGCAGCCGGCTTCCCAGGCCGTCTGGTAGATCTTCTTGACCATCTCCTCAGAGGTATCTTCCGGCACGTTGACGGTCACGCTGATGGAGTGGTCGACCCACTTCTGGATGGCGCCCTGCATTTTCACCTTCTGCACCCAGTCCACGTCGTTGGCGGTGGCGCGGTGGTAGGGCGATTGTTCGATGACGGGCTGCAGCTCTTCAGCGGCCATGCGGGTCACGGCATCCACGTCGTAGCCGTTGGCTTCCAGCCATTCGATGAATTTGTGGTGGAAGACGTTGTACTCTTCCCAGTGGTCGCCCACCTCGTCGATGAAGGTCACTTTGGCGTCCTTGTCGCTGGGGTTGACCTTGCGGCGGCGCTTGTAGCTGATCAGGAAAGCCGGCTCGATGCCGGAGGTGGTCTGCGTCATCAGGCTGGTGGTGCCGGTAGGGGCGATGGTCAGCAGGGCGATGTTGCGGCGGCCCTTGGCCAGCATTTCTTCGTAGAGGGCGGGGTCGGCCTCGCGCAGGCGGTTGATGAAGGGGTTGTCTTTTTCGCGTTCCGGGTCGTAGATCGGGAAGGCCCCGCGTTCTCCGGCCATGGTGGCGGAGGAGCGGTAGGCGTTGATAGCCAGGGTGCGCTGCACCTGTACCGAAAAATCGATGGCCTCGTTGGTGCCGTAGCGCAGACCCAGGGCCGCCAGCATATCCCCTTCGGCGGTGATGCCCACGCCGGTGCGGCGGCCGTTGACGCAGGCCTTGTGGATCTTCTCCCACAGGCGGCGCTCGGTGGCCTTGATCTCGGTGGGTTCCGGGTCCTTGTCGATCTTGTCGAGGATGCGTTCCACCTTTTCGATCTCCAGGTCGATGATGTCGTCCATCATGCGCTGGGCGAGCTGTACGTGTTGGGCGAATTTTTCGAAATTGAAATGCGCCTTATCGGTGAAGGGTTCTTCGACGTAGCCGTAGAGGTTGATGGCCAGGAGGCGGCAACTGTCGTAGGGGCAGAGGGGTATTTCGCCGCAAGGATTCGTAGAAATCGTCTTATACCCCAAATCCGCATAACAATCCGGCACCGATTCCCGGATGATGGTGTCCCAGAACAGCACGCCCGGCTCGGCCGATTTCCAGGCGTTGTGGATGATCTTATTCCAAATCTTAGCGGCGTCGACATCCTTTTTGAAAACGGGTTCTTTGGCGTCGATGGGGAACTGCTGGGTGTAGGGTTTGCCCGCCAGGGCAGCCTTCATGAATGCGTCGTCGATGCGCACTGATACGTTGGCGCCCGTCACCTTGCCCTTTTCCAGCTTGGCGTCGATGAAGCCTTCGGCGTCCGGGTGTTTGATGGAGACGGTGAGCATGAGGGCGCCGCGGCGGCCGTCCTGCGCTACTTCGCGGGTGGAGTTGGAATAGCGCTCCATGAAGGGCACGATGCCGGTAGAGGTCAGGGCGCTGTTCATCACCGGGGTGCCTTTGGGGCGGAGGTGGGACAGGTCCTGCCCTACCCCGCCGCGCCGCTTCATGAGCTGCACCTGCTCCTCGTCGGCCTTGGCGATGCCGCCGTAGGAATCGGCGCCGCTGCCGATGACGAAGCAGTTGGACAGGGAAGACACCTGGAAGTTGTTGCCGATGCCCGCCATAGGGCTGCCCTGGGGCACGATGTAGCGGAAATCCTTCAGGGCCTGGTAGATTTCCTCTTCGCTGGCCGGGTTGGGGTATTTCTGTTCGATGCGGGCGATTTCCCGGGCGATGCGGCGGTGCATGTCGTCGGGCGTGCGCTCGTATATGTTGCCGAAAGAATCCTTGAGGGCGTATTTGTTGACCCATACGCTGGCGGCCAGCTCGTCGCCGCCGAAGTATTCGACGGAGGCTTTCAGGGCTTCCTCATGGCTGTAGGTTTGGGCGGGGGTATTGGCTTTTTTCTTTACAGACGGTGTTTCCATGTTTACTAAAACTTTATATGATTTATTGTTGGCTTTAAGGCCTTATGCCACAAAAGCACAAAGACACAAAATCCCACAAAGGGGCAGGCGGCCTTTACTGCCAGGCAGAGGCGCCTCCGGAGGGGAGCAGCGTGGTAAAATGAATGGAGGATACTATCCCTGGGAAGATAGTTTTCTCGCTTCTCTGTTTGTTGAACCTGTCATTAGCCCATTTGGGCTGGCCTAAAATAAGGGCCTTCAGCGGTTTTTGCGGGGCCCGCCCCGGATTAATTATCAACATTCTGTTGGTAACTTTTCAAGTTACAAAAAACGGCGGACAAGGTTGATGACGATAGTCAGCAGGAGGCTCAGGAGGATCATGGTCGCGATGGGAAAGTAAAAGCGGAAGTTTTCCCGTTCGAAACGGATATCGCCGGGCAGGCGGCCCAGCCAGGAGAGCTTGTCGCCGAGGAAATAGACGGCCAGGCCGGCGGCCAGCAGGAGGCCGCCGCCGAGGATGAGCAGTTTGGCGAGGGAGGGGGTGGAATCCATAGGCTTTCTTTTTGTAAATTTTTGCCACATAGGCCACATAGGGGTTTTCACAGTAGGGCACATAGGCCGGGGCTTGTGCGGCTGCCTGTTGTCGTCTTTTCTCTTTAGGAACTGCCTTTTCTTCCGTTTGGTTTTAGTTTTGCATGCAGAAAAAAGTGGCAGGGGGGTGTAAAAAAAAGATGTTTTTGTTATCTTTGCAACCGCTTTGCAAAAAGGCGATTAGCTTCCCGCTCCTGCGAGCGGGATTTAGAGCGCCTGTTTGACAGTTTCATTTTCAGGGCGATTAGCTTCCCGCTCCTGCGAGCGGGATTTAGAGCGCCTGTTTGACAGTTTCATTTTCAGGGCGATTAGCTCAGTTGGTTTAGAGCGCATGTTTGACAGACATGAGGTCGGCGGTTCGAATCCGCCATCGCCCACAGCACCCGCCGCCCCGATAGCAATCGGGGTTGCGTAGGCGGGCTGGTTTTTTGAGGATTCGCCTTTGCCTAGAGAGGTTACGGTGGACGGTAAATGATCCGCCTTCGCATAAAGCTACGGCTTTTCGCGGAAGCAGTTGATAAGAAGTCCGCCTTCGCCGAGGCTACGGCGGATAAAGAATCGCCTTCGCATAAAGCTACGGCGATCGAAGCGGGGTGTAGCGCAGCCCGGTAGCGCGTTCGTCTGGGGGGCGAGAGGTCGCAGGTTCAAATCCTGTCACCCCGACAAGTTTTTTTAAGGCCGTTTCGCGGATCGCGAAACGGCCTTTTCGTTTTCAGCCTTTAATGTGTTTTTCTGGAAGCATTACAATTGCCATAAGCCAGTTCGAAGAAGACCTTAAGGCTGTGGACCGCAGCGAATTCATCACATTGGAGGATTTGGAAAAAGAGTCCGAAAAATGGTGAAGAAGCATAAAGTGGTACTCGCGCCAAGAGACTTAAACTTAACGGCAATAGGTTTTGTGCATTTTTGGGTTGCGCCCCTTCAGGGAATTAAGGGGCGGGGAGGGCAAATGCACAAAACCTATTGCAGCGGAGTGTAGTTCAGTTCCTGACAGCGCTTCCAGCCCTTTTCAGAAGAGCTCTGCCCGATCAATCCAAGGAACTCTGCCCCCTCTCTTGTCCAGACTGGCATAAGGCGCCCCCCCACAACACCTAAACACCGCAACACCTAAACACCACAACACCTAAACACCTAAACACCTAAACACCGCAACACCACAACACCTAAACACCTCCTCTTTCCCATCAAAGCCCCCTACTCCCAAGCTCCCAACACCTCTCGCACCAAATCCCACCTATCAAACCCCTGCTTCCCGTAATCCAGCCCGCGCCGCACGATCACCAGCTCGTGGGACGGCACGACGATGACATACTGCCCCCGGTTGCCGGCCGTGGAATAGGCATCCTTCGGCACGTCGGTACGGTTGTCGGGCACCAGCCACCACTGGCCGCCATAAAAATTTCCGCGTTCGGCAGAAGCCGGGGCCGGAGTGCGGACAAACTCAATCCACTCTTCCGACAGGAGGCGCTCGCCGTTCCACAGGCCATTTTGCAGGTAGAGCAGGCCAAAGCGCGCCAGGTCGCGGGCGTTGGTGTACACCTGGCTGCTGAGGATAAAATCGCCAAAGCGGTCGGTGCTAAGGAGGGTGTTGCGCATGCCGATCCTGTCGAGCAGGGCGCGGCGGGGGAACTCCAGGTAGCTGGCCGAATCGCCGAGCGCTTTTTTCATGGCCAGCACGCCGAGGATGGTGTCGTAGTTCTCGTAGTCCCAGTACGTTCCGGGCTGGCGGACCAGGCCGCGGTTGCGGGCGCCGGCGGCGGAACTGGCGCCCGCCCAGTAGGCCAGGCCCGAGCCGGTGGCGTACTCCATGCCGTTGTTGTCGACTGTATATAAGCCGCTGGACATGTTGAGGACGTGCCGCAGGGTGATCGCGTTGCGGGGGTCCGTTTCCGGGGAAGGCAGGGCGGGCAGCCAGTCCAGGCCCAGGGGTTCGTCGAGGGCCATCCTGCCTTCGTCCACCAACATGCCGATCAGGGTGGCGGCGATGCTCTTGGCGGTCGACCAGGTGCGGGTCTTCGTTTTCCGATCCATCCCTGGCGCGTAGCGTTCCAGGATGATCTGCCCTTTGTGGACGAGGAGCAGGCTGAGGGTCACCTGCTCCGGCGATTCCCGGTTGAAGGCCCAGTCGGCGGCACCATCCAAAGCGGCTTCGTCGATGTAGGCGGGCAGGGGCTGTGGCTCGGCAAGATCTCCGTCCGGCCAGGAGATGGCGGCAGGATCGCCCGGCGGAGGCGGAGTCGTCAGGATGGGCAATGATTCAATATCGTCAAAATCCTGGTCCGGCGCCAGGACCACGCAGCCGATCCCTTCGCGGAAGGCCGCCCGCATGGTGGGGACGCCGTTTTCCGGCTTGCCGATGGCTACGGCCCTGCGCTGCCAGTCCACTTCGTAATCGCCCCCGTCTGCTGTGCCAACCGGTTCGTCCAGGTAGGCCAGTTCCTGCCCGAACACCTGCTCCAGGCTGCGTTCGGAGGTGAATAGGCCGTTGCACAGCAGGACAGCCTGGACGCCGCGCTGGATCATCAGTCGGTTGCCTTTGACATAGTCATAGGTTTCCTGCTGCTGGGCTGAAGCGGAGCATGAGAAGAATATGGCGATGAAGATGAAAAGGGGTAGTTTTTTCAAAAGATGCATTTTTATGATGTAAATACAGTATTCATTCCCGAGGGCGCTCCGTCACCTACCCATCAAAACTATGCTTCTTCGCCGCCACCGCCCCATAATACGCAATTATCCCAAAACAGAACAGCGGCACGATATACGCCAGCTTGATGCTCTGGGTGGCATCCGACACCTGCCCCTGCACCATAGTCAGCACCGCCCCGCCCAGGATGGCCATGATCAGGCCCGATCCGCCGATCTTGCGGTCTTTGCCCAGCTTGGCGGAAGCCAGTCCGAAAATGGTAGGGAACATCAGGGACATGCAGGCAGAGATAGCCACCAAAGCAATAACCCCCACATAGCCACCGCCCACGATGACGATGCCCGTGCAAACCATGGCCAGCACCGCCAGCCAGGTGAGCAGTTGCCGGGGCGTGACGTATTTCATCAGCGCCGTACAAATGAACCGGGAGACGGTAAACACCACCAGGGCTGCCAGGTAGTAGGAGGAGGCGTCCGCTTCGTTGAGGCTCAGCTCCTGCATCACGTAACGGATGGTGAAGGACCATACGCCGATCTGCGCGCCCACGTAAAAAAACTGGGCCACCACGCCCCAGACGTAGGCGGGGTCGCGGAACAGCCGCCGGAAGGCCGGCCACAGGTTCAGGCGGTCGTCGTCGTCCGAACCTTCGGGCATTTTGTAGAAAGCGATGATCAGCCACAGCAAAAGCAAAACGCCGGCCACGCCAACGTAAGGCCCCATCACTGCCGACAGTTCTTCGGCCTGGACGGTTTTCAGCTGCTCCGCGCTCATCGCCGCCCGCTCCTCTGCGCTGGCTACATTGAGGGAAGAAAGGATAAAGAATTTGCTCAGCACTACCCCAATGATAGACCCGATCGGGTTGAACGACTGCGCCAGGTTGAGGCGGCGGGTAGCGGCAGCCTCCGGCCCCATAGCCAGGATATAGGGGTTGGCCGTGGTTTCCAGGATCGACAACCCGCCGGCCAGGATGAACAGGGCGGCAAGGAAATGGCCGTACACCATGGTCTGGCTGGCGGGATAGAACAGAAGCGCGCCGGCGATGAACAA
>JAGFJD010000053.1 GCA_024102975.1 Phaeodactylibacter sp. | reverse complement strand
GTCAACATCGCCCTGTTCGCCGGCCACGGGACGCTGCGGCAGCTCAGCGGAGCCGGCTACAAGCCCCAACCGGCCCCGGAAGAAATGGCCCGGATGGAAGCCCTGCTCTCCGGCGCACTGGACGCCGGCTGTTTCGGGATGACCACCGGGTTGGAATACGTGCCGGGAACCTACGCCGGCGACGAGGAACTGGCGGCCCTGGCGAAAATCGTCGGCAAACGCGGCGGACTGGCCATGAGCCACGTCCGCAACGAGGACAACGATGCCGTCGAGGCCTCCATCCGGGAGCTGCTCCGCCAGGGGCAGCACTGCAACGTGCAGGTTTCTCATATTAAAGTGGTCTACGGCAAAGGGGAGGAGCGGGCGGAGGAAATCCTCGCCCTGCTGGACAGCGCCCGGAACAGCGGCAATTACGCGGTCACTGCCGACATTTATCCCTATACCGCCAGTTACACCGGCATCGGCATCGTCTTCCCCCAATGGGCCAAACCGCCGCACGAGTACGAACAGGTGAAGCAGGAACGGCGGGAAGAACTGCTGTCTTTCCTGCATCAGAAAATCATGAGCCGCAACGGGCCGCAGGCTACCCTCTTCGGCACCGAACCCTACGCCGGCAAAACCCTCGCCCAGGTGGCGGCCGAACAGGGCAGGGCCTTCGAAGAAGTCCTGCTGGACATAGGCCCCGGCGGCGCTTCCGGCGCCTATTTCGTCATGGACGAGGCCCTGCAGGGCCGACTCCTGGAGGATCCTCATATCATGATCTGTTCGGACGGCAGCCCCACCATGCGCCATCCGAGGGGATACGGCAGCTTTGCTAAAATCATCGAACAGTACGTGCAGGAAGAACGGCGTTTTTCCCTGGCCGAAGCCGTGCGCAAGATGACGAGCCTGCCGGCGCAAGCCCTGGGTCTCCAGGGACGGGGCTTCATCCGGGAAGGCTATCGTGCCGACCTCCTGGTTTTTGATCCCGGAAAGGTGAAGGCCCGGGCTACCTTCAGCGAACCCCATCGGCTGGCGGAAGGGATGGACTGGGTGGTCGTCAACGGAAAGGTGGCGTTTCGGGATGGGGAACTGGCGGGGAGGCCGGGGAGGGTGCTGAGGAAGTGAGGGGGATGGTTGATCCGGCTATCAAGGCAGACGGCAGACAGCAGGCGGGCAGGACATCAAAAATCGCACATCAAAAATCACAAATCAAATATTGGCAGACGGCAGGCGGGCAGGACATCAAAAATCGCACATCAAAAATCACACATCAAAAATCGCACATCAAAAATCGCACATCAAATATTGCCTGACGGTCATTCTGTCCCCCATCCGACTTCGCATTTCCGACGTTCGACTGAATCGTTGGTTCGTCCAAAGTTCAAAACCATCTTTGCCATGATGCCAATCGACCACCTCATCTTCGCCGCCCCTACGCTGGAGCGCGGCATGGACGACATCGAAGCCCGGCTCGGTGCCCGCCCCGTGTACAGCGGGCAGCACCCGGGCAAAGGCACCCACAACGCCCTGCTGGCCCTGGGGCCGGAGGCGTACCTGGAAGTCATCGCGCCCGACCCGGCGCAGCCCGGCGTGCCCCGGCCGCTCTGGATCGCCGCCGATGCCGTGGCGGCACCCCGCCTCATCTACTGGGCCGCCCGGGCCGGCAACCTCGAAGGGTTGGTAGAAAGGGCCAGGCGCCAGGGCC
>JAGFJD010000029.1 GCA_024102975.1 Phaeodactylibacter sp. | reverse complement strand
CGTAGAACTGATTGAGTCTTTGGTAGTCTTCGTTTTTGTACTGGATCTTGTTGTTTTCTTCCAAACGGACGATGTTCAGGCGGTTGTAAACGACCAAAAAACCGCCTTCGATTTTCAGGGCTTCGATTCTGGACAGGTAAAAAAGCGCATCTTCGACGGCCTCCGATGTGGTTTCTTGTTGAAACAGGCCGGATTGCCGCTCGAAATTTTCTTTTAATTCCAGCACTGAAAATTCTACAAGCACCTCCTCTGCCTGTCCGTTTCCGGCAGTGGCCGGTTTGCTTTTTTCGTATAAAAACTCGACGACCGAACGCGCCAGTTCGTGCCGTTTTTCCAGTTTTTCACGCAAATTCCGGGGCGAATCCTTGGCTTGCACCACGATAATCTGGTTCGCAAAATCGCGGGGCGCGCGTTTTATCCAGTGTTTTATGGCCCAGAAGTTCAGTATCGTTTTGAGCCGTTGGGGCGAAACGCCGGCGCAGCCTGCGGCTTCGGCAGCTTCATTGAGGGCTTTGAGCGAAAAGTCCCGTTCGGCCTCGTCCAATTGAGTGAGCAAAAACTGTTCGATTTGGTAGAACGCTTCTACGATGGCAAGCGAGCGGTTTTTTTGTTCCCCGCGTTTGATAAAAGCCGTCAGGTCTTTGGCGTCGGCGAGGATTTTTTCTTCCCGCAGCAGGTTGATGATTTGGATGACCTCTTCTCTGACGATGCCCAGGTGGTCGCTGATGTAATCAATGCGCGATTCGGCGGCTTCACTGTCAGCGGCCTGTACCTTGCTTTTACTGGAAAACAGTTTTCTGATAATCCGGACGGCGTTTACTTTCTGTCGCTCATTTTCGAATCGATTGGATTTTTCGATTTTTTCAATGGCCTCTTGCGCAGTTTTGCTCAGGATACTGTTAGCGTAAATGCGGGGCATGTTCTGCCCGCGCCGCAGGTAGCCGGCGTCTTCGAGGGCGGCAATGGCGGTTGTTACGCGGGTTTCGATTTCAGAAACACTGTCGTCCCAGCCCGCTTTGCGGGCGATCTCGAGGGGCGAATTGGAAACGCTTGTGCGGTATCTGGTGATGAATTTGATGGCATTCCAGATCTGTTTGATCTCCTGGATGTTGAGTTTGGTCTGGTTCAGCAGGATAAAGTGTTTGCTCAGGTCTTCCTCATTGAACAGCACGTAGCACTCCGCCTCAATTTTTTCGTCGCGCCCGGCGCGCCCGGCCTCCTGCACGTAGTTTTCCAAAGAATCGGAAATGTCAAAATGGACGACCAGGCCTACATCTTTTTTGTCGACGCCCATACCGAAGGCCGAGGTGGCTACCATAATCTGCACCGTTCCGGCGATGAAGGCATTTTGATTTTCCGTTTTTTCCGTTGCCTCCATTTTGCCGTGAAAGGCGCGGGCGTTGAAGCCGTCTGCCTGTAGCCGCCCGGCAAGTTCGCTGGCTTTTCGCGTGCGGGAGACGTACACGATGGCCGGGCAGTTTTTGTCCTCGATCAGGTTTCGCAGGGCGTTGTATTTGTTTTCGTCGCCTTCTTTTTCCAGCACTTTGTAGTGCAGGTTGCTTCGGGCGGCGGAGGCCCGAAAAACATCGAGTTCAAGGTTCAGTTTTTCCCGAAAATAGGCGCAAATGTCTTCAATGACCTTTTGTTTCGCGGTTGCGGTGAAGCAGGAGACGGGGATGGGGTCGGCGAGGTTTTTCTTTTCCTGCAGGTTGTTGATAAAATCGGCAATGTAGAGGTAGTCCACCCGGAAATCCTGGCCCCAGGCAGAGAAACAGTGCGCCTCGTCAATGACGAAGCGGGCGATCTTGCGGCCCAGCAACAAGCGTTCGATGGTTTTGGAACGCAGAGACTCGGGCGAGATGTAGAGCAGCGCGGCCGAGCCGTCTTCCACCCGCTCGAAGGATTTGGCGCGCTCGATGGGGTCGAGCAGGCCGTTGATGGTGGCCGCCTCGGTGATGCCCGCGCGTTCCAGGTTATCCACCTGGTCCTTCATCAGCGATTGCAGGGGCGAGATAACGACCGTCAGGGCTTTCATGCTTTGTCCGCTCATCAATGCAGGCACCTGGAAGGTGATGGATTTGCCGCCGCCCGTAGGGAAAATAGCCAACAGGGACCGGTTCCGGACGGCCGCCCGGACGGCTTTTTCCTGCAAGGGCTCGCCTCCGTAGGTTCGGTAGTGTTCAAAACCGAAAAACTGTTTCAGGCCTTTGAAAATGTCAAGGTGTTGGCGGCAGTACGCGCAGCCCTCCAGGCAGGGTTTGTTGCGCAGGAATGCCATGACGCGCTCGATTTCCGGATAATTCCTCAGCACCCAGGGTGGCGTCGCAGAGAACCGGCTCCGGCAGTTGATGATGGCCAGGGCGTAGGCCAATTCGATGGGATTTTCATCGGCAAACCGGGCAACATCCGCCTTTTCGCAAATGTCGGCCCCAAATTTTTGAAAGATCAATGCGGCAACGTCCGGGTTTTCAGGCTGAAAACGCAGGAATTTAAAAAAGCCGGAAAACGCCTCCTGGGCCTGAAGCAACCCGTAAAAAATCATTTTCAGGCCGGGGTCGAGGCGCGAAAATGCCGTCACTTCGTCGTGAAACAGGTCGCGCGCTTTCAGGGCGTCGTTGAGCGGGTTGTTGATGGCATCGGTTTGGAGCTTATCGTCCTTGACCAGGGCATGATAGGGTTTCTGAGGAAAAAGCAGGGGCGACCACGGCAAGGTATCAATGGCGTTTTCGGGCGGAATACCCGCCGCGGCAAGCGCCGGGCGGACGAATTTCAGGTCATGCTGAAAAATGTTGTGCCCGCAAACAAAATCAGCCCCCCGGAGAAACAAAGCAAATCGCTCGAGCGAAGCATCGTGAAACTGCCGGCCATCGTCCCGGCAGCCGCCGATGTCGAAGATTTTCTTGCCGTTGCGGCCGGTTTCCGTATCGAAAAAGGCTATGGAGGGCATACCGGTTCGATTCCGTTTTTTACAAATCTACGAAGGTGCGTTGAGTTCCGCTTTTTTCAGGGGGAAAAACTGGGGGAGGAGGGCTCCGCTTCCTACCTGGCCTTCTCCCTCATCCGGAAATACCCGCGCCGGCCGGCTCAGCTTTCGTCCGTCTTTTCTTCGCTGGACAACTTATGCGTGCCTCGTTCGTATTTGCCCTTCAGGTCATCCATGACTGAGTTTTTCCACATCGGGACGTTGACGAAGTAGGAGGCCCGCCCGAGCAGGTGAGCGCCTACCGGGGCGGTGAGCAGCAGGAACAGGATAATGGCCAGCACCCGGGAAGTGATCGCCAGGTCGTTGAAATGCAGCGCTGCACAGGCCAGCAGCAGGCCGATGCCCAGGGTAGCCGCTTTGGTCGTCACCGAAATGCGCAGGTAGAGGTCGGGCATGCGCACCAAACCTACGGCTGCCAGCAGGATGAAAAGCGCACCCAGAAAAGCCAGGGCCAGTATCAGTATTTCAGTTATCATCTTTTTCACGTTTTTCGAGATAATAGGAAAAGGCCACCGTACTCAGAAAAGCGATCAGCGCCAGGATCATGGCAATGTCCAGGAAGGTGGGCTGTTCATTGATAATGCTGTAAACGGCAATAACCCCAATGCCTATCGTAATGAGCAGGTCGAGCGCAATAACCCGGTCTGAAAGCCTTGGCCCTATGGCAAAACGCAGGAAGGCCAGCACCAAGGAGATCATCAGCATAGGGAGTACGGCATAATATAACAGTGTGTACAGCATTATCTGAGTATTGCAAGTAAGCGTTTTTCAAATCCGTCTTTGATGCTCCGTATGAACTCCTCCTTGTCGGCAATATACATGGAGTGGACATAGAGCACCTTCTGGTCGTCGGAGACATCCAGGCTCAGCGTGCCGGGGGTCAGGGAAATGAGGTTGGCCAGAAAGGTGATCTCCAGTTTCGTATTGGCTTCCAAAGGAATACGCACAATGCCCGGAGTCATGTGGAAGCGGGGGGTGATCACATCGTAGGCCACTTCCAGGTTGGCTTTGACCAGTTCTTTAATAAAAAAGCCGATAAAGGCCAGCACCTTCAGCACCAGGGTGAAGTAGCGGGTGTCTCCACTGCTGCGGCTGATGAGCCACATGATGCCGAAGCTCAGCAGGAAGCCGAACAGGAAATTCTCGTAGTCGAAATTTCCGGTGAGGGCGGCCCACACAAAGGTCAACAGGAGGTTCATCAAAAGATTTGTCTTCATAACAAGCCATTTATGGGTTATGGTAATACGGCTCTGATATATGATGCCGGGTCTGACAACTCGGAAGCTATCCGGTCCGAAAGGAGTTGCAGGTGTTCGGCTGCAAATCCGATGTAGAGCGAAGCCAGCGCCAGCATCGCTATGGGCGCCACCAACAGGGCCTGGCGTTCCGGCTCCATGTCGGGGAAATACCCTGCATTTGGCTTTATCTCCGGCGCCTGCCCGTTTTTCCAGAACACTTCCGCCCAAAGCCTGGCAATGATGATAAGGGTCAGAAAACTGGCCAGCAGCATAGCGCCGACGAGCAGGTAATGCCGGCCTTCCAGGCCCGCCAGCACGAGCGACACCTTCGGCCAAAAGCCGGAAAGGGGGGGGATGCCCACGAGTGAAAACAGGGGCACGGCCAGCAGCAGGGATAGCCTGGGGTATTCGGCGTATAAGCCGCCCAGCTTTTTCATGCTGTTGGTGTGCCTGATCTTGAAGATCAGGCCGGCAAGCAGGAAGAGGTTGGCCTTCACGACGATGTCATGCGCCATGTAAAATACGGCCCCTGCCAGCGCCGGGCGGCTGAATATGGCCAGCCCTGCGATCATGAAGCCGATATGGCAGACGATGAAGAAGGAAAAAACCCTGCGGATGTTGTTTTGCACCACGGCGCCCACGCCGCCTGTGAACAGGGTGAGTATGGCGATCCAGCCCATAAACTCGTAGATGAAGGGGTCGGCGGTGAACACCAGGCTGAAAATTCGAATGAGCGCGTAAACCCCTACCTTTGTGAGCAGCCCGGCAAAGACCGCAGAGACCGCCGCCGGCGGGGCATGGTAAGATGCCGGCAGCCAGAAGTACAGGGGGAAAACCGCCGACTTGATTCCAAAGCCTGCGAAGAACATCAAAGCGCTCACATTGAGCAGGGCCTGGTTGTCTATGTCTTTGGCTTTAACAGCCAGGTCGGCCAGGTTGAGGGTGCCTGTCAAACCGTAGAGGATGGCGATGGCGGTCAGAAAGATCACCGAAGCGAGGATGTTGATCGTGAAATACTTGACGGCTCCTTCCAGCTGTAGCCGCTCGCCGCCGATAGTGATGAGCACAAAGGAACTGATGATGATAATTTCGAACCAGACGTAAAGGTTGAAGATGTCGCCGGCCAGGAAAGCGCCGGCAAGCCCCATCAGCAGAAACTGGAGAATAGGGAAGTATCCCAGCCTGAGGCGCAGTTCCTGGACGGAAGCCGCCGAATAGATGGCGACGGCCAGCCCTATTGCCGAAGTGAGCAGCACCAGGGTGGCCGAAAACATATCGGCAACCAGGGTAATCCCGAAGGGCGCTTCCCATCCGCCTGCCTGAACGCTGAGGGCGCCGCCCCGCCATACGCGCAGAAACAGCACCGAAGCCAGGCCCAGGCCGGTGAGGTTGCCGAAGATGCTGGCCCAGCGCTGCAAATCCGTCCGGCGCCATAAAAACAACAGCAGCACCGCCAGGAAAAACTGGAAGAGCAGAGGGGCGAAGAGAAATTGTCCTGTCGTCGTCATGCGTCTTCGTCTGTTGCGTTTATCTTATCCAGGTCATCGGTGCCCACTATCTTGTAGGCCTGCTTGATGAGGATGATGGCAAAGGATTGAAGGCCAAAGCTGATGACGATGGCCGTGAGGATAAGGGCCTGCGGCACCGGGTCGGCAAAGGTGCCGACAAGTGCTTTGCTGCCTTCGGGGATGATGGGCGGCCGGCCTTTGACGAGGCGGCCGAGCAGGAAGATCAGCAGGTTGGCCCCGTTGCCCAGCAACACCAGCCCTATGATGAGCTTCACCAGGCTGCGGCGCAGTATCATAAACAAACCCGCCGCATAGAGCAATCCAACCATGATGGCTAAGAGTATCTCCATGGTCAGGCATTTTCTGTAATAGTGAAAATAATGGTCAGGGAAGCGCCGATGACAACGAAGTAAACGCCGATATCGAAGAACAGCGGCGACCCGATCAGGCCGATGGCCGGCAGCGGGTCGTCAAACCAAAGCCCGGACATGAAAGGCCGCCCCGTCCGAAGGATCGGGGCCAGGCCGCTGAGGAAGGACAGGGCCAGGCCCAATGGCATAAAATAGCCCGGGTGTATGCGGAGCAGCGTCCGGGTATTGTCCAGCCCGTTGGCGAAAGCATGCAGCACGAAAGCGATGGCTGCAACCAGGCCGCCGACAAAGCCACCGCCGGGCAGGTAGTGCCCGCGCAGCAGTATGAATACTGAAAACAGCAACAGCAGCGGCAGCAGATAATTGGAGGCAGTTCTTAGGATGATGGTGTTCATAAAGCGATTTGTTTGTCGGTCATTTCTCCCCGCGCTTTTTGATGTCCAGGCCGGTTCCCAGCAAACTGAAGACCCCGACCGCGGCTACCGTAAGCACGCTGATCTCAATAAGGGTATCCATGCCCCGGAAATCCACCAGGATGACATTCACGATGTTTTTGCCCCTGGCCAGCACATAGGCGTGCTCTACATAGTAATTGCTCACTTCCCGGTTGATGTCCTCGTTGAGCACTTCCAGCGCAAGTACGGTGATGAGCATCCCGAAAGAGAGGGCGAGCGCCCCGTCGCGCAGCCTGCCGCGGGTATTGGTTATCTTCAGGTATTTCGGCAGGCGGTACAGAACCAGCACGAACAGAATGACCGTCAGGGTGTCTATGGCGAATTGCGTCATGGCTAAATCGGGCGCACTGTAGAAAACGAACAGCAGGCAGGTCGAATAACCCACGACGCCCATGGCTGCCACTGCGGCCAGGCGCGAATCGGTGAAAACAGCGATCAGCGTGGCCACCAGCATCAACAACAGGATAACGGCCTCATACGTGGCCATGCTGGAAATCCTGCCGCAATCGATGTACAGGTTCACGCTGGTGAAGATGCGGTAGGAAACCAGCGCCAGCAGGAAGCTGATGATGATGAATACATACCGGCGCACATAACCGCTTTGCAGAAGATGGGTGTACCAGCCGGAAAAACGCACGAAGCCCCGGGCGAGCCCTTCCGTTATCCCTTTCGGGGAAATATTTTCCAGGCGCCCGATGCGGCTTTCCAAACGGAGGGAAGGCCTGAACAGCCAGTACAGCAGCAGCCCCCCGGCAAGGGTCAGCCCGCTGAGTTGCAACACCAGGTTGAAGCCGTGCCACAGCTTGAGGTGAAAATCAGGTTGCCCTGCCACCATGGCCGCCACCGCCGGCCTGACGAGCATGCCCTCCAGCAACTGGGGCGCCAGGCCAAAGAGCAGGCTCAGGGCCGCAAGCAGGACGGGTGGAACCCAAAGCAAAGGGCCGGGCATGTGCGCTTTTTCAAATTCCTCCGGAAGCGGCCCCGCAAAAGGCCGGATGCCTGCCACAAAACCGCCGTAGAGCAGCAACATATTGGCCAGTATCGCCATCGCCGTGAGCAGGGGGCTCCATGGCCCCGCGTGCAGGGTGGCTTCGTAAATGAGGTCTTTGCCCACAAAGCCGAAGGTGGGCGGCGCACCCGCACTGGAAATGGCAACCAGGAAACCCGCCGCAGCAACGGGAAGCATGATCCTGCCCAGGCCGGAGAGCCGCGTCACATCCCGGGTGCCTGCCCCGTGATCGATGATGCCCGCAATGAGGAATAGCGCCGCCTTGTACAAGGCATGAACAAGGACGAAGACGGCAGCGGCCAGCAGCGCCGCCTCCGTGCCGATACCGATCAGAAACGCCAGTATGCCCAGCGCCGCTACGGTCGAATAGGCCAGTATGCCCTTTAAGTCGGTTCGGAACAGAATGTGCACGGCAGCGTAGAGCATGGTGACGCCGCCAAGGGTGATGAGGGTGGCATGCCAGTATTCGTGCCCGCTCAGTAGTGGAGACAGGCGCATGAGCAGGTAAATCCCCGCCTTGACCATGGTGGCGGAGTGCAGGTAAGTGGAAACCGGCGTAGGCGCCTTCATGGCCTCCGGCAGCCAGAAATGGAAGGGGAACTGCGCCGACTTCGTGAAAGCCGCCCCGAAAACCAGGCAGAGCACGGCGGGGTACAATCCATGTTCCGGCAGCGCCACGCCAGAGGTGAGCATCTCCCGGATGGAGTATGTGCCCGTAACATAAACCAGCAGCAGCGCCCCGGCCAGCAGCAGCAGCCCGCCCGCGCCCGTAACGCCGAGCGCAGTCAGGGCGGAGCGCCGCGAAGCGGCTTCTTCATTTTTGAACCCTATCAGGAAAAACGAGCTGAGGCTGGTCAGCTCCCAGAAGATGAAAAGGGCCAGAATGTTGTCGGAGAGCACCACGCCCAGCATGGCGCCCATAAAGGCGCCCAGGTAGGCATAAAACCGGCCCAGGTATTTATGCCCCTTCATGTATTCGGCCGAGTAGAGAAAAACCAGCGTGCCTATGCCGCTGATGATGAGCGCAAAGAGAAGGCCCAGGCCGTCTGCGTGAAAGCTTAGTTCCACTCCAAGCGAAGGCGCCCAGGCATAGCGGTGCACCGCCGGCTGGTCCGCCGCCGCCCCGGGCAACAGGCTCAGAAAATATGCGAACAGCCCGAATGGCAATAAAGCCGACAACACTACGGCCCTGCCTTTGAAGCGCCGCCCAAAGGCGGCCAGCCCAAGTGCAAAAATAAATCCGGAGAGTACGGCTAAAAGCATGGTGTTTTCGTTCGCCTGGTTTCAGGTAAAGATAATTTTTTTTGTAATTGTTCAGGACTCCTTTGCGGCAATCCGGAACGCGGGCTTGTGGCCCGCGACGCAGGCAGCGCCCCTCCCAAGGCTCAGTGATTGTCACTTCGCGGGCCACAGGCCCGCCTTCCAACCTAAATAGCTGCCATTTTTTTAAAGAAACCCCAGGCTTTCGCAGCTTGTTCATGAAAACTGAACCTGCAGGCAGCCTGATGATGCGCGTAGGCCATTTAACCGGGCTGGCAGGAAACAGCCTGCTCCTGCTCTTCTGTGGGCTTCACCGCAGTTCACTGTTGGCCGGAGCAGGCTTCCCATTTGCAGGCGCTTTGGATACAAGCCTAAGGATTTTTGTAAAAAATTTGATTTAGTTAGAATAACTAACTATATTTGTCCCGTCACTAACGCAATAAGTAACCTTTTCTGCATTACGAAAGCAGAAGGAAGGAAGCAGGCAGCGTTAAAGAAAAAAAACTCAGCTAAAATAGTTAGTATTTCTAATCAAATTCTATAACCAAACACACACGGCCATGTCAACAATTAAAGGTTACGATTACGGAAATGCCGGGCTGGCCCGGTCGCCGGTAAGCCTGCAGGAGCTGGAACTGCTCAAAAAAACGGTGCTCTGGAGCGAGGCCGACGAGACCAACCTGCGCAAGGCAGGGGAAGTGCTGCGCGATCAAACCGATGCCGTCCTGGATCTCTGGTACGGTTTCGTAGGCGGCAACGCCCACCTGCTGCACTATTTCACGCACCATGGCGAGCCCAACGCGGAATACCTGGCCGCCGTCCGGGCCCGCTTCGGCCAGTGGATACTTGACCTCTGCCACAGGCCCTGGGATCAGGCCTGGCTGGACTACCAGCACGAGATCGCCCTGCGGCACCACAGCGCCAAAAAGAACAAAACCGATGGAGTGCAGGCGGTTCCCATCATCCACTTTCGCTACATGGCGGCCTTCATCTACCCAATCACGGCCACCATCAGGGGTTTCCTGGGCAACAAAGGCCATAGCAGGGAGGAGGTGGACGCCATGCACGACGCCTGGTTCAAAGCCGTCACTTTAAGTACGCTCCTGTGGTGTTACCCCTATGTTCACGAAGGCCAGTTCTGATATGACAATGAGAGTAGCTGTATTCGATTCCTACGTTAAAAAATCCAACGGCGACACTGCCCACTTCGACATCATAGTGCCGAATGGCAGGCACAGTGAGGCCGAGGTGATCGCCTTCGGCCGGCAGTACCTGGAAAGCATCGGCGAGGGCAGCAGCACACTCTCCACAAGGGAGTGCCGGTTCTGCCACATCGAAGAGCCCTCGCCGGCCATACTTGACGGCATAAGCCGGTATGGGTATTACATCCTGGAAATGGAAGACATTCCGCAGCAGTTGCCCCCGGCTCCAACCCGCACCCAGCTCATCCTGCACATCCGCGCCCGAAGCGAACAGCATCGCTTCGCAAACTTCCGGGGCTGGGATGAGGAGCGCCTGCAGGCTCTGCTAACGGAGTTGTAATAGTGGCGGAATGGGGGCGCCTTGCTTTCCGCCGCCGCCTTTGCCAGGATCGCCAACTAATCCTTATCTTTACCTGATGTTACCTCCGGAAAAATACATCCCCATCGATTGCGGCTTCTACGACCGCATCGAGGCGGCCATCGTGCAGGGAAAAACCGTGAGGCTCGAATACTGGGGCGCCGAAGGGCAAATTGTTGCTACTGACACAAGGCTGGGCGATACCCAAACGAAGGATGGCGAGGAATTCCTCCTCCTGCCCTCCGGCGAGCAGATACGCATGGACCGCATCATAAGCCTGGATGGCATTCCGGTACCGAAAAGCTGTTAAACTGCATGGAAAAATCCGTCTTTGACCCACAGGCCCAGGCCGGCAGCCTAGAGGCCAAGATCGTGGTAGCCCTTGAACGCATCGCCGAAGTATTCCGGGTTTCGCTCTGGAATGCGGGCAAGGAACACGGCCTGAGTCCTTTGCAGATACAGTTGCTGATCTTCCTGAAATTTCACTCAGCGGAAAAGTGCAAGGTCTCTTATCTTGCCCGGGAATTCAGCCTGTCCAAGCCGACCATCAGCGAAGCGGTGCGCACTTTGCTGAAAAAAGAGCTGATCGGCAAGGAAACGGACCCGGGAGATACCCGCAGCTTTTCCATCCATCTTTCGGCTGAAGGCGAAAAACTGGCGGAAGAAACCGCCTCTTTCGCCAACGGGCTGCTGCCGGCCTTCGGCGCATGGAGCGATGAGCGCAAAAAAAACTTCTACGGCGAACTGCTGCAGCTGATCGCCAGCCTGCAAAAGCTGGGGTTCATCAGCATACAACGCACCTGCCTGAAGTGCCGGTTTTTCCGGGACGACAAGAAGCACTATTACTGTGGCCTGCTGAAAATGCCGCTGCACCCCCAGGACTTAAGGGTGGATTGCCCGGAGTTTGAGGAGGCCTGAGAGAATGGTTCAGGAAATAAAAATCCTCCTCTCCTAACTTGGCTTCCCAGCGGGATGCGCATGCTGGCATATGATGCAAAAAAAAGTCAAATGCGACCGGAAAGACTACCTGCGGGCTAAACAACTCATAGCCGGAGGCATCGGGATTGCGGAAAGCAAAGGGCATCCCGGCACGGTGCGCCAATGGGAAGAAGTGCTGCTTCGGATCGCGCAACTGGAGAATGACCTCGTCACCTTCCGGTTCTTTGCCAAAAGGTTCGCTTTCGACAGGGGGATGAACCCTGAATTCTACCAGAAATGGAAGAACTCCTTCTCTCCGGAGGAATGGCCGGAAGTCACTGAGCAGCATATTCAGGCCGGCATTGCCGCAGAAACCGCCAAGCCCCGGAAATTCGCATGGGATAGCCTGGAAAACGCACTGTTCAACAGGCTGGCGCCCATCTATATCGCGGAGGGCCAATGGGAAAGGCTACTGCACCTCATCCCGCCGGATCCCAACGAGCACATCCTGGGGCTGGTCCGCCCCTACCTGGGCAGACTCTACCCGAAAGAAGTACTGGCGCTTTACCTGAGCGTACTGGAAACAATGGCCGACAAGGCCGGCAACAGGAGCCAGTACCAAAATCTCGCCGCGCTGATGAAAAAGGTAAAACAGGACATTGAGGGCAGCCATGCCGCCATCGACGAGTTGGCCGCTTCGCTCATCCAGCAATACCCGCGCCGGCCGGCGATGCGGGAGGAACTGGGGAGGGTGTTGAAGGGGAGGGGGTGAGGCCAGGAGGAAGGATCAGCCGGGGGCTTCTTTGCGGGACGCTCGTTCAATGTGATTTTCGAAAATATCTGGTAGATGGCGTAAAATAGCATGAAGAACTTTTTATATTTATCAACAGCTTCTTAAACCCCAAACCATGCAAATCCTTTTCCTGTCCTACGCCAACTCCCGGCAGCATCCCCTGCCGACGCTGCAGGAGGAAGATGACCGGGCCTATCAAATGCTGGCCCGCCGGGAGGCAGAACGGCACTTCCGCCTGCACCGGGATTCGTTCGCCACCATCCCTAAGATTGCGGAATACCTCGCGCTGTTCCAGGACGACATAGCCGTCTTCCACTACAGCGGCCATGCCGGAAAGGACCGGCTCCTGCTGGACGATGCCGGGGCCAATGCAGCCGGCATCGCCCAACTGCTGGGGCGCTGCCCGAACCTGAAACTGGCCGTACTGAACGGCTGTTCCACCAAAGGGCAGGTACAGGCGCTGCTGGCGGCGGGCGTCCCGGCCGTCATCGCTACGAGCGCGCCGGTGGAGGACCATACGGCCGCCCAATTCGCCATCACCTTCTACCAGGCTATGGCCGACAGCCACCGCTCGATCGGCGATGCCTTTCAGGATGCTATCGCCTCGGCGCAAACGGCAAGCGGGCAGGCGCTGAAAGCGGAAAGAACGAGGGGCTTTGCTTTGCGGGCAGATGATCGCCAGGCGGAGGAACCGCTTTGGGGGCTATACTTCCGGGAGGAAAGCGATCTGGAATGGAAACTGCCCCTCGCCGCCTACGCCCCGCCTGCTGCGTACACGCCCAACGAGCGGCTCATCGAAAAGCTCCTGGAAGCGCTGGCGCCTTACGACGAGGATGTCCGGAAAATCAGAGCGCAGGAGGAACTCGGCCTGGAGCGGAGCGCCGGCGAGAAAAAGAAGGCCATCCTGAAATGCCTGCCGCACCCCGTCAGCCAGCAGTTGCGCAAGCTCATGTCGAAAGAGAAGGGCATCGAAGACCACGTGTTCTACGACAAACCAGGGCCCGGCCGCCTGCGGCAAATCGCCCATACCTACTCCACGATGATCGAGCTGCTGGCCTTCATCCTGCTGGCCGACCTGTGGCAGGCGCTGGAAAAGAAAACCGATCTGCAACTCCAGTCGTCCGATCTGCCCACCCTGCTGGCCTTTCTGGTTCGGCAGCCCGGCGAAAAAAAACCGTTCGACTTTCTGCCGCTGATCCGCAGCATACGACAGATCATGGGACAAGCCCAACTCTGGGTGGGACAATAGCTGCCCCCACTGCTCCAAGGCTTTTTCCGAGGCTGTCTGGTGTACCCCAACCCGCCCGGCGCTCAGCGGCAGGCTCCACTTGGTAGCGCCTTCCGAT
>JAGFJD010000649.1 GCA_024102975.1 Phaeodactylibacter sp. | reverse complement strand
AAGTGCGCGACACCGTCAACGCCCCCCGCCAGCAGGGCTGGCTGCTGAAGGTGGATGAGTATGGCTGCCTGGTGCCGGGCTGCGAGCTGGTGAGCGGGGTAGAGGGGCCAAAGTCATCGGACGACTTTGAGTCGTCCGATGACTGCACGCTGCTGCTCTACCCCAACCCTGTGAGCGAAGAGCTGCGGGTGTATTTCTCCGGCCCGGCAGGCGACGAACACCACTTCCGTATCCTGGACGCCCAAGGGCGGGAATGGCGGCGCTTTTCCACCCGCCTGCCGGCTTCGCTCGACGTAGCCGGCCATGCCGGGCGAAGTTGGGAGGTGACGCTGCTGGTGGAGGTGGGGGATTTGCCGGGAGGGGTGTATTATCTACAGTGTCTGCGGGAGGGGCAGGTCGTGCGAGTGGAGAGGTTTGTGAAGCGGTAGGTCCTCGGGGTCCAATTTGCTATTGCCTGTAAGACAAGAAAAGTATATCTTTGTAGCATATCTAAACAGGCTATGAAAAACATATCACTCAAGCTCAGCGAAGAAGTATACCAGGAAACACAAGGCGTACTGGAATGGCTCGAACAAAGCCGCAACAGCTATATCAACGAGGCTTTGGCTTTTTACAATGCCTATCAAAAGCGCAGGCGGATTGAACAACAGCTTGCAGAGGAATCAAAGCTAGTCAGAGAAGATTCTATGGCCGTGCTTCACGAGTTTGAATCGCTGGAAGATGAGCTGTAAGCAGTATGAATTATGGATAGTAGACCTTAGTCCACGCTTTGGAACCGAGCCGGGAAAGGTCCGTCCGGTTGTAGTAATACAGACCGATCTGCTCAACAAAGCGGGCCACCCCTCCACCATCATTTGCCCGGTCACCTCAAAAGTACACCCAGAGGCAGGCATTCTCAGAATTCACCTTAAAAAAGGGGAAGCGGGTTTAAAAAAAGACAGCGATATTATGGTTGACCAGGTTCGGGCTATAGATAACCGAAGGCTGGTGAAAAAACTTGGCCAGTTGCCTGCTCAGGCTCGTGAAAAGCTGATAGAAAATTTGAGGATCGTCATGGATTTGTAGCGTCAGCAGACAAGGGGTTGTGAAAAAAGTATAGCTTGACAGGATTGACAAGATTTTCAGGATATGTACGCCAATGTGACGTAAGCCACTACACCTTGTAAATCCTGTTCACCCTGTGAAGTAGCCTGCTATACTTCACAGGGTGAATACTGTCTGTTTTCGGCTTTTTTGTCCAACCCCAAACTTGCCTGCTGACATAACGTGTCTCAAAAACGGGCCACTTAAAAGTGGCCCGTCCGGTTAGTTCAGCAATTCGTAGATGCCGGCAATTCCCTGCCCGCCGCCGACGCAGGCGGTCACCATGCCATACTTTTTATTCTGCCGTTTCAGCTCGTTGAACAGCTGGGTGGACAGCTTGGCGCCGGTACAGCCCAGCGGGTGGCCCAGGGCGATAGCCCCGCCGTTGACGTTGACGATGCCCGGGTCCAGGCCGGCCTCCTGGATGACGGCCAGCGCCTGGGCAGCGAAGGCCTCGTTCAGCTCGATCAGATCAATGTCTCCCAGCTTCAGGCCGGCTTGTTTCAGGGCCTTGGGGATAGCCACGCAGGGGCCGATGCCCATGTAGAGGGGGTCGACGCCGCCGACGGAGCAGGCCGCCAGGCGGGCGATAGGCTGCAGGCCCAGCTGTTTGACCATCTCTTCGCTCATCACCAGGGTGAAGGCCGCCCCGTCGGAAGTCTGAGAGGAGTTGCCGGCGGTGACGATGCCGCCCTGGGCAAAGACGGGCCGCAGCCTGGCCAGCACTTCCACGGTGGTGTCCGCCCGCACACCCTCGTCCGTATCGACGGTGTGCTCGCTCTTCACGCGCTTGTTGTCTTTCACATAAACGTCTTCTACGGTTACCGGCACGATCTCGTCTTTAAACTTGCCGCCCGCAATGGCAGCCGCAGCTTTCTGGTGGGAGTTATAGGCGAACTCGTCGGAGGCTTCCCGGGAGATGTTGTATTTTTTAGCCACCGCCTCGGCGGTCAGGCCCATGCTGGCCAGGTAGTTGGGCGTAGAAGAAGCCACCTTGTAGCTGGGCGCCAGCTTGTAGCCGGTCATGGGGATGGCGCTCATGTTCTCGGCGCCGCCGGCGACGTAGATTTGCCCCATGCCCGCTTTGATCTTGGCCACGGCGATGGAGATGGTTTCCAGGCCGGAGGCACAGTAGCGGTTGACGGTCATGCCCGGCACTTCCTTGCCCAGGGCCCGCATGGAAATCTGGCGGCCGATCTGCAGGCCCTGTTCTCCTTCCGGGTTGGCGCAGCCGACGATGACGTCGTCGACCAGTTTGGGGTCCAGCTCCGGCGTTTGGGCCAGCAGGTGGCGGATGATGTCGACGGCCAGGTCGTCGGAGCGGTAGTTGCGGAATCCGCCTTTTTTGGCTTTGCCTACGGCCGAGCGGTAGGCCTTTACGATGTATGCTTCCATGGTTGTTGTTCTTTTTTGGACGGCCGCTTTATTGAGTTTCAAATATTAATAAGGGGATGTGATGTCGGCTGGCGACTCCCGCTTACGCTATGCTTCAGCGGGCGAAGAAAGTTCGCCTGTCGACTATCACGGCAAACCCCCTGTTTAATTTTT
>JAGFJD010000661.1 GCA_024102975.1 Phaeodactylibacter sp. | reverse complement strand
CTTTGATCCCGACACGTTAGTCGTCGGGGGCATTTTTCCGCCCCATAGCAGCGCTACGGGGCGGAAAAATGGCAAAGTGAGAGCCTGTCCCGCACCCGCAGGGTCGGGATTCCAAAAGCTGGCATTTACAGCCAAAATGACTACCTCCAAACATGCTCTCAACCTCCAGTAGTATTCTTCATTCCTTTTCATACTTCACCTTCCCGTCCACCATAGTCATCAGCACCTCCGTTTCCAGGATTTCCTCGTCGGAGCAGGAGGAGAGGTCGTTGGACAGGACCACGATGTCCGCCATTTTCCCTTTTTCCAGCGACCCTTTGTCCTTTTCCTCGAAGGCGGCAAAGGCGTTGCCCAGGGTATAGGAGTAAAGGGCCTCCTCCCGTGTCATGCGCTGTTCCGGGAAAAATTCCAGGCCGTTGTCGGCGCGTTTGCGGGTGACGGAGGCGTAGAAGCACTCGATGGGGTCGACATCCTCAACAGGCGCGTCGGTTCCGTTGGCGATGACGACGCCGTTATCCAGCAACGAGCGCCAGGGATAAGCGCCAAGGCGGGCGCGCTCTTCTCCCAGCCGCTTGACGACAAAGGGCGCATCGGAAGTGCAGTGTATCCCCTGCATGGAAGCGATGACTTCCATCTCCCTGAACCGGGGGATGTCCGCCGTGTCCAGGTGTTGGGCGTGTTCGACGCGCCAGCGCAGGCCTTTCCGGGCGGGGTCTCGTTGAAACTGTTCCTCAAAAATATCCAGCACTTCCCGGTTGCCGCGGTCGCCAATGGCATGTACGCAATACTGCAGGCCGTTGTCGTAAGCGATCTCCGCCCATTTTTTCAGGGTATCGACAGAAGTCGTGTTCTTACCGTAGGAGTCCGGCTTATCGGCGTAGGGCGCCAGCAGCCAGGCGCCGAAAGCGCCGAGGGCGCCGTCCATATATCCCTTGATGGCGCGCACGGTGAAGAAGCCGTTGCCGATGCCGATACGGGGAAAGCCGGCGGCTTTTTCTTCCAGGCCATCCTCCCGCCCGCTGATCATGGCCCAGAGGCGCAGGCCCAGTTCGCCTTTTTCGGCCAGTTCCGAATACCGTTCGATCTCCAAAAAGGAGGAGCCGGCATCCTGAAAGGAGGTGACGCCCTTTCGCAGGCATTCCTCCTCCGCCAGTTTGATGCCTCGCAGCCACTCCTTTTCCTTCTGTTCCGGGCTGAGAGTCGCCTGGTATTCGCTGTAGGCGTCCATGATGAGCGCCATTGCCGTCTCTTCGAAAACGCCGATGGCCTCTCCGCGGGAATCGCGGACGATCTCGCCGCCAAAGGGGTCCGGCGTTTCGGCAGTGATGCCGGCCATCTCCATAGCGCGGGCGTTGGCCAGCAGGCTGTGGCCGCTGGCGTGCCGCAGCACCACCGGGTTGTCGGCAGAAACAGCACTGAGTTTGTCGTGGTATGGATACCCCAGCACCGACCGCTCAAGCGGTTGCGCCCACTTTTCCTGATGCCAGCCCCGGCCGGTGATCCACTCGCCGGGCGCTGCCTCCCGGGCTGCTTGCTCCACCATCCGGACGATCTCCTCCCAGCTTTGGGATTTCAGGAAATTCAGGTGGATCAGGCTCTGGCCCAGGCCGGAAAAATGGCCGTGCCCCTCGATAAACCCCGGCATGGCGAACCGCCCCTGCAGGTCGATCACCCTGCTGCTGTCGCCCTGCAACTCCTGCACTTCCTCATTGGTGCCGGCCAGCAGGATGCGCCCGCCACTAATGGCGAGGGCCTCGGCGCGGGGGTTGTCTTTGTCCATTGTGTAAATGTTGCCGTTGATCAGGATGGTGTCGGCAGTTGTCGTTTCCGGCGGCTGTTGGCAGGCGCTCAGCAGGAGGATGGGGAAAAAGACCGTAAACAGTGTTCTTTTCATTACTATTCTCTTTTGATAATGAGCATGTCCCGGCGGCGAAGGCACCGCCGGCAAAGAGCGTGTCCGAAGTTCTGTGTTCAGGGTTGGCCTCGTTTTTGAACAGCCTGCCTTCGAACATCTCTGACGGCAAATCTAAGGAACATTTAAAAAAAACCGTTGGCGGAGATTTTGGTTAAATTGGTTATTGGTTATTGACGGCACCTGCCGGTTTGAACCAGTAGCCAATTTTTCATTTTCCCCGGAGGCGATGGAATTGGTCGGGGAAAGATTATTTTTTATCTTTCCTCCAAAACGATGAAGCGCTACAACCTTCGGATACGGGGGCAGGTTCAGGGCGTATGGTACCGGGTCTCGGCCCGCCGGAAAGCGGTGGAACTGGGCCTCCGCGGCTTTGTCCGCAACGAGCCCGACGGAAGTGTATACGCCGAAGCAGAGGGCGAAGAACCCCTCCTCCAGGCGTTCGTTCAATGGTGTAAAGAAGGCCCCGAAATGGCGCGGGTAGAACAGGTGGACGTGGAAGAAGCTCCGCCAATGGGGTTCGAAACTTTCGACATTCAGCGGTAGTGTGTCCGGGGATCAAAAGCCAATTCACAACCATGGAAGAAAAAACCTTAACCGTCCGCCCGGGTGAGCCGGCGGACCTGCCCGCCGTCCACGCCCTGGTCCGGGAGCTGGCTGTATACGAACGGGCCGAGCAGGAGTTCACGGCATCGGTCGAAGATTACCGGCGGGATTTCGACGCCGGTTATTTTGAGACGCTGGTGGCGGAAGCCGGAGGCAAAGTAATCGGCATGGCCCTCTACTACACGGCCTATTCTACCTGGAAAGGCAGGATGCTGTACCTGGAGGATTTCGTGGTCGAAGAAGGCTGCCGGGGCCAGGGTGTCGGCAGGGCACTGTTCGAAGCTTTCCTGGAGGAGGCCCGCCGGAAGGAATGCCGCCTGGTGAAATGGCAGGTACTGGACTGGAACGAACCCGCCCTGAATTTTTACAGGAAGTACGACAGCGTCATCGAAAAAGATTGGTGGAACGGCAAAATCTTTTTCAGCGCCGCCCCAAAATAAACGCCATTGGATAAAGCCGGGTAAGGAACTGGCTGATAATAACTTCCTCGTTTGTACGGCGTCTTTTCGCCGCTGCCGTCGTTGCTCCTTAGTCACAGAGCCCCGGCTATGCTCCCTCGTCGCGCCTAGGCAGCGGCGAAAACACCCTCGTTCAAATCGGAAACTTATTATCAGCCAGTTCCTAAGATGCTTGTAATTTAAAAAATTACTTCCTACCTTTATATTGACTTTTTTGTATATTGTACGCACTTCTTCTCATTCTTTTTCTTCCCATGTCTATATCCTGCGAGGGCGAGTACTGCCTTTTTCCATTTGAATTGATTGCCAAATCAATGGATTTCAACATATAGTGTTTCATAGTGTGAGGGGTAACCGCTTCGGTGGTTGCTCCTTTTTTTATGGAATGATGGAATGATTGGGCAAAGCTCCTGGTTCAATCCATCATTCCTTCATGGCCTATCACGACTCCCGCCGGATCAGGCGCATGGCCATATCCCGGAGCGGAGTTTTTCGGTTATCCGGCACAGCAACTTTGCCCAGAGCGGCTATGGCGGTGTTTTGGATTTCCTCCTTCATTTGTTCTGCCCATTCCCGGATTTTCAGTTGCTCCAGTATTTCTGTAACGTCCCTGACCTTTTGGCGTTCGTCTTCGGGATTGGAAGACATGAGGCGGGCCAGTTCCGAACGGGTTTCCCCCCGGGCGAGTTCCTGGGCTTTCAGGATGAGGAAGGTCTTTTTGTTCTGGACAATGTCGCCCCCAGCCTTTTTACCGAACTTTTCGGGGTCGCCGAAGGTGTCCAGGATGTCATCCTGAAGTTGGAAACACAGGCCGATGTTGCGACCGAAAACGGCCAGTTCTTTCAGGTCCGGCTCCGGGGCGCCGGCGGCCACGGCACCCATGACCAGGCTGCCCTCGATAAGGGCGGCGGTTTTCAGCTCTATCATCCGGAGGTATTCTTCGATCGTTACGTCCTGGCGGCGTTCGAAGTTCATATCGTATTGCTGGCCCTCGCACACCTCGACAGCAACGCGGTTGAACTCCCGGAGCAAGCGGGGGATTGCCGCCTGGTTGTCCACCTGGCGAAGGAATTCATAGGCGTAGATCAGCATGGCGTCTCCGGAGAGGATGCCGGCATTGGCTCCGTATTTTTGGTGAACGGTAGCCTGGCCCCGGCGCAGCGGCGCCTCGTCCATGATGTCGTCGTGTACCAGGCTGAAATTGTGGAACACTTCGACCGCCATCGCCACCGGCAAAGCGCCATGCACCGCATCCCCGAAAAGCTGCGCCCCCATGAGAGCAAGCAGCGGGCGCAGGCGTTTGCCGCCCATGCCCATGATGTAAGCCATCGGAGCGTACAGCTCCTGCGGTTCTCTGTCAAAAGGATGGCTTTCTGTATAGGCTTCAAAAATATCGCGAAGCTCTTCAATGGTATGCATAGGGTTGAATTTGGGCAAATATAGGCAGTCCGGCCTAAAGATTTCAATCTATCACCCCGGTTCAGAAAATTACCGCTGATCAAAAGGCAAAGTAATCCTTAAAAAATCCGTATTTTTACTTTCAGAGCATCGCCACATACAACTTCAGGACAGGCAATTCTGCACTAAAGCTTTAATATCCCCGCTCTGTGAAGCCATAAACATTTTCCTCAATAAATTTATTATAATTCCAGATAAAGATGATAAACAGGACCCGCCCCTACGTCATTTTACTGATCGAAGACAACCCCGGAGACGTCCGCCTGACCCAGGAAGCCCTTAAAGAAGGGAAAAAATCCATCGTGCTGGAAGTCGCTACCGATGGTATTGAAGCCCTGAAATTTCTGCGCAGGCAGGACGCCTATACCGAAAAACCAACGCCCGACCTGATCCTGCTGGACCTCAACCTGCCCAAATGGGACGGGAGGGAAGTCCTGCAAGAGATCAAAAATGACCCTCAGCTCAAACGGATTCCGGTTATTGTGCTGACAACCTCCAACGCCGGGGCCGATGTCCTGAAATGCTATGACCTCCACGCCAACTGTTTTATCAACAAACCCATTGATTTCGACAATTTTTTTGATATTATTCATAAAATAGAGGAGTTTTGGTTCTCTACCGCCATCCTGCCAACCGTGGTGGCCTAACCCGGACCGGCAAGGGGAAGGGGCGGTGCCATGGCCCGGAAGGTTAAGCGGCCATGAAGCCGGGCCAGCTCAAAGGAGTATATGAACAATACAAACATACTGATCATCGAGGATAACCCTGCGGACATCGCGCTGATCGATGCCTACCTCAAGGATGCTGCGATGAAGCATACCTTATTCAAATCAGAGTCACTGAGCTCCGGCCTGGAATTCCTGAAGGAACACGCCGTAGACCTGGTGCTGCTCGACCTCAAGCTGGGCGATGTCGAAGGGTTTCGTACCCTGCAGGTCTTCAGAGAAAAAGCTCCGGATATCCCGGTCATCGTCCTCACCGGCTTCAAAAACGAAATCATGGGCATACAGTCTGTCCGCGCCGGCGCCCAGGACTTCCTGGTCAAAGGCGATTTTGATTCGCGGAGCCTGGCCCGGACTATCCGGTACTCCCTGCAACGCTTTGAAACCCAGGCCAAGCTGCAGGAGAAGGCCAAAGAGCTCAGCCATAGTGAACGGCGCAACCAACTGGCCCATCAGATCGCCCGTTTTGGCAAATGGGAGATGGACATCGTCAACAATGCAATGCGGTGGGACGAGGAGATCTTCCGCTTTCTGGGTTTCGCCCCCTTCAGCTTCGAGCCCACCCTGTCGGATTACATCAAATACGTCCATGTCGAAGACCGGGAAAAAGTAGAAGCTTTCTTCGAAGAGGCTATAAAGGATGGCCTGGCCCACCATATGGAACACCGGATCGTCGTTGAAAATACGATGGTCCGGTATCTTCAGGTCAAAGCCCAGGTCAGCTATGATGAACAATCCAACCGCATTTTGCTGATCGGCGGCATCCAGGATGTCACGGAGCTGAAAAGAGAGCGCGGCGAGGGAAGCCCGCCCTCCCAACCGGCCGGCCCTCCGCCTGTTGCCATAGAAGAAGACCTGTTCGCCGAGTTCAATTTCAATATCCGCACACCGATAGCATCCATGGTCAACTTTTTGTATTTGCTGGAAAACAGCCCGCTGTCCAAACAACAAAAAGATTTCACCGACGGGCTGAAATCCTCGCTCGACGACCTTTCTTTCGCCCTGAACAACTGGCTCAACCTCTCCATCCTGAAAGAAGACAAGGTGGAACTGAAAGACATGGAACTGGTCCTGGATGAAGCTTTCCAAATACTGAAAAACGTCTCCAGAATCAGGAGCGACCAGGCGGGCCTGTCGGTCGCCTTCACTTTGTCGGAGGACCTGCCCGCCGTTATCATTACCGATGGCCAGAAGTTCTCCCAGGTTATATACAACCTTTTGGAGATCGCGATCCGCAGCGGCGAACCCCGCCAGGTGATCGCGTTCAACGCCCAGCCCAGGGGCAGCCGGCACTCCTTCTCTTCCCTCGCTTTTACCATTTCCTTTACGAGCCATTCCATGACTGCGCAGGATATCCTGCGGGCAGCGCAGGAGGAAGGCGCCTACAGCCGGGCTTTCCTGCCCATTATCATCTCCTCCCGGTTGATCAAAGCCATGGATGGCTGCCTGGAGGCCAGCCAGAAAAATGGAAATGTCGTAGTACTGAAAGCCGAACTCCCGATCCGCATCCCCGAATTTAAAGAAAACCCGATACCGGATTCCCTGGAAAAACCGGTAAACATCCTCCTGGTGGAAGACCATGACCTGCACCGGCTGGCCACCAGGCGAATGCTGATGGGCTGGTCTGATATGGTTCGGGTCGACGTGGCCCAGAACGGGCAGGAGGCTTGCGAAAAAGCTGCCCGTAATGATTACGACATCATCCTGATGGACCTTCAAATGCCCATCCTCGACGGGATCGAAGCGACGATCAGGATCCGCAACGAATCC
This sequence comes from Phaeodactylibacter sp., assembly GCA_024102975.1. Taxonomy (GTDB): domain Bacteria; phylum Bacteroidota; class Bacteroidia; order Chitinophagales; family Saprospiraceae; genus JACJXW01. The sequence continues at coordinate 604 of JAGFJD010000661.1, read as the reverse complement.
GGCATTCCCATCATCGCACTGACCGCCAAAGAGTCCAAACAGGAACAGGAACGGTGTTTTATGGTAGGGATCAACGATTATATCGTCAAGCCCATCCGGCCGGAAAGCCTGTTCTCTGCGATCATTAAACAACTATATGTCCGGCCCTAAGCGCAAACCTCCTGCCGTTGTTATTTGTTCCTTCTGTGTTTTCAGCTTCTAAAGCAAAACTCAGTTATGGAAACCTACGACCTGATCATCATTGGAGGCGGCCCCACCGGCCTGAACTGCGCCATCGCCGCCGGGAAGGCCGGCCTCCGTTATCTGGTGCTGGAAAAAGGCGTGTTGGCCAACTCCATCTACAACTTTCCGGTAAACATGACCTTTTTTTCAACCTCTAAACTGCTGGAAATCGGCAATACACCCTTCATCTCCCACGGTGAAAAACCCACCCGCCGGGAAGCGCTGGAGTATTACCGCCGCCTGCAGCAGAGCTTCGGCCTTAACGTGCGCACCTACGAGGCCGTTTCGGGCATGAGCCGGCAGGCAAACGGGCTGTACCGGGTCCAGTCGGAAAAAAAGCGGTACGAAGCCCACTCCGTTATCGTGGCCACCGGCTTCTACG
>JAGFJD010000657.1 GCA_024102975.1 Phaeodactylibacter sp. | reverse complement strand
TTTTTGAAGGCCATGGCGGCCTCGTCAGCGCCGTTGCCTTTTCTCCGGACGGGCAAACCATATTGACCGCCTGTTTTGACGACACGCTCCGCTTGTTCAGCCGGCAGGGTGAGCTGTTGCGCCGCTTTGCCGGGCACAGCAACCGGGTAAGCAGCGTTGCTTTCAGCCCGGACGGGCGGCGCTTCCTGTCTGGCGGCTGGGACAACCGCGCCATCCTTTGGTCGGTAGAAGGGGAAAAAATCCGGGACTTTGCAGTGAACGTCAAAGGCAAAACCGGCGGGCAGTCGGTCAACGCCGTAGCTTTCTCCCCGGATGGAAAATTGATCGCTCTGGCGGCGGACGGCGGGCTGGCCAAGGTGTTTTCGGTAGAAGGGCAGGAGGTGCAGACGATGATGCATTTGGGGGAAGCCAGCGTACCTGCCATCGCTTTCAGCCCGGACGGGCGGTGGGTAGCGACGGGGGGAGGGGATGGGGAAGTACGAGTATGGGAGGTGATTGTCAATTAAGTTCAATAACATAGCCCACGCTGCCCTCTGATTTCGTAAAGGGAGAACCCCATCCCACAAATACCAATATTGGTTAAATTGCGGGTGGCAGCTACTCCTTCAGGAGGCTGGGAGGCTGGGAGGCAAATGTCATTTTATTTCCTTGACAAATTACTTAAAGCAATTTAAATCATGTAATATGCGCTATCATATTTTATGTGTCATCTGCCTAGCCGCTCTTAAATTACTACCCGCACAAAGGCCGCGAATCGTAGTTCAGTCCGGGCATTCCGACCCTATAAATTCCATGGTCTTTACTTACGATGAGCAGTACTTGCTTTCCGGGGGTAATGACAATAGCATCATCCAATGGGAAGTCTCATCTGGTTTAGAGGTGAGGAAGTTCTGGGGGCATGAAGATGATATTATGGCTTTAGCCTCCCATCCCAGCAAAGGAGAATTTGCCTCGCTGAGCAGAGATGCCAAGTTGAACATTTGGAATCTCGGTACAGGAGAGGTGATCAAACAAATGAAAATGCCTTTTGGAGGGGGTACTTCCATGACCTATGATGCTGAAGGCAATCAACTATTTATTGGGGGTGGCCGGGGAAAAATCCAAGTTTGGGATTGCAAAAAACAAAAGTTTAAGGATACCATTTCTGCACATAAACATAATTTAAGCACGCTACTTTGGTACTCAGCCAAGAAGGAGTTGATTACTGTAGGAGATGAGAAGGTTATCAAGTTTTGGAATATGGAGGACAAAGAGCCATCAGATTCCATCGTTGCAGGCGAAAAAATCCTCTCCGTAGCGATCAGCCAGGAAAACAATTTGCTTGCTATCAGCCGGGCCGACAGTATTACAGAAATATGGTCGTTGACACATTGGAGTAAAGAAAAGGAAATTCCGCAGGCCGTGGCAGCGCAATTGGTTTTTGCAGATTATGGCAGCTTACTTCTTGGTGCCCGAAGCGACAGTTTGCTTATTATTTGGGAGGTTGGCCAGGGTTTTAAAGAAAAAAGGCTGAAAAGCACATTGTCGGCGCTCTGCGTAGGGAAGAAGAGAGGGCTCATTGCGGGAATATATAATAGGCAGAACATCCTGCTGCTTAATATAGCCAATCAACAATTCTTAAATTCCCTGGTTTCCCGTTCTAGCCGAATCCATAGCTTGAAAGTAAGCGCTGACAGCAGTTTTCTAATTTCTGGCGGGCAAGATAACAGGGTAAGGGCATGGAACTTATCTTCCGGCTTATTGGATCATCAAATTTCTTGCCCGTCCAACATTAATGACATAGCATTCGATGCTAAAAGCAACCAAATTAGCGGTGGCTACGGGAATGGGAAGCTTAGCATTATGAATTTAAAAGAATCAAAGCAACTCCCAATTACATACTCTGTACATGAGAGGCCTATTGCCAGCATTGACCTTGACCCAAGCGGTGAATATATAGCAACCGGAGCATGGGACATGACGGTAAAAGTAGTTAGAATAAAAGACGGCCAAGAAGTGTTTTCTACAAAACCTGGAATGCTTGTCCAATCGGTAGAATTCAGCCCCGATGGCCAATCGCTATTAATAGCTACAGGTGGATATTTATTACAATGGCACAACCTTCTATCGATCTGGGATTGGAAGAACAATCTTGAGCAGGTGCGTTTCCCCAAAGCTAGTATGGGTATTTACGCCGCCACTTTTTCACCCGATGGCCAATACGTAGTAGCTTCAGAAGGCTTGATCAATCAAATCGGCCAGAAAGACCTTAAGGTTTATGATGCGCAAACGGGAGACCTGTTACAGGTACTAACCGGGCATGACCACTTGGTTCACAGCCTGGCGTTTAGCCCGGATGGAAAATACCTGGCGTCGGGTGGAGGAGATGTGCTTGGAGGGCGGGGAGAGTTAAACATATGGGAAACGTCAAGCTGGGAAATGCAGGATCAATTGGTTGGGCATGAAAACCTGATCCGAACTGTCGAATATACTCCAGACGGCACTTTTCTTATTAGTTCGGGGCATGATGCTCAGATCATTTTCTGGAACCTTAAGACAAAAAGGCAGCTACATTTACTCTCGATTCCCTTTAGCAAGGAATATATCTACTATTTGCCTGATGACTATTACTATTGGAGTTCGAAGTATGGCCATAAAGCCCTGGCCATTGCCTATGGAGGAAAAATGTACTCATTCGAACAATTTGACCTGCGGCTAAACCGGCCCGATCTGATCTTGCAAAACCTGCCATTTTTTGACACGTCCCGAGTCGAGGCCTATCGAAGGGCCTATCACAAAAGGCTTGAAAAATATGGCTTTACAGAAGAGATGTTCAGCGACGATTTTCATCTGCCCAGCTGTCAGATTTTGAATCGCCAGGATATCCCTGTATCTACTCATAATCCAACCATCTCGCTACAAATTCATGCTTTGGATAGCCTGACGTATCTAGACCGCCTCAATGTCTATGTGAATGATGTTCCCATCTATGGCGTTGACGGCATTAGCCTTCGCAGCCAAAACACGCAGGAATATGCCTCCACTTTGCATATTCCTCTTTCCCGGGGCGAAAACAAAATCCAGGTATCCGCCCTCAACCAGGGCGGTGCCGAATCTCTCAAAGATAACGCCTATATTACCTGCAACGCTTCGGAGCGCCAACCCAATCTCCATCTCATTGCCCTCGGCACTTCTAATTACAACAACTCGGCGATGAACCTGCAATATGTTGATAATGACGTAGAGGGTATTATAAATTTCTTTTCCCAAAAAGCAAGCTCATATAAAAGCGTACATGCTTATACCTTACTAGCGTGAGTTTACTACGGAAAACGAAATTTTACTCTTTTTTTCAGCTCTTAAATAGCTGATTGTGAACAGAATAGAAGACGTTTGGCATCAAAAAAAGTGTATACACTAACTAAAACAAAGGCGA
>JAGFJD010000616.1 GCA_024102975.1 Phaeodactylibacter sp. | reverse complement strand
TTTAGGTGTTGTGGTGTTGTGGTGTTGTGGTGTTGTGGTGTTTTTGGGGGGAATTATATTCTGGACACAGAGTACGCCGACCTGCCTGCCGCGAGGCGCGGCCTTGCAGGCAGGGAAGACACAGAGCCACACAGAGACCTGATTATCAATGGAAAAAACTCCGTTTACTCTGTGTTGGCCTCAGTGCTCTAAGCCCTAAGCTTTGTGAATCTTTGAGCCCTGGTGTCTTCGGCTACAAGCTTTTGGCACTTCACAGAAAATTGTACCATCCCGCTTCCGGAAATCCAGAACAAACAGATCGACACTCTCCCAAAAACCCCGTAGCTTTCCCTCCAAAAAACAACATGTCCAGATTCACCTCCTTCCTGGCCGACGAGGCCCTCAACCTGGCCGCCGGCTACCTGGCCGGGCTGGCCGCCTCCTCCCTGGTCTCCAAATTTTTCGTCAAAAAAGGGCTGGTCAACCTCTGGGGGCTGGCCGCCAAACGGGAAGCCCTCTCCCGCGACCAATACGAATGGCTGATGGCCATCACCGCTTACCTGATCGGCCTGGCGGTGATGATCGCGGTGCACTACGGGATGAAGCGGATGAGGGGGCAGGCAGGGGGTGAGGGGGAGAGGGGGTGAGGCAGCGAGCTGCGAATAGCGAACAGCCAAATGCAAACCGCCTACTCCTACTCCACCACAAACCGCCGCCGTACCCGCTGCCCGCCAACCTCCAGCTCTGCCCAGTAGATGCCGGAAGGCCAATGGCTGGCCTGCCACTTCACAGCCCCTGCACCAGGCAGGACGGCCTGCTCCGCCACCAGCTGCCCGGTGGAATGAAAGATGCGCACCCTGCCCCGCCCGGCGGGAAGCCGCCGCCAGGAAAGCCGAACAAAATCAGTCGCCGGGTTGGGCGAAAGCCGGATGCCTTCCGCCCATAAGGGATCGTTCAGGCCGGTGAGCAGGGCGATGTGGTACCGCACGATGCTGTCGCAGCCCAGGGCGCTCTCCAGCGTGACGGTGATCAGGGTATCCTGCCCAATGGAAATGCCCTGCCACTCCCCGGGCCCGTCCAGGGTGACGGCCACCACTGTGGTGTCTTCCACGGTAAGCACATTGACGTGGTGCCAGATGACGCTGTCCTGCTCCGGCATTTCAAACAGCTGCCGAAGGATGGTGTCCTGCCCCACCGCCTGGCCCAGGTAAAGGCTGCCGGGGCAGAGGGTGACATAAACCGCTGCGGCGACCCTCGGTTTTTCGATGAGGTGCTCCGTCCGGTTGGTGATAATGGGCGGGTTGAAATCGAAATAAATCGCCGCTTCGTTCTCGATGCGGGTGAATGGCAGAACACCTTCCACCGGGCGGATGGAATAAGAGAAGAATCCATGGCTTCCGGGCTCATTGCTGGTGCTGTCCGGCAGGTTGATATCCCGGAAGGTAACGGCCAGGGTGCGGTCCGGCAGGATGATCCACTCGTGGGCATGAGAAGCCGGGCCTGCCCGGAAGCTCGCCAGCGACAGCTGCGGAGAAAGCTGGTCCCGGATGGTGACGGTACGCGCCATATCCGTCCCCACGTTCTGGAAATGGACGGTGTATTGAATGGGCTGGCCGGCAGCGATGAAGCGCTCTTCGCCATAACCTTCCGGCACGGCCACCTTGATGTTGGGGTCGTACGGGCCGATCACCGGGCCGCAGCGCTCCACCGCAAAGCCGTCGCCGTTGCTGCCGGGGAAGGCATTCAGGAGCCCCGTATCCAGAGGGGACAGGCAGCCGGCAGCCAGCAGGCGGATGGGTTCCGGGCTGGGATGGCCGGACGGCTGTTCTACCTCAAATAAAAAAGCCTCCGTATCCGCCGGCACGCGGATGGTGTCCGCTTCTCCCGGGCCCAGTTGCAGGCTGCCCGATTGCAGCAGCACAATGTCGTCATTGACGATGTTGAGCTGGTAAATTTCGGGGGTAGCCATGGCGCCGGCGCCCGTATTCTCGACCCGGAAGGCCACCGAGTCGCCCTGGCAGGAAGAGGAGGCGCGCAGGCTGGCGCCGTCCCACTGGGCCAGCATGGGGCTGCAAAGCGTGTCGGGGGCAATGCGGGCATTATAACACAATACCTCGCCCAGCGGCAGGTTCTGGCAGTCGGGTTCCATTTCGGCCACGATCTGCCCCTCCTCTCCGACTCCAACCGCCGCAAACTCGAAAACGAGGCTGGTATCGGTAACGCTTGTCCAGGGCGGGTCGGACTGCAGGGGCGCCATGCGCGGATCAAAAGTGAGCGTCACGGTAACCGGCGCCGCCGGGACAGTCCCCGTGTTGCGGTAAGCCATGCTCACCGTCGACGGGAAACACTGCCGGATGGGGCTGATGCTCAGATTCAGCTCCATCAGCGGACAGGAGGTGTTGGCGGATGCGGCAAAGTGGACGGTATGCGGGCCATCGCCGGAAAGGATAGTATCGGCCGGGCAGAGATCCCAGTAATCGCTCGGGGGGACGGCGGAGAGCTCGTGCTGCGGGGCATCGGGCAGATAGAACCCGTAGTGGCCGTCGGGATTGGTTGACGTTAATTGTTCCGAAGTCCCGCTGTTGAGCACCAGCCGGGCGCCGGGCAGGGAAGGATTCAGGGAATCGAAAGTACAGTTGGCAGTGGTGTCCCACAACACCAGGCCGTCCACAGCGCTGCCTTGCAGAAAATCCAGGCCATAGGCAATAATGCTTTGGGTACCGGTGATCAGTTCCTCCCGGCCATCGCCGTTGAGGTCCCCCCGCTCGGGCAGAAGGTACAGGCCGCCGGGCAGGGAACCGGAAAAAGGCGCCGGAAGGAAAGGCTGCGTGAAATAGCCGCTGTTGCCAATATTGAGCGCAAAGCCCTGGCCGGTAACGAGGTCGGGGATGGGATCCCCGTTGAGCAAGGCCTCTTCCTGGCCGTAATAACTGCGAGCTTCTCCCAGCAACACCGGCGCGGAGAAGCTTTGGCTCAGCGTATCAAAGCTGGCCATCGCCATGAAGTATCCTATACTGTTGTCGTAATAAAAATGGCCCCGCACGTCCAGCCGCCCATCCTGGTTGTAATCGCCGGCGAAGAGGCTGATGGCATCGTCCATTCCGGGAATGGCCGCCCAATCTTCAAAGGCCCCGTTGCCGTCGCGGTGCAGGGCGTAATACGTAGGGCCGGAAGTGCGCAGCAGCAGGTCGCCCGCTCCGTCCTGGTTCAGGTCGGCCACCAGCAATTCCCTCAGGAAGGGCAGTTCCACCGGCAATGGAATGGAAACAGGCGCCACGGCAAATCCTCCGCCGGCATCCAGCTCATTCCAGGCCAGGGCCAGTTCCCCATCGGTTGTGGCGGCAACGATGTCCTCATCGGCATCTCCGTCCAGGCGGCCGGTGGCGAAATGGCCGGCAAACTGCAGCCCCAGGCCCGGGAAGTTAATAACAGTCCCTGCGCCGCTTAAGGTGTCTCCCAGCCAGGCAAAGAGCTGGAAAGGCGTCCACCCGTCATCGGGCAGGGTGCCCACGCCGTCCGGCAGGCCGTCGCCATTCAAAGCAGTGAACTGGAAATGCCCTAAACTGCCGGGGGCCCTCCATATATGCCGGGGCACTGAGAAAGCATTTCCACCCGACAGGTTTTCGATCCACCGCAGGCCGCTTTCCGCCGCCAGCAGGATATCGGGCAGGCCGTCGCCGTTCCAGTCCCGGGCGGTGAAGTCTCTGATGTAACTGAAGGCATCAGTCAGCGGGGAGGGCGGGGTGTAGTTGCCGGCATTATCCAAAGCAAACCGGCAGAATACCTGCGAATTGTCGCGGGTGAGGTCCAGGCCGGCGCCGTCCAGGCGGGAGGATAGCAGGTCGGGGCGGCCGTCGCCGTTCAGGTCGCCGACAGTGAGTTGGAAACCGGCATAGATGGAATCGACCGGGTGTGGGGTGAGGTCAAAACTGCCATTGTTCTCCAGCCATTCACAGGTGTACAAATCGCCATTTCCGGGAGAAACCGTACGTTTCAAAGCCAGGATATCCTGGTCGCCATCCGCATCGACATCCGCCAGGGTATGAGAGGCGTAATCCGGCCATTCTGCCTCCAGGGAAAACTGGGATGTGCCGCCGGCATTGCGTACCAGCATCATGCCCTGCTGCGCGGACGGTTGCAGGTTTTTTTTGCTCAGCGCCAGGTCGGGGAAACCATCCTGGTCGAAGTCCGCCACGGAAGTTTCCGTAAGGTAATCGGGGTAATCTGTATAATATTCCAGGACAACGCTGTTCTGCCGGGAGAAGCTTCCGGCTTCCTGTCGGAGCACCTCCAGCAAAAGGACTTTCTGGCCGTCCGGATCGAACTGGCCGGTGGAGATCAACAGCACGTCCAGGTCGCCGTCGAGGTCGTAATCGCACAGCTCCAGCCCCCGGAATTCGCTGAAATCCAGGAAGTCAAAAAAGCCGGCCATTTCGTAAGAGAACGGCTGCCCCGCCCCCGGATTCCAGTTGACATACAGGCGGCGGTTGCTGACATTGAAGTGCAGCACGTCCTGCCAGCCGTTGCCGTCCAGGTCGCCCACCCGGAAAGGGTCGTAGTCGCGCACCCAGTTGGCGGAAGGTGCCTGCGGGCCGATGAGGCTGAAATGGCCCTGGCCGTCGTTTTCCCGGTAGGGAAAGGCCTGCCGGGCGCGGCGGCCGTCCACGATATCCAAATCCCCGTCGTTGTCCATATCGCCCAGCTCGAAGTGCATATAAAATGAAGTAGCCGTTTCTTCCCAGGTGGAATCTCCGAACACCTGCGGCCAGGCCAGGGCACCCTGCCCGTCGGTGTTCTCAAAAAAGGCAAGATGGCCGTCCCAGCCCAGGCGGGAACCGATGAGGTCCGCATCGCCGTCTCCATCGAGGTCAGCGGCTTTGACCTCCCGCAACTCCTGCACCTCCAGGATGACCTTTACGGAATCGCGCTCCAGTTGCCCCTGTACAGGCAGCGTCAGCACTGCCCCGAAAATAGCCGCCAAAAAAATATGCTTCATGGTAAATGTTTTCATGCTGCTAAAATGAGGCAAATCCTGCCGGGGCACAAGAACATTTTTCTATATTTATACATCGATAAAAATTACAAGTACTTGCTAATCAAATACTTAAAATTAATTTTCTAATTTTTGAAAACACCAATCGCCTTTCAACTGCTCCGGATTTTATCCCCCACAGAGCTAAACCAGCTGGACCTGTTCCTCGCCGGCCCGGCTTTCAACCGCCGGCCGGAGATGTCGCGCCTGCTGGCCTGGTGGCGGGAGAACCGGCATGAAAAATTAGATAAAGAAAAGGTTTTCCGGCAGGTGGTACCGGGCAAGCCCTATCTGAGCCGCGACTGGTACCTGCTGCTGAGCCGGTTTGCCAAACTGGTGGAAGGCTTTATGGTATGGCAGGAACTGCAGGAAAATGACCTGGACAAGTACCCCTTCCTGTTGCGCAGCCTGCGCCGCCGCCGCAAAGCGCGCCTCTTCCGGCGCAGCATGGCGCAGGCCCGCGCCCTGCTTGACAACCATGGGCAACACACCGCCCACCTGCTCTACCGCGCCTACGACCTGGAGCAGGAGTACTACGACTACATCGCCAGCCACAACCGGCAGGCGCCTACCAACCTGCAGGCGATGAGCGACCGCCTGGACGAATTTTTCATCGCCGAAAAGCTCAGGCAGGCCTGCCTGGCGCACAGCCGCCGCATCGCCAGCCAGGAATCTTACGATATTCATTTCCTGGAAGCGATAGAGCAACAACTGGAGTCGCGGCCTGCCCTGCTTTGCGTGCCGGCAATAGAGGTGTACCACGCCTGCTACCGGGCGGTCGTGCGCGGGGGCGACAAAGCAGCCTTTCAGCGCCTGCGCCGGGCTATGGAGGCCCATCGGCAGGGCTTCCCCCGGCAGGAGGTCCGCGACCTGTACCTGCTGGCGATCAACTACTGCATCCGGGCCCTCAACCGGGGAACGGAGGGGTTTGCCCTGGAAGCGTTCACCCTCTACGAGCAGAGCCTGGAGCAGGGATACCTGCTGGAAGACGGGCACATCCCGGAAAGCACCTTCGGCAATATTGTGTCTCTGGGGCTCAAGCTACGGCGGTTTGACTGGGTAGAACAATTCATCCGGGAACGGGCCCGATTCCTGCGGCCGGAGTTTCAGGAATCCCTCCCCTCTTACGCAGCCGCCAAGCTGGCCTACGAGCAGGGCCGCCTGGCCGAAACCCTGCAATTGCTGGCTACCGTGGAAGCCCGGCAGCCCTTCCTCTACTTCGGCGCCAAGACCCTGCAGCTAAAGGCCTTCTACGAACTCGGCGAATGGGATGCGCTGGACAGCCTGCTGGAGAGCCTGCGCGTCTACCTGCAGCGCCATCCCGACCTGGGCTACCACCGGGAGCATTACCTCCTGCTGGCCCAGTTCGCCCGCCGCCTGCTGCAGCTGCCGCCCACCGACCGGGAGGGCAAAACTGCTTTGAGAAAAGAAGTAGAGGCGGCCATTACCTTTCGGGAGCGGGAGTGGTTCCTGCGGCAGTTGGAGTGAAATGTGCCGGATGGGTTGAACGCCATAAAAAGAAGGGGTATCTTTGGCATTGCGCACCGCGCGAACCGCGAACCGCGAATACCAAAACCAATACGCCCATGCCAGACAAAGCCTCCCGCGCCCAGAAGATCATCCAGTCCAATGCCCTGTTCGCCGCAGCGGGGGGCGCCATCCCAATTCCGGTGCTCGACGTGGGCGCCGTCACCCTGGTACAGCTCGACATGCTGAAGGCCCTCTGCCAACTGCACGAGGTGAATTATTCAGAGCTGGAAGGCAAAGCCATCATCACTGCCCTGAGCGGCAGCATGATGGCGCGTTTGTCGGCCAGCGCGTTCAAGATCATACCTGGTATCGGCACGCTGCTGGGGGGCATCTCCATGGCGGCTTTCTCGGCAGCCAATACCTACAGCCTGGGCAAGGTGTTCGACTTCCTGCTCTCCAAATACGGAGGACTGGATAATGTGGATATGGAAGAGATCAAAAAACTCTTCCAGGAGGAGTTCGAGAAAGGGAAGGCGTTTTTTGACAAGAATAGACAGGATTGACAGGATCGGGCAGCCCCGTTTTGGCAACTTCCCCCCTCGTTGACCGCTGTAGCCAGAGGCGAAGGCGGTTCGGGGGGATCGAGGGGGGCTGACCTTGATGCGGCATTCACTCCCGCAACTGCTCCACAAAATGCTCATACAGCGGCAGGGCCGTCACGCCGCCATTTCCCCACCGGGGGGGGTACCCTTCCCGGACGCGGTAATAATCGGAAACAATATCGGCCTGTTGTTCCGGGTTGAAATCCTTAAACCGGCGGCCGGCACGCTGAGCGGCGGCCAGGCCCTCGGCGCCGCCGTAGTTGTACCCTTCGGGCCCCCACTGGGCCGCCAGCGCCCGTGGGATGTAGACGATACCCATTTTCTGATACTGCCAGACGTGGACCAGCTCGTGGATCAGCAGGCTGTTATCCATCCGCCCCCAGGAATTGATGCAGTAAAAACTGACGTAGCACAGGCTGAGCTGGCGTGGCCCGGCAACGGAATATTCGTCGATGCGGACGCGCTGGTAGTTGATCGACTTGCCGAAGATCGGCCGGGCCAGTTTTTTCTCCCAGGCGCTCAGCGGGCGGCTGTTAAATTTGGCGAAGTCGATCAGGGTTTCGTACAACTCGCCGATGCCCAGGCCATCCAGCAGGAGCAACGCAAATTCCAGCCACCAGTAAGCAATCCGGCCACCCAGTATCCGGCTGACCAGGCCTTCTTCGTAGGCCAGCCGCAGGTTCCTGACGCCCAGGTACAGATGCCTGCCCACCCGCCGGCTGCGCGCCGGCAGGTACCGCAGGGCATCCACCAGGCGGAGCACAACGGCTGCCAGCTTCAACAACAGCAGCCGAAGCAGGTACTGCCCGCTGACATCAACATGTAAAGCCTTGCCGGAGAACTTCATGGCCAATGGTTTATTTCTGCCAGATAAACTCAACGGCAATAGGCTTTGTGCATTTGTGCGTGGACTTCCCCTTTCCGCGAGCGCCGACTTCGTCTGCCGGAGGAAGACTTCGTCGCCCGAAGGCTGAAGCTACTCAGCGGCCTCCGTCGGCCAGAGCCTTTGGCGGCGGCC
>JAGFJD010000615.1 GCA_024102975.1 Phaeodactylibacter sp. | reverse complement strand
GAGACAGGATGGACAGGATGAACAGGTTCGGGGGACATGCCGCCGCCCTGTATCAGCGGCCTCCGCCCCTCGGGGGGATCAAGGGAGGCTGTAAAGACAGGATGGACAGGATGAACAGGTTTGAGGGACATGCCGCCGCCCTGTTTTTGCGGCCTCCGCCCTTCGGGGGGATCGGGGGGGGCTGTAAAGACAGGATGGACAGGATGAACAGGTTTGAGGGACATGCCGCCGCCCTGTTTTTGCGGCCTCCCCCCCTCGGGGGGATCAAGGGGGGCTGTAAAGACAGGATGGACAGGATGAACAGGTTCGGGGGACATGCCGCCGCCCTGTATCAGCAGCCTCCCCCCTTCGGGGGAATCGGGGGGGGCTGTAAAGACAGGATGGACAGGATGAACAGGTTCGGGGGACATGCCGCCGCCCTGTATCAGCAGCTTCCCCCCCTCGGGGGGATCGAGGGAGGCTGAAAAGACAGGATTAACAGGTTTGAGAATTAAAGAAGGACGCATTCGCTTGGTTTTGGAGGTAAAAGTAAGGGTTATGGTTGAAAAGACGATGGGTATGTATAAAGTACCCCCTGCAACATTGCACTAATCCGCCCGCCGCACTTCAAAAAAACGCTGCCGGGTTAGCCAAAGCGGGGATGACCCGAAGCCCCGGCAGGTTGAGACGTAGGGATGAAGGCGACGGTGGATGTGTAGGGGGGAAGTGATGGAGTGGTAGAGCGGTGCTTCGCCGGGGGGGCGGACGCAAGCCACATTTCAGCTGGTTCGTCGGCTTTTACTGCGCGAATTTGACCTTTGTGGGGCCAAATTCGCGCATTTCAGTGCTTGTTTGGCAGCAAACAGCCCGTCACCGCCCCAGGATGTACCGCACGCCCAGGCTGCCGTAGCCGTAGCCAAAGGTATTGATGTTGAGCGTGCCGCCCAGGAAAAAGGTAGGCACCCAATCGAGGGTCAGGTTTACGGGGGCGTCTTTGAACGCATAATCCAACCCCACGTATCCCTGAATGCCGAAGTTGGTGGAGGAGTACCTTTCGTCGAAGAAAACATCGTCATACGACCAGAAATAAACGGAAGCGCCGCCGCCGACGTACCACTGCAGGCCGTCCACTTCGTCAATGGGCATGTGGTGCTGGTAGGCCCCGCTGATGTTGATAAAATTGCCGAAACCCCAGCTTCGGAGCCCCACATAGCCCTCCAGCGCCGCCTGGCCGCTGATAAAGGTTTTGTAAGAAATGGAGGCCGGGTAGCCGAGACGCAGTCCGACGGCGGAAGAGTAGAACTCCTGGGCGCTGCCGGATACGCAGAAAAGCAGGGACATGGACAAAACGAGTGCTGACAATTTAATCTTCATGGCTAAATTGTTTAGTTTGGTGAATTATTTTAATTGAATGGTTTGTAACAGATGAGTTGGAAAAGCTTCCGGCCGGAGGAGTTCCGGAAACCGCCGTTCATTTCATTCTGTTTACACCCCTTAGTTCCGGCTTTTTTCGGGATGTACCCAGGTGGATGAAAAAATTCTTCTCTTTTTTTAAATCATCTCCGGAAAATGGAAAATACCTGTTGGCCATCCTGCCAATCAGGTATATAGATATAGTATGAAGCAAAACTGTTCGGACAAGCAGATACTTCAGCTCTTGCAGGATGGGGATCCGGGAGCCGAAGACGAAGCGTTCCGGTGCATTTACCGGGAGGTGTTCCCGCACGTGCGGCGGTTCATCCTGAAAAACGGCGGCCAGGAAGAAGACGCCAGGGATGTTTTCCAGGACGTTTTGATCGGTTTCATCCGGAACCGGAGATCCGGGAAATACGAACCCACCGGGCCGCTTCGGAACTATCTGACCATAATGGCCAGGAATCAATGGTATAACAGGAAAAGGGGGCCCGGGACGGAAGGGCTGAATATGGATATCCCCGGCAATCCCGGGCTGTCAGAAACGGAGAAACGAGAAGAGGAGGCAGAAACCCTGGCCCGCAACCGGCTGCTTCAGGAATGTTTTGAAAAGCTGCCCCCCAATTGCCGGGAGATGATCCGGCAGTTTTACTATTTCGACAAAAGCCTGGCCGAGATAGCCGATATGCTGGGCTACAAAAGCCGCAAGTCAGTCGGGCAGGTCTTGTTCCGCTGCAGGAAGAAGTGGAAAGATTGCATCGAAAAAAGCAAACAGAATAATGGAAGAGCAACTGGATAAACTGGAAAAAATCCATCAATACCTCCGGGGAGAGCTGGCCGGCCAGCGCCTTGCCGACTTCGAGGCGGAACTCAGCCGGGACCCGAAGCTCCATCAGATGATGGAAGAGGAACAAGAACTACGGGCCGGCGCCCGCTTCTCAGTGGAAGAGGACATGAGAGGCCGGCTGGAAAAAGCCCACCGGGAATATTTGGAAGAGAAGGCGGCCCGCCGGGGCCTGACCCGCCAACTCCTCCCCTACGGCATGGCGGCGGCTATCGGCTTGCTGCTCATCGGTTTCGGGGCCGGTTACTGGTTAAGGCCCGGGCCTCCTCTTGATGGCTTGCCCGGCACATTACCACCCCATGATGTCAGTCAGGCACCTTCGGAAAAAGGGCCATCGGCCCCGGACAGCCAAAAGGACATATTCGGCGAAGCCCGCCGGTCGGAAGTTCTCGCCGAAAAACAAATCCGGGTGCTTCGCAAATCTGAAAACGGGAAAACGTGGATACCGGGCGACAGGGCCATCGGCCTCACCATACGGCAACATGACAGGAGGGACGCCATATACTTATTTGACGGAAACGAGCTGATCATCTACGCCCCCCGGGAAGCAGGGTTGCACATCCATAGCCTCGACATCCTGGAATTGCCTTCGGGCAAAGGCGCCGGATTGTACCTCAACGTCAGCAACCAGTACTATGAATTACGGTCCTCGGGCGGTGCCGGGGATTCCGGCAAAGAACAGGCGCTGAAGGAGATCGACGATCCGGAGGTGATCCGACGATTGTCCCCGGGCTAAATCATCACTACCAGGGCAAACAAACAACACACAAATATGAGAACCGAAAAACTCTTGTTCATCCTTGCGATCAGCCTTGCCTCGGGTTCTGCCGCCTGGGCCCAAGCCGGATTGATCTTTGACGACGAAGCCTACCGGAAGCTTCCACTGGCGGCCATCCGAAGCCGGAGTACACAGAATAAGAAAGACCTGCTCCGCTACAGCCCCAAACCTCCGGAAGACCAGGGACAGATCGCTTCCTGCGTCGGGCACGCGATCGCTCATGCGATGACCATCCGCTGGGCTTTTCAGTGCAATGTGACGGGCGAGGCGGCGATCAACAGCATGTTGTTTTCCGCCTCTTATATCTACAATCAGGTGAAGGGGGTTCCGGGAGACTGCCATGCCGGCGCCCGCATGACCGACGGCCTGCGCCTGGCTCAATCCCAGGGGTGCTGCCTGGAGTCCAGCTTTCCCAACTCCCAATATGCCTGCGGCAGGCTTCCCGGCGAAACCGAGCGGGCGGAAGCCTCCCAAAGGCGCATCAAGGGGTATGATAAGCTGTTCGAAATAGAGGCCAGCCCCCATAAAAAAGTCACCGCCCTGCTCACCGCGCTGGACTGGAACAACCCGGCCATCGTATGCCTGTCCGGATTGCCGGCTACCAGGAGCGGCGGCCCCTCCGCCACGGCCGGCCACGCCCTGGTAGCAGTTGACTACGACGAAGATAAAAAGGTGTTTACCCTGCTGGACAGCTACCGAAAAAACAAAGGGGACAACGGACTGGTTACCCTTTCCTTCAATGAATTCGGGCAATACGCCCGGTATGGGTTTATCATTAGCCTGGGGCGGTGGGATTGCGATTTGCCGGTCACGAAAAACAAATGATTATGACGTTGTTAAAGCCTTTTGGTGCCATCCTGCTTTTTTTCTTCTGCACGGTTGTCTATGCCCAGGTAGAATTGCCGCTCGACAACCTGGAATTGTCCGGGGACGAACCTTGCGAGGAGTTGAATTTCTTGAATGAGGAGTACTATAATAAAGGAGATATCCTGCAGGCCATAAAAGTAGCAGAACAGGCTATGAAGGTTTGTAATGAATCCAACGGGGTGCATTATGCCTATGCGCTGAATAATATGGGACTCAGTTATAAATTGCTTGGGCAGTATGAAAAAGCATTGCCTCTTTATATCAAGGCATTAGAGGTTCTCGAAAAATACAGCTATGAGGACAGTGTTCGCGTTTTTAACCTGGTCACCATGAACAATATAGCGACCCTTTATGCATCCCTGGGACTTGCGGATGAGGCTTTGTCTTATGCACAGGAAACAGTGAGAAAATATCAATTTTTACAAATAAAAGAAAAAAATATTAGATACGGCATGTTCCAAAATACATTGGCATCTATATTTTCCATCAAAAAACAATACGAAAAATCTCTAGATCACTACAAAAAAGCGCAGAATTTCCTGACGGAAAGAGGGCTGGAAAATTCTATATACTATGGAGCTTTCCTAAGTAATATGGTTCACACATATGTTGATGCCGATCAATTGGATACCGCTTTGACCACAGTTGTTGAAGCCTTAAAACTGATAAAAGACACCGCAGGCGAAAACCACCTATATTACGGCATTGCTTCCAACAACCTGGGATCCATCTATTTAAGGCAAGGGGAATTTGAAAAGGCAGAGAAAGCATTCCGGGAAACACTCAGGTGTATAGAGCATTCAGTCGGGAAAAATTATATTGATTACGAAAAGGTACCATTCAACCTGGCCAACACCTTGAAAGGCAAAGGCGATCCGTACAGCGCACAATCCTATTTTGAGGAAGCCCTTGTACTTTGCGACAGCCAAATCAACCGCAGTTTTGGTATCCTCGGCGAATACAACCGGGAAAAGTTCATCGACCATATCCGCATGCGGTTCGACGGCTACGCCTCCTTCGCCGTCGAGGAACATGAGCGCATCCCCCGCGCCCGCGAGTTGTTGTACGACAATGCCCTGCATTTGAAAGGATTGCTGCTCGACCAGTCCAAAAAGGTGTTCCATTCTTTGAAAGGCGATTCCTCCCTGCTTCAGAAACACCAGGAATGGCTGGAGGCCAGGCAATACCTCTCCTACTTCTACGCTGCTCCCACCCGGCCGGATTCCAGCAAACTGGCGGCACTGGAGGCCAAAGTGCGCAAACTGGAAGGAGAGATGATCCAAAGTTCGCCTGTATTTGCACAGGCCCGGAAAAGGGTGAGCTGGAAGGACGTCCGGGACAGCCTCGGAGAAACGGAAGCGGCCGTCGAATTTTTGCACTTCAACTTTTACCGGGGCAACACTTCGGACAGCGTCCTGTACTGCGCCCTGGTGCTGCGCAAAGACTTCGAACGGCCCCGGTTGGTATACCTCTTCGAAGAACAGGAGATGGAAGACTGGCTCTCCTACCAACCCACCTCTCCTGTAGATTACATAGAAGAGATTTACCGGGGAGAGAAGCGCGCGCCGGTGCGCCCGGATTACTCCCGGCTTTATGAAATGACCTGGGAACCACTGGATAGCCTTCTCCGGGGCGTTCAAAAGGTTTATTACTCCCCTTCCGGCCTGCTCCACCGCCTGTCCTTCCCCGCTATCCCTGTCAATTCCGGCCTTTTTCTATCAGACAAATACCGGCTGCAATATGTGGAGAGCTCACGGGAGCTGGCCGTAGAAACACGGGAAGAACCCGAAATATCCGATGGGATACTCTATGGCGGCGTGGCGTTTGGCGCCGACAGCCTGGACCTGGCACAAGGGGTTTCGGGCAGTTCCGAAAAAATTTTAACCTGGCATCGGGGTAACCAGGAATTACTGGGCGCCGGCAGTTGGGCTATGCGCTCCGAAATACAGGCAGCCTATCTTCCGGTGAAGCCCCCCCTTGTCAGCCCGCTCGCCGGCAGAAGAGAAAGGCCGTTCAGAAGCGGAAACCGGGGCGAATCCTTGTCCAGCCTGCCGGCCACCAAAGAAGAAGTATTGGAACTCGAGCGGGTATATCAATCCAAAGGAATAAGATGCCTGAAGCTGACGGGCACCGAGGCCACCGAGGAGTCGTTCCGCCTGTTCGGGGCAAGCGTCCCGTCGCCTCCGACATTACACCTCGCCACCCACGGGTTCTTCTTCCCGGATGAGGACAAGCCGGCGGGCAGCCTGAAACAAGGGTTCAAATATTCGGACAACCCCCTGTTTCGCTCCGGCATCGCCCTGGCCGGCGCCGACAACGCCTGGAAAGGCAACCCGCCATGGGAAGGAATGGAAGACGGCATCCTGACCGCTTACGAAATCTCTAACCTCGACCTGTCCAACACCCAACTGGTGGTGCTCTCGGCCTGCGAAACGGCCCTGGGCGACATCCGCGGCAGCGAGGGCGTGTATGGCATGCAGCGCGCCTTCAAGATCGCCGGGGCCGGGCACCTGCTCATGACCCTTTGGGAAATCCCGGACAACCGGCAGGTCGTGGAATTCATGAGCGCCTTTTATACGTATTGGTTCGAAAAAGGAGACATCCACGAGGCCTTTTACCGTACGCAGGAGGACATGAAGAAGAAATACGAGCCCTATGTGTGGGGCGCCTTCGTGTTGATCTGATGATCTGCTACAATCTCAAATGGTTCGAAAAATGAAAAAAACGCGAGTGTTGCCGGTGCTGGTGTGCTGTTTGCTTGCCGGCGCATGGGCGCGAACCCAATCGCTGCCTGCATTGGATGCGGCGGTGCCTGTTGAAGGCGGACGAAACCTTATCCCGGTTCAGGGCCGACAGGCCAACCTCCTGCCCTACTGCCCCACCCCATCCGACCAGGGTTACGCCGCTTCTTCGGCGGCCCACGCCATCGCAAACGCCATGACTATCCGCCTGGCTTTCCAGTGCCGGCTGCCCGGCAGGCAACAAGTGGACCAAATGCGGTTCTCGGCCGCCTACATTTACAACCAGGTCAAACAAGGAGAAACCTGCGATGCGGGCGCCTACCTGACCGACGCCCTGGAGCTGGCCCAAAGACAGGGGGTATGCCGGGAGGCCACTTTTCCTGGTTCGCTGTACTCCTGCAGCCGGCTACCGGGAGAGGCCGAACGCCGGGAAGCCGCCCGGTTCAGGATAAGAAGCTACAACGCTATTTTCCGGCTGGATGCAGGAGCCGAAGATAAAATCAACGCCACCTTGTCTGCCCTGGACTGGAACAACCCCGTCATCGCCGGGCTGGTCGTCCCGCCTACCTTCCCGGAAATATCGCCGGGCAGCTACCGGGGGCAGGCCGTGACCGTCGTTGGTTACGACGAAAAAAAAGAGGAATTGCTGCTGATGAACAGCTACGGGCCCGATTGGGGAGAAGGCGGCTTTGTGCGGATGAGTTTTGAGGATTATGGGAAATTGGCGCGGTATGCGTATATTATCTCGATGGGCAGGATGGATTGCGGGGTGTTTTCTGAATAGAGGGCGCAGTTCGCAGTTCGCGGTTTTTACCCGGCCGAGGTACGAGGACGGGCGCAGTTCGCGGTCCGCAGTTCGCGGTTCGCAAAACATTGAAAATCAAGGGGTGTTTTTCAGAAGACACAGAAAAATGAACTATCACTGATCAATAAAATCCTGGCAATGCTTAATACAAAGATAATGCTGGCCATCTGTTGCCTCTTTTTTGCCGCCGTTTCGGGCAACGGGCAGGAAAGCTGCGAAGAACTAATCCGGGAAGCGGAAACTCTATTTTCTAAGGGGCAATTCGAAGAGGCAAGGAAAGCCGCTGTAAAGGCAATAGAAATTTGTGGCCAAACTCCTGGCAAGAAAACGGTCCAGTATGCCGATGCCCTTACAGAAATGGGCGCCGCCCAACTATTTTTAGGAAATTTCCCAGAGGCATTGGATTTGTTTTCAAATGCCCGTTCGATCATGAAAGAAACAGCCGGAGATACCCTCCCGGAATATGGGGCAATCCTTTCTAACCTGGGAATGGCATACATTCAAATGGGCCTGTATGATAAGGCATTGGAGCCAATAAATACAGCTTTAGGTATCGCAGAAAAGACCAAGGGGAAAAACGATATCAAATATAGCATTCGAAAAAACTCTTTAGGTATTTACTATTTGCTCACCGGCCAGTATGATCAGGCCATTTCTATAATTCGCGAAGTATTGCCTCTCGTAGAGAATAAACTGGGAAAAAAAGATTTTCAATATGGCAGCGCACTAGGAAACCTGGCTTTTGCGTACGACCTCTCCGGGCAGGTAGATTCGGCCTTAATCAATTACCTGAATGCGCTCTCCATCATTGAAAAAGCAGTTGGAACGGCCCATCCCAATTACCTTGCGCTCATCAATAATTACATACGGTTATGTTTAAAGCTCGGCCAATACGAACAAGGAGAGGCTTTGATCCAAGAGGCGCTGGAACAAACCGCAGCAAAATATGGAAGAGACAATATCTTTTACGCCCGGCTGGAAGCTGCGCTGGGCGTTTTTTATCAGATGCAGGGATCATATGAAAAAGCCATATCCCATGCAGCAGCCTGTTTGCCCACATTAGAAAAATACCTGCCCAAAACGCACCCGGACTATTTGACAGTGCTGAACAACCAGGCAGTTTGCCACACTAAATTAGGTTCCTACCTGGAAGCCGAATCCATATTAATCAGCATCATCAAAATCGCAGAAGAAAGCCCGGTCGGAGAGATTCCCTCTTTTTTCTTATACTACAACAATCTGGCCAGCCTTTACCTCCAAACCGGCAGGTTGGCAAGAGCCGACTCGATCATTTCAACAGTAATAGAAAAGGCAGGTAAAGTGTTGGACCCCATCAATCAGGAATACATAACCTACCTGATCAATGGCGCAGCGATCAAGAAAAAAAGAGGATTATTACAGGAAAGCCTGAATTTATACCGACAAGCACTCGAAAATCTTAACCATAAGATAGAAAGAAGCTTCGAAGTGCTCACCGAAAAGGAAAAAACAAGCCTGCTGGAAGCCAGCGCCCTGTTTTTTGACCACTACAATTCTTTCGTTGCAGGCCATTATGAGAAAATGCCGGGCTGCCAGGCTATTGGATATGACAACCTGCTTGCTCTGAAAGCATTGTTGCTCGAAAATTTGTCAAAAACCCTGAAAGCGATCCGGCAAAGCGAGGACCAGGAAATTCAAAGCCTCTACGCTGAGTGGAGAAATGTAAAACAGAACCTGTATTTCTTGTATAACCTTCCGGTTCACAAACGGTACTATTCGGTGGACAGCCTGGAAGAAATCTCCAACGGGCTGGAAAGAACGCTAACAATGCGTTCTTCTATTTTCCAGGCTGCTCAAAGTAAAATAACCTGGAAAGAAGTCGCCGCCGCCCTCCACCCCAACGAAGCCGCCATCGAATTCATCCACTTCCGGCACTACCGCGACAACGAACCGACGGACAGCGTCCTGTACGCCGCCTACATCAACAAGAAAGGCCTGGCCGAACCCATTTTCGTGCCCCTGTTCGAACAAAAAAGGCTGGAGCGCTGGCTTTCCTATTCGGGGACATCGACCCAGGATCAGGTCGAAGAATGGTACGACAGCGACACCCTCTACCAGCTTATCTGGAAGCCGCTGGAACCCTATCTTCACGGCGCCAACGCCATTTACTACTCCCCTTCCGGCCTGTTGCACCGGCTGGCTTTTGCCGCCATCCGCAAGGGGCCGGACACGCGCCTTTCAGACGATTATCAATTGCAATACGTCACCAGTTCGCGGGAAATTCCCCGGAAAAGCGAAACTACAGTTGAAGGGCTGGCCACTGCTCTCGTCTACGGCGGCATCCGATACGAAACCGACCGGGAGGCCATCCGGGATATGGCGCCGCAGCGGGGCGCGCCCAAACCCTATTCCCCGACGCCGGCTGGCCGGGGTGGGGAAGGCCAGGAACGCTTCTCCCTGGGGTTCCTGGAGTTTACCATCCCGGAAATGGAAAGCGTCGCACGGATACTCAAGGCCAATCAGGTGTTTACCATGACCCTTCAGGGCTACGAAGGGCTGGAGGAATCCTTCAAAGCGCTGGGCGAGAAATATCCTTCCCCGCAGATCATTCACATCCCCACGCACGGCTTCTTCTTCGAGCCTTTTGCGAACCAGGACCGGCCCGCCGCCAACTCCTTCGAATCGGCAAAGGATGCCCTGCTCCGTTGCGGCCTGCTCCTGGCGGGCGCCGACACTACCTGGCGCGGCCACCCGCCCCTGCCCGGCTGTGAAGACGGCATACTGACCGGCTACGAAATCGCCAACCTCGACCTGTCGGACACCCGGCTGACCGTCCTCTCCGCCTGCAACACCGGCCGCGGGGAGATCAAAGGGGGCGAAGGGGTCTACGGCCTGCAGCGCGCCTTCAAGCTGGCCGGCGCCGAATGGATCATCATGACCCTGTGGAATATCCAGGACGGCCCGCAGACCGTCGACTTTATGGCCGCTTTTTACAAAAACTGGTTCAGCGGCATGGATATCCGGGCAGCTTTCCATAAAGCCCAGCGGGAAATGAAAGAGCTATACAAGGCACCTTATTACTGGGCCCCTTTTGTGCTGATCCGTTGATGGGGTTTACTCCCTCCCAGTTATCCGCCTTAGACTGGCACCCTACACGAAGCTTTTCCCGTTGATAATCAAGCCTCTGTGCGGCTCTGTGTCTTCTCTGCGTACTCTGTGTACTCTGTGTCCAAAAAAGCCCGGCAGTTTGACGGGCAGCCTCTCCCCCCTTAACGAGACCGTAACACTTTATCTTTCCTCTTTTCGGAAGCAAGGTTGTATCTTTGACCGATAAGCTTTGTTTAGCCTAAAAAGAATAACTTTATGAAAAAGATCAGCACCTTACTGGCTTTCCTGCTCCTGGCGGCCTTCGCCATCGCCCAGGGAAAGTACACTGCTGAAAACGAAGGCTGGCTCGTGGATATCGACCAGGCCTATGCCTTATCTCAGAAAACGGGAAAGCCGATCATGGCCAACTTCACCGGCAGCGACTGGTGCGGCTGGTGCAAGAAGCTGACCGCCAATGTGTTCTCCCAGCCTGAATTCAAAAAGTGGGCCAATAAAAACGTTATCCTGCTCGAACTCGACTTCCCCCGCCGCAAGCAAATACCGGACGAAATCCGGCAGCAGAACTACTCCCTCCAGCAAGCCTTCCAGGTCAGAGGCTACCCTACCGTCTGGGTCTTCAACCTGGAAAAGAACAAAGATGGCCAGTACGCCATCGAAGCCCTGGGCCAGACCGGCTACACCCCAACAGTGCAGCAGTTCACTTCCGGGGTCGACCAGATGATACAACGGGCGGCGAAGGGTGGATAAGGGAACGCGGTGTTCCTTGATCCACTGGTTCATGGGTTCATTGGTTCATGGGTTCCCCAAACAATGGAACAGTGAACCCGTCAAACAGTGAAACAATTTCCTCATCTCCCCTGCGCATCCACCGCCGCGATGCCCATCATATCCACGATCTGCCGGACGCTGGCGCCCATCTGCAGGATGTGCACCGGCTTTTTCATGCCCAGCAGGATGGGGCCGATGATGTCCATATTGGCCGTATGGGCCAGCAGGTTGTAGGCGATATTGGCGGCTGACAGGTTGGGAAAGATCAGGGTATTGGCCCGTTTTTCGCCCAGCTTGGAAAAGGGGTAGAACTGCTCCCGCACCGCCGGGTTGAGGGCCATGTTGGCCTGCATCTCTCCGTCGGCAGCCCAGTCGGGGTGTTTTTGCTGGAGGATGGCTGTGGCTCTTCGCATGAGTACCGCCGACTCGCCGTTGGGCACCGAGCCGAAATTGGAGTAGGTGACCATGGCGATCCGGGGGGTTATGTCAAAAGACTGCACCTTTTCCGCCACCAATTCGGCAATATCGGCAATGTCCTCCGCCGCAAGATGGTGGTTGATGGAGGTATCCGCCAGGAATAACGGCCCGAAGCGGGTAATCAGGATATGGGTGCTGGCCACCTTGCGCACGCCTTCCCTGGGGCCGATGATCTGCAGGGCCGGGCGTACTGTATAGGGATACTTCTTGGTGACGCCGCCGACCAGGGCGTCCGCGTCGCCGGCTTCCACCATCATCACGCCGTAGTAACTGCGGCTCCGCATGAGATCCCGGGCTTCCAGCAGCGTGACGCCTTTGCGCTTGCGCTTCCCGTAGAGTATGTGGCTGTACAATTCGTGCCGCTGCACTTCCTCCTCACTCACCGGGTTTTTGGGGTCGATAACCCGTACGCCGGGCAGAGACAGCCCGTATTCCGCGATGATTGAGTCGATGGTCTCCCGCTTGCCCAGCAAAATGGGTTGGGCGATCCGTTCTTCGAGGACGATCTGCGCGGCCTTGAGCACGGAGACGTGTTCGGCATCGACCAGTACCACCCGCTTGACGTCCTGCCTGGCTTTCGTTTCGATAATCCGGGAAATGGTATTGTCATTGCCCAGGCGGCGGGACAGTTCCAGCTCGTAGGCCGCCCAGTCGGCGACAGGATGCCTGGCCACTCCTGATTCCATGGCCGCCCGGGCCACCGCCGGGGCGACAGTGGTGATCAGCC
>JAGFJD010000596.1 GCA_024102975.1 Phaeodactylibacter sp. | reverse complement strand
GAAAAGCACTCCCAGAGCCGCCACAAAGGAAAGCAGCATCAGGAAAAGCGCCAGGTTGGAACCCACCCCCAGGACAGAAAAATCCATGGATTCCTGAAATTCAAGCAGCGCTTCCGGCCCCAGGCCTCTTTTTGCCGCCGCCATGCTCACTGCAATCCCCAGCGGAACCTGCCCGATGAGGGCACCGATGACCACAGCGAGGATGGTAAGGACGTACTTAAAAAACGCGTTGTCGCCCCGCCGGGCAGCTTCGAAAAAGGCCATGGTTGTATTTTTTGTTCGATGATGAACCCGAATATGTAAATGACGGAGGACGCTGGTCTTTTACACACTTACACCCTTAAACATTTACACGATCCGGCGAATGCCCAGAAGCATAGCCCCTACCACCCCGCCTCCTCCAGCACCTTCGCCGCCAGGGCGTTGTACTGCCCGAGCAGGTTGAGTTCCAGGTCGTCTTCCTCCACGGGCCCCAGCTCTTCGATGATAAAATCCGAAGGGATGGCCATGACGTTCACCGGGTGTTCCTGGGCCACGCGGGGATAATCCATCTGGGCTTCCTTCGAGGTCATATATTCCAGGAAGGCAACGGCTTTTTCTACGTCTCCTCCTTTGGGCACGGTAGCGCAGCTCACGTTGATGTGGGTGTTGAACTGCCCGTTCTTCAGGATGATGAGGTCCGAGCCTTCGCCGATGAGGTATTCCTGATACGTCAGGGGGTAGCGCAGGTATCCCAGGTCGCTGGCGTTGACGATGGCCACGTCGCCCTCTCCGGCGGCCAGCCCCCGCAGCTGGTCCATGGAGTTGCCCCGGGGAGGCCGGGCGAAATTGCGGGCCAGGGCGGTGGCCCAGGCGCGGGCCGCCTGCTCTCCGTTGTGGATGATAAATGACGCCACCAGCGACTGCAGGAAAGGGTCATCTGTAGCGGGTGCCAGCACTTTCCCCTGGAAGCGGGGCATGGCCAGGTCAACCCAGGTGTTCAGGTTAGTGGGCTTCAGCCGTTCGCGGCTGTAGGCTACGGCCGGTATGATGCGGGTCAGACCGGTCCAGTAGCCCTGGTCGTCGCCCAGCACATCTTTGAAGTATTGGTCGACGTTGGGCAATTCATAGGCCTGCAGCAGGCCTTCCTGCCGGGCGCGGATCGCCATGGACACCTCGGGGAAGATCACGATGTCTGCCGGGCTGGCGGCACCCTCCTGCCGCAGCCGGGCGGCCAGTTCCCCGGCGGGTATTTCCACTGCTTCCAGTTTGATGCCGGAGCGCTGTTCAAACCGCTGAAACACCGAATCCTGGCCGGGCAGGAGGCGGTAGGTATAGACCGTCAGGACATCTCCGGAAGAAGAGCCGCCGGTGCCGCTGCTGCTTCCGCTCTGGCAGGCGCCTGCTGACAACAGCAGCAAGATTATTCCGAAGCACAAATTCAGGAAGAGGGAAAGACCTTTCATAGCCCAAGCGTATTTTTGCGGTGCAAAACTAAAATTTATTTGCCAGTGATTTAAAGAATATGTGGCGTGATATAACAAGAGATGGCAGCCATCTAACCAAAATGTGGCCTTGCCTTGTTATATTATCTGTCCGGCGGGCCCAATAGTTTCATTTTCCCCAATTAATTGCAGGATCATACCGCCTCTTTTGGGAATTGATTTATTTTTGCGGTCAAAGAGTGGCCATACTAACCAAAACCTGAGAATTATGAACAATAAAATCCAGCTTCGATTCGGCATCCTTTCCATCATAGTCCTGGCAGCGGCCCTGAGCCGCCTGCTGCCGCACCCCTACAATTTCACCCCCATCGGGGCGATGGGCTTGTTCGGCGCCGCCTATTTTTCCAGAAAACACCTGGCTTTCCTGGTGCCCTTCCTGGCCATGTGGGCCAGCGACCTGCTGCTGAACAACCTCCTCTACGCCCGGATGTATCCGGAATTTTACGGCGACAGCTTCGTCTGGTTCGGCAGCCTTTGGGTGTACGCGAGCTTTGCCGCCATCGTGGGGCTGGGCTTCGTGCTGCTGCGCAAAGTGAAGGTTACCAGCCTGCTGGCGGCCAGCCTGCTGGCTTCCGTGCTTTTCTTTTTGGTGACCAACTTCGGTTCCTGGCTTGCCGACCCCAAATACCCCAAAACAGCGGCCGGGCTGATGGCAGCCTACGGGGCAGGCATCCCCTTTTTCTGGAACACCCTGCTGGGCGACCTGTTTTACGTTGGCGTGTTGTTCGGCGCCTACGAGTGGATGCAACGGCGAATTCCGTCCCTTCGCTGGGCAGAGGGGTGATTGCCGCCGCCTTTTTATCACATAGAACACATCAGGTGGTTTCACATAGGCCACAGTAGGTGCTGCCTGTCGGTAGGCGCCTCAAGGGTTCGTGCCTTAGAGCAAAAGTTGTTATGCAATGCATTACCGCCCATCAAATTTCCGGATGGGAAAATTTGCTCCCGATGCACAAAGCCCCAACTGAGGCTGGGATTCGCAACCACTTAAAAATCTCCTTTCAACTATGCCGTCACCCCCTGCCCTTCAGGAAGGAACCGATTATTATATCGAAAACGGCCTGTTTGTTTTCACGGAGCACTTTCTGCGGAAACGGGGCTACTGTTGCCAGAGCGGATGCCGGCACTGCCCTTATGGGTTCGTCAAAAAGAGCCAGGATTTACCAGGCGAAACAGCCGGGAAGGAGCCGGGGGTTGTTTCACAGGATGGGCAGGATGGGCAGGCTTGAGGGGCTAGGACGTACCACTTTTAAGTGGTGCGTTTGTGTAGACAGGATCAACAGGCTTGAGGGGCTAGGACGTACCACTTTTAAGTGGTGCGTTTATGTAGACAGGATCAACAGGTTTGAGGGGCTAGGAGTTGGCCAATAAGTATATATAGACAGGATTAACAAGATTATCAGGATATATACCCCCGTATGGCGCAAGGCACTAAATCTTGTAAATCTTGTAAATCTTGCCAATCCTGTCCAACTATACTTTTTTCATCCCACGGGCCAGTCTTATTTTTCCTGCGCTTCGCCAGTTCCCTGTCCTTTCTCCGCCCGTTCTTCCGGGTAGGCGATGCGCACGTGGTGGACGGATTTCATCATTTGTTTAAAAACGGCCTTGCACTGCTCCAGTTCCTCGAAGGTCATGTTGGAATTTTCCAGTTGGCCCATGGTGATCTTGCCGGCGATGATCTTATCGATCAGGGCAAAGAGGCTTTCTTCCGTGGGATCTTTGATGCTTTTACAGGCTGCCTCTATAGAATCGGCCATCATGAGGATGGTTTCTTCCTTGGAGCGGGGTTTGGGGCCCGGGTACCGGAAATCGTTTTCGTCGACTTCTTCATCCGGGTGTTCTTTGACGTAGTTCCGGTAGAAATACTCAGCCCGGGTGGTGCCGTGGTGGGTACGGATAAAATCGGAGAGGATACCGGGGAGGCGCGCCTTTTTGGCCATTTTCATGCCTTCGGTCACGTGGCTGATGATCACGCGGGCGCTTTCCAGGTCCGAAAGTTCATCGTGGGGGTTACGGCCGCTTTGGTTTTCGATGAAGTATTCCGGCTTGAGCGTCTTGCCGATATCGTGATAAAGGGCCGCCACTTTGACGAGCAGGGGGTTGGCCCCGATCTTGCGGGCCGCCTCTTCCGACAGGTTGGCCACCTGCAGGGAGTGTTGCATGGTGCCGGGGGCTTTCAGGGACAGCTCGCGCAATAATGGCCGGTTCATATCCGAAAGCTCGACGAGCGTGATCGAAGAGGTGAAGCCGAAGAAGCGTTCCAGCAACGGGATGAGGGGATAAGCCAGCAGGGTCAGAAAGGCGCTCAGCGCCAGCCAGCCCACCTCCGTCCAGTCTACCTCCATGATGTCTCCTTCCACGATGAGGGAAAGCCCCAGGTAGCCGATGCCGTATACCAGGAAAATAAAAAAGATCGAATAGAAAAAGCGGGACCATTCCCGGGTTTCGACATCGCTCAGCAGGACGACGAAGCCCACCAAAATCTGCAGGAAGGCGAACTCATAGCCCAGGCTGGACAGGAAGCTCGCCAGCAGCACGACGACCAGGTGGGTAAACAAGGCCAGCCGCTCGTTGTAAAAATTCTTGATCACGATCGGCAGGATACAGAAGGGGATCATGTAGGTGCTCAGGGCGTCGACCTGCTCCACGGCATAGACGAAATAGCTGTAGGCTACCAACCACAACAATATGAAGATCAACTTATTGAAACTGGAAAAAACGGGCCGGGCATACAGCCGGAGATACAGGAGGAAGACCCCGATGATCAGGGTGGACAACAACAGGTAGCCGACAAAAACACCCCAGTAGGACTGCTTCTGGGTTATCTCTTCTTCGTACTGGGCACGGAAGGAGGCCAGTTTCTGGTAGATATCGTCGGTGATATAAGCGCCCTTGGTCACGATGAGCTGCCCTTTGGACACCCGGCCTCGGTAGGCGGGCACTTTGGAGAGCTCTTCTTCCAGGATTTTCCGGCTCAGGGTGTCGTTGTAGGTGAGGTTGGGGCTGATCAATCCTTCCAGTATGGGGTACAGGAATTCGGGTTCTGCCAGGGGGCTGGAAGGCAGCGAATCGCTCAGCAACTCTTTGGCTTCTTCTGCCCGCAGCAGGTTGCCGACGGTCTGGGGCTGGGTAGTATTGCCCCGGACGACGTTGATCACAAAATCATCTCCTTTGCCTTCGTGCTCGGGGGCCAGTTTCAGGATGCCCCGCTGGAAAAGGTTGTCCAGAAAGCGCTTGCCGAACTGCAGGTATGCATCGGGTTTGCGGACAACGTCCTCAAATTGCCCTTCTTCCCGGACCAGCTCCAACTGGTGGTCAAACTCTCCCGCCAGGCTCCGCTTCTTCTCCTTGATGACCTCGAGGTTAAGTTCATAAAAGGGCGTAAAATTTTCCCGCAGCACTTTTTTCTCCGCCTCTACCTCGTCGGCCGGCTTCCGGATGGCAAAGTCGAATGGGGCCCGAAGGTCTTCGTAGCGCCAGGGCTGCCCCTTGTCAAATTCGTATTTGAATTTGGCATTATTCGGAAATAAAAAGGTGATGAAGGCTACGACTCCGGCAACTAACAGATATTTGACCAGAGTGGGCAGGCCTTCTATCGTCGTTCTCCATGCACTCATCCTACAAATATAGACAATAAGCTGTATTTAAAGTTCAGGATTTCACTTCCTGCTTTTCCCGGCAAACATAACCGGACGTACCACCTTCAGGTGGTGCGTTTTTTAGACAGGATTAACAGGATTAACAGGTTTTGAGGCTGTTCTGGCAACTTCCCCCCCCTCATTGACCACCGTAGCCAGAGGCGAAGGTGGTTCGGAGGGATTGAGGGGGGCTGGAAAGACAGGGTACACAGGATTTCGCCGCCCGCTCTTCAGCAACTTCCCCCCATGCGGGGAGATTTAGGGGGGCTACTTCTGCTCCCGCCGGGGCGCCCAGTTCACTTCTTCGACGCCTCGTTCCTTCCCGATAAAGCGGGCCAGTACAAAAAGGTAATCCGAAAGCCGGTTCAGGTACTGGATAATGATGGGTTCCACTTTTTCCTGCTGTGCCAGGGCGACCACCAGGCGCTCGGCGCGCCGGCACACACAGCGGGCAACATGGCAGAAAGAAACCGAAGGGTGGCCGCCGGGGAGGATGAAGTTTCTGAGTTCAGGCAGGGCGTCGTTCATCCGGTCCATTTCCTTTTCGAGCAGGCTGACGTCTTCGGGTTTGATATCGGGTACCGCCATTTCTTTATCGGGGTCGGAGGCCAGGTTGGCGCCCAGGGTGAAAAGGCGATCTTGTATTTCTTTGAGCAGGTTGCGGGAAGCGTCATTGTCGGCATAATCCCGGAGCAGACCGAGGTAGGAGTTCAGTTCATCCACGGTTCCGTAGGCGTCGATGCGCAGGTGGCTCTTGGGCAGGCGTTTGCCGCCGAAGAGGGAGGTTTCGCCCTGGTCTCCTGTTTTGGTGTAGATACGGAATGGCATGGTTGTTGGTTTTTGTGTGTTGCGTCGTCGAAGTCTGGAGGCTTTGAGGAACGTCGGCAATCGTCGAAGTCTGGAGACTTCGACGAGCGTTCGGCGAGCGTTCGACGAGCTTACTGGTTGTAGCGGTGGCCGGGGTCGTCCACGGTGATAATGTTTTCGTTGATCTCGTCGCTTTCCACCATGCCGTCTCTCAGGCGGACGACGCGGTGGGCGTGTTCGGCGATATCCGGCTCGTGGGTGACGAGGATAACCGTATTGCCTTGCCGGTGGATGGCCTCCAGGATGCGCATGATCTCTATGGAGGTCTTGGTGTCGAGGTTGCCGGTGGGTTCGTCGGCGAGGATAATGGAGGGGTTGTTGACCAGGGCGCGGGCGATGGCCACCCGCTGGCGCTGGCCGCCGGACAGTTCGTTGGGTTTGTGCTCTACCCGGTCGCCCAAATCTACGGCATCCAGCACTTCCAGGGCGCGTTCGCGGCGGGCGGCTTTGCTTTGCCCGGCGTAAACCAGCGGAAGAGCTACGTTTTCCAGGGCGGTCAGGCGGGGCAGCAGGTTGAACGTCTGGAAGACGAAGCCGATCTCTTTGTTGCGGACTTCGGCAAGCTCGTTGTCTTCCATCGTGCTGACATTTATCCCGTTGAGCCAGTACTCGCCGCTGGTCGGCGTGTCGAGGCAGCCCAGCAGGTTCATCAGGGTGGATTTCCCGGAACCTGACGGCCCCATGAGGGCGACGAACTCGTTGCGGCGAATGTCCAGCGTCACGCCGCGCAGAGCGTGGACTTTCGTCGTCCCCATGATGTAAGTCTTGGTTAAATCCTTAATGGATATCATTGTGTTCATACCTGCCTTTTTAGGTTTAAGTCGATAACCTTCGGCACTTTAAAGTGAGCCTCATCGTGATCCGGCGCGTTGCGCAGCGCCGCTTCCCGGCTCACCTGGCCTTCGACGGCATCTTCCCGGAGGACGTTGACGTCTTCATTGATGTACACCAGGGGTTCGGTTTCAGAGGTGTCCAGTTCCCGGAGTTTTTCGACCATTTCGAGTATGTTGTTGAGGTCACCCATCAATTGTTCGGCTTCCTGATCAGACAATTCCAGGCGGGCCAGATTTTCGAGCTTCAAAATTAGTTGCTTCTCTATCTTCATTGCAGATTTTTAGATGTTTGCCCTGAAATACTCGCTGAACGCTGCCAGCCAAAGGTAGGGAGCAAAAAAGGAAACTTTAGCACCGGATAGGGATTAAAAAATAAATTCGACACCTTGAGCCAATAAATGATGGATCGGCCTTCAGGCATAGACCTCCGGCCTTCACCATCATTTATTGGCGCCGAATTCATTTTTTAAAAAAAAAGTTTAAAATTCTGCCCCAGGCAATATATTTTCGTGGCGAATAACGAGACTATACTATGAGCCAGCCTCAACAGGATGCCACCCCGAAGATTAAGCACGTCGCCATCGCCGGCAATATCGGCGCCGGAAAGACCACCCTCACCGAACAACTCGCCAAACACTTCGGCTGGGACGTCCACTACGAATCCACCGACGACAACCCCTACCTGAGCGATTTTTACAACGACATGCAGCGCTGGTCGTTCAACCTCCAGATTTTCTTCCTCAACAGCCGCTACCAGCAGGTACTTAAAATCCTCGGCGGCGACCGGACTGTCGTGCAGGACCGCACCATCTACGAAGACGCCTACATCTTCGCCCCCAACCTGCATGACATGGGGCTGATGTCTACCCGCGATTTCCAGAACTACTTCCAGCTGTTCAAGACCATGTCCTCCCAAATCCAACCTCCGGACCTGCTGATCTACCTGCGCGCCAGCATCCCCACCCTGGTGGCCCACATCCAGGACCGCGGGCGCGACTACGAGGGCAACATGAGCCTGGACTACCTCAAGCGGCTCAACCAACGCTATGAAAACTGGATCGGAAATTATAAGGAAGGGCGCCTGCTGGTCATCAACGCAGACGACGTGGATTTCATCCACAACCCGGAAGACCTGGGAGAGATACTGAACCAGGTTAGGGCGGAGCTGCATGGATTGTTCTGAAAATGAGGTAATAATTGATGGAATGTGGGCAAGTACCGGACATACTTAAATTGCGATTTGTCCGCGAGCGTCTATGACGACGCGATACGGTATAACTTGCAAGTTTCCAGATTTGCGTATATGACCGGAATAGCCTGTTTTCGCCAGTCGGAGACTGGCCTTTTATCCCGCATCGAGACACAGTCTCTCGCGAACGATCCAATTTTATTGGTGGTTCAATGCTGCCCGGTTACTTGTGAATTATTTGAAGCAGATGCTTACAGCACGCTCGCTTTTACACGTTGACACTTTCGCACATTTACACCTTCTTAGAGCTTGTTTGGAGGTAGTGCTTTGGTAGCGAAAATGGCTGATTTTGGGTTCTCATGAGGCTTCCCGCCATTCGGCGGGACAGGCTATTTTTGGCCTCATAGCAGCGCTACGAGGCCAAAAATAGCCGAAATGAGAGCCTGTCCCGCACCCGTAG
>JAGFJD010000590.1 GCA_024102975.1 Phaeodactylibacter sp. | reverse complement strand
ATCCTTCCCCAGGGCAGCACTACAGTACATAAAATGCTCAATCCCATCCCTGACATCAAAACATCTGTAATTGGCTCCATCGTATTTACATATTTTATTGCGCCCCGTAAACCAGATGTTTCCCTCCAGGTCCGGTGTGATGCTCTCTACACTTTTAACCGGAAAGCTGTCCTTTTCAGTTAGTTGGATGTAAGTGTTATTCGTAGCGTCGATGATGATTACTCCGTTATCAGTTCCCACCCAGACCTTGTTGCCAGACACAGATCTATAGTGCCGGGTTCTGTTAATAGTTGCTGCGCTTGGATGGCCCGGCTGGTTCGGCTCCGCCACGAATTTGTTCTTTTTTCTGTCAAAATATCCTATCCTATTGATGCCTTTTGTTCTTAAAGTACACCAGAGTTTGCCATCTTCTGATTGTTCGAGCGCGTTTATACTATTGTTATCCATCCATTCCAGGTGATTCCGGGGATAGAACCAATTTAGGCTGAATGTGAACCGGTTCATCCGGCACAGCCCAAACCTGGTAGTAAACCAGAGATATTGGCCGTCTATACGGTCAGAGAGTATGGTATGGGCATAGGCATGCTTCATGATATCTCCCAGGCCGATATGGCGGTATTTTTTTTTGCCCTTTTCAAAGCAGTAAACTCCATTGGTCAAGGTAATTACCCACACATTGCCATCCGGGTCTACACAGAAGTTCTTAATTTCTTCGATAAACGATCCAGACTCTGGTTGAAGAAGGATCTCAAGCTTTTCTCCCGGCCCGGGGCAATAACCAAGCCCTAATTGCAACAACCGAAACCAAAACCCGCCCAGGGAATCCTGCATCACCCTGAAAGTAAAATTATCCTGGCGGTAAGGGCCGGGGTCAATCTGGTAGAACGGGAATTTTTGCTGCTCAAAATTGATCCGGCTAATTCCAAACATCGTTCCGATCCACAAATTGTTGAACCGGTCGATCAATAACGCTTGAACTCTGTTATCGCGCAGGCTATATGGATTGTCGGAATCATTGGAAAAATGCTCAAAATGCCCCTCTTTTAACTTCAATAAACCTTTATTCTGAGTACCAAGCCAAATCTCATTTTTTTTGCCAATAAGAACCTGTAGAATAACATTGCCTGCGGTAACCGGCATTTCTCTTTTTGAAAAGAATCTTTCCTCCGGTTCAAAGGTCCAAAGCCCATCTGTCGTGGCCAACCAGAAAAGGCCCTTCTCATCTGATGCAGCATCCAGTACTTGAAATTCTCCGGCGACATTTTCCCATTTTTTAGGTACTAACTGTTGAAAAGAAAAGTCATTGCAAATCAACCATAGGCCATGATTAGAGCATACGAATACCTCGCCCTCCCGGCTTTCCAGGATGGATAAAAAACCCAACGCCCCTTGCCTCATTGTACTACCCAGTTCTATCCCTTCGATAGCTCGAAATTCAGGGGCATTCCTATTTTCCACCAAGAATAAATGCTGCCTGCCGCCAATCCACAACCTGCCTGATCGGTCTTCGAATAGGGACAAGATCCTGCTGTCTCTCTTGTGGAAGGTTGGGTAGTCCATTAAATATCCTTTCAATCTCTCAGTTTCCCGGTCATAGCGGAAAAGCCCATTGGCGGCGCCTATCCAAATCCTTTTTTCCGAATCCTCCAGCAGCGCGTAAACTGCCCCGGTTGACCCTGCCAAATCATTTTGAATAGCCGGCCGATAGGGTTGAATGGAGTATCCATCATATCTGAAAAGGCCTCCACTATCTCCAATCCAGATAAACCCATAGCTGTCTTCCAGAAAGGCATTGGTGTTCTGCCGTCCCATTTCTTTGAAAATCAATTGGCGGGAAAGGGTCATTGGCTTTTGCTGGCAAAGGGACAGTGAGGGTAGGATCAGAAGAATGCAAAAAGGCAAATTCCATTTGAGGGAAGAAATAGTGCTTTCTGGGTTGAAGAGGTGGTTTCTCATATTATTTGCTTGCAGTACTCATCTAAATTTCGGCCAGACCGTTCATTATTCAACTCTTAAAAAACCAAATTGATTATGAGCAAACTGGCTTTTTTATTTTGTTTTTGTACAGTTGCATTACTGGCCTTTGTGGCTCCGTTTTCTAATGGAGAATTTGAAGCCGGCGCCGCGACCGCCGCAGACCCCTCAACTGCCCACCCTATCAATGGTACTGGTTACCACCAAATCGAAGCAGCCATTGACGGCCTGGCATTGGCTGCCCTGGACAACAAAAAAATTCCGGGAATGACTATTCATGGGTAATTCCTGTCAAGTTTCGCACTGAGTTTGTAGTGACATTCAGGCTTTATTTTCCTGCTCCTCATTTACTCCGCCAGTCGTTACGCTTGTGTCCGCTTTTACCTTTGGGCCGTCCAAAGCCCGGCTAATGGAATGACAGAAGAAAAAAATGCCCGGCTGAAATCCAAATTTAAAATCACTTCGTAATTGTGGTAAAGGAAGGCCGACGACAAGCCTTTTCAAATAACCTGCAAAACCATTCACATCATGAAAAATAAAGCTTTGGAGAACGCCCCTCCCCAGCCCGCTCTGCTTTTCATCCCCGACATCAGCGGGTTCACCCGCTTCGTCTCGGAAGTTGAGATCAACCATTCGCAGCATATCATTGAGGAGCTGCTTGAAATCCTGATCGAGGCCAACGATATTGGCCTGGAAGTGAGCGAGGTCGAGGGCGACGCCATCCTTTTCTACCGCTTTGGGAATGCGCCCACTGCCGCCGAATTGCTGGCGCAGGTCCAACGCATGTTCGTGCGTTTTCACGCCCATTTGAAAAAATACCACACCCACAGGATATGTAACTGCGGGGCCTGCAAAACGGCGCACAGCCTGACGCTCAAGTTTGTAGCTCATTATGGCGACATCACCATGAACACGGTGAAACAATACCGCAAACTGTTCGGCAGGGAGGTCATCGTCGCCCACCGGCTGATGAAAAACAGCATTGAGCACCACGAATATGCCTTGTTCACCCACAACCTCGTGCAGGCCTGCCCGCAATGGGTAGACATGGACACGGCCGGATGGGCGCCCGTGCAACATGGCAACGAAGAATACGACAGCGGCAAAGTGGCCTATTGCTACCTGCCCCTCGGCCCACTTATGAAGCACGTGCCCGAACCGGCTACCGAAGACTACAGCATCCCCGGCGTGAAAGTGCCGGTCATGCAGTCCGAAGCCGTCATTGAAGCGCCGCTGGAAATGGTTTTCAATGTGGTGAGCGACCTGCCCTGGCGCAGTAAGTGGATACCTGGCGCCCTCCCCGAAGTGGTGGACATGAACCACGACCTCACCCAGATTGGCCAAACGCACCGCTGCCTGGCCAACGGCCCGGTCATCGTCGCCCACGATTTTCAAAATTCGAAAGATACCATCACCTTTACTGAGACGGACACAAAGAAGGCCTACTGCGTGGTCTATACTTTGAAAAAGATGGACGAGGGCCGCACCCATTTCTCGGCGGCCAGTTTTATGAAACGGCATTTCTTCGCCCAGCTCCTGTTCCGGCTTTTTGCCAAAAAGAAGCTCTTGAAAGTGTACGCTCAGGCTTGGGAAAACCTCAACAACTACTGCCAAGGGCTGGTCGAACAAGGCAAGGAACACCCCTATTGGGTGGTGCTGGAGAGCAGGCAGGCAGTGGTGGCATAATGCGCACTGGAATCTCGGAAGAAGTATACTGACGCTCGCCAGTCCTTGAGCTTTCAAAAGCTGGCTCGGTCAGCATTACACTGCGGAGATGAGAGCTATCCCGCAGTGTAAACCCACACTCGGAAAGCATACCCGCCAGCTGCCGCGCCCCTTCCGCGTTGGTCCGTTTGGACCTGCCAATGAAAAAGTGGTTGTCAACTCTCAGAATGTCGCCCCCATCCACCGTTCCGGGAGGCTTGATGGTGGCCAGGGGCCTGTACTCCGCCAGCACCTCCGCAACGGCCGCCACTTCTCCCCGCCGGCTGGCGGCTCCCGGGCGGCAGAGAATAGCCAGCTCTTCCGTCACGATGGCGGTGTCTTCCACAAAGCAGCCGTCGGGATAGCGCTCGTCGGCGTCCGGGAGGATCAGCTCCAGGCCGTTTTGCCGGAGGGCGGCGCAGTAGGCGCGGTGCTGCTCCAGGGCTTTTTCGTAGCCGGGCTGCCCCAGGCTGGCGGTGGTGATGCCGGTGGCGAAGGTTGTGGCGGGAGGGCGGAGTATGGCGGTGTGGGGCATGGCAGGTATTTCGGTTTTTGGGGTGTATTGAAGAGGCAAAAACCTGATGCCCCAAACGGGGCCCTCAGCCTTTATCCAACTGCCCCAGCAACCACTCCCTTTCCGCCACCGCTTTCTCCCCCGCTACTTCCCGGGCCATTTGCCGGCGCTCCTCCCGGTCGTGGGGCGCCATGCCGAGCAGGCGGCGCGCATAATGGATCAGGTTGGAATAATGCTCCCGGTGGTAGCCCAGTTCCTTCTGCCGGCGCAGGTAGGCGGCGAAGCTGTCGAGCAGGGAAGCCAGGGCGTCGAATTCGCCCAGCTCGTAGTACATGCGCAGCAGCATGCAGCGGGCGTTGAGGTTGTACAGCACGTCCTGGAAGGCAACCCGTTGCAGCAGTTCCATGGCTGCGCCGTAGTCTCCTTTTTTGAAGAAGAAAATAGCCTGGTTGTAGCGGTAGGTGTTGCCGCGCTCGCGGGCGGGCAGGTAAGGTTTGTAATTTTCCAGAAAAGCGGCGCTCCATTCCCACTCCTCCAGGGCAATGGCCAGCATCAGTACGTTGTTGTAGGTAAACCTGGACAGCTCTCCTTCCCGGAAGAGGAGCCTGCGTTCCAGCCCTTTCCGGTACAGCTCGAAGGCCTCCCGGATGTACTGCCGCTCGCCCTGGTTAAGGCGGCGGATGCAGTAGTTGATGGCCAGCAGGTAGATGTCGTGCGCCTCGTCGGGCGGGAAGGCTGCCCAGTGCAGTTCCATCCGTTCCTTGAGCCGCGTAAAGCGGCCCTCCTCCTCCGGTACGGAAAGGGCCCGGTAGGCCTGGTAATACACCTGCACAGCCGGCGCGGCGGCAACGGGTTTCCCCTCCACCAGGCGCATCATGCCCTCCACCATTTCGAGGTCGTATTCCTGCTGGGACAGCTTCTGGGCGATGAGCGTCGTACAGCTGTAACGCAGCAGTTCGGACACATAGAATGCCGTGAGCTCGCTCGTTAGTTCCTGGAGGTTCTCCCCGGCGCTGCGGCGTTGCCGGAGGTTGTATTCGTGCTGCTCCAGGTGCAGGCGGTAGTTCAGGTAATGATGGCCCACGCTGCGGTAGGGTTGTTGTCCCTGGCTCTTTTTCAGGGCATCCAGCTCCCGCCGGTAGAGCTTGTCCAGGCCTCTTCGCCGAAGCGCCTGGCACAGGTGGAGTTGCACGAAGGGTTCCTCTTCTGTTTCCAGCGCGCTCCAGGCCAGATAGCGTTTGATGTGTTTCTGCAGGAAGTGCATCACCAGGCGCAGGAGGTCGTCGTCGTAGGGCTGCCCGGGCCAGACGGCGGCGAAAGCCCTGTCCTTATCCAATGCTTCCTCTTCCCCCTTGACGGCCTCCGCCAGGTATTCGAACAGGCGCGCCACGTCTTCCCTCTGGTTGAAATAGGGCGAGCGCACGAACTTGCGCAGCTCGCGGATGTCGCGCTTCGTCAGGCTGCGGAACAGGCGGAGGAGGGCGCTTTTTTTCATAAGATTAGACAGGATTTTTGAGAACAGACAGGATTGACAGGATTATCAGGATTCACCTCGTGAAATAGCGCAACGAAGTTAAACCGACTGCCGTGGTGTCTTTATGGCAAGAAAAAAGCACTATGCGCAATACCGTGCCTATTTTCAAAAGCCTCTTATGAATTATTGTAATATCGCTTAACAAGCTGATCGAAAAACACCTATTTTAAAGGTGCTTTTATAGCAAATGTATAAAATTTCAATTAACAAACTCCAAAAAATGTATTTGCCGGGAGCGGCGGGAATGGGCATCTTTGAGGCATAAACGCAAAACAGCTATGAAAAGAGCTTTACAGATAATTGTTATTGGAACCTTGCTTCACTTCGGCGGCCGGGTGTTTGGACAGGGGTGGGAACGAGTGTATAATTCTGCTTTTTTTCGCGACGTAATCAGCCTGCCGGACGGCGACATAATCGCCTACGGATCAAAAACCTACCGGTTCGGGGCGGACGGCAGCCCTGTCTGGTCGTTTCTGCATTATTTCACCACTTCATATCCTGATGGGGGTTTCTCTACGGTGAGCCTTAGGCCCAGGAGGGCTGTACTTGCCTCCAACGGGAACATCACGGGGTTAGGGATGATCCGCTTCATTGTACAGGAACCCTTTGCCGGCGAGGCTTCCCTTTTTCAAATCAGCCGGGACAGCGGGTTGCTCTGGGAAAGCTATTTTAACCTGGCCCCCG
>JAGFJD010000584.1 GCA_024102975.1 Phaeodactylibacter sp. | reverse complement strand
ACATACTCCCCTTCCCGGCTCGCCTGTTCCAGCCATACCGGCACATTCTGCAGGACGATCTCTCCGGGCGAAAAGACCGAAACCCGTTCTTTGCCGATGACTTCATCCGCCTGGTAGCCGAATAGCGCCTCGGCGCCTTTGCTGAAGGTCTCGATGCGGCCTTCCATATCGCAGGTGATTACGCTTTTCATTGTATTCATTTTTTTCAGTAATTATTGAAAGTTAAACAAATGGCGCGGCCTTTTGTTCGTGCCGCGATCATCCTGATCGCACGGCCCCATATACCTTCAAGCTCTTCCTGCGTACCCGTCGAACAGGATGGTCACGGCACGAGGGTTACCACTCCGGCAGCAACTCAGCAGAGCAAAACGTCCAGGGCCAATCCTGCCATTGCTTTACCAGTTTTGCATTTACCGAGTTTTCCAATATATAGTGTAATATCCTGACAAAAGACTTGTCATCCCTCACCATATGGTCATAACTCTCATGCTGCCAGAAAGCCCCTTCCCTGCCCAGCAACTTGTTAGCCACATTTCCGGTGAATGATTTGTGCCGGCCCAGCACGTCATAAAGTGGAGGGCTTCCTTCCCTCAAGGTGAATAAGGCGTGTACATGATTAGACATAATGCAATAGGCCCACAGGTAAAAAAAATGTTTGCCGCAATAGGCAAGAGAGTCCGCTACAGCCCTGGCGACTTCTGGCTCGGACAACCAATAAGGTCCGTTGGGATTGCCGTCCAGGTACGGATCGTACCGCTCTGTAAAATACCGCCAGTGCAATTCGGCCAGTTTAGATTCCAAATCGGCTATATCCAACCCCAAACTTCCGATCCGGTCTATTTCTTCCTCCTGTTCTAATTTCCATTTCCGGAGCAGGGCCATAGGAATGGAACCGTGGAGGCGATAGGTGACGAAGAACGTTCCTTCTTTAGGTTGGAGATGCGGGAGGCGCCGCCGGTATCTGGGTTTGTAAGGACGAGGCATGGTCAGGTGTTTTAAAGTGAAAAAATTGGCTCGTGCCGCGATCATCCTGATCGCACGGCCACATTATAAGGTAGGGGCCTGGCGATCAGGATGATCGCGGCACGAGCAAGTTTGCTTTCGCAAATTAAGGCAGCCCATTGTCAATATCCAGGACAGTTGCGCGCTCCAGCGCAGCTCCTGTTCCAAAGGCTTTCGAATGTGGATTCATTTTAACACATTGTAAGACAATGCATTAACCTTTGACTCAAACCTGCTGGCATACTACTGTACATAGAAGGAACCAATCGACATATAGTCACGAAGGCACCAAACCTCAAATCCCAATAGCCAAAGGGAACAAAGCTCGGCGCCCGGCGCGCCCCCCCGACCCCGCCCTGTATGAAGTAGAGTATAGTGTGAGAACGGCCTGGCGATCAGGATGATCGCGGCACGAATGACAAAAGTCACCTGCCCCCGCTGGCCGTAGTCATTTTTTCAGAAAGGAGGTTGAAGTACCTTTTCCTTTGGCCAAAAAACAACGCCCATGCAAAACCCCATTTTCCGCACAGCAGAGGCCGAGTCGAGATTCCTTCGCCTCTACCAGGAACAACTCGACCAATGGCCGGTACCTTTCGAGCAGCATTTCATCAGGACTGAAGCGGGCATCACCCACGTGCTCAGCTTTGGCGAAGAATCGGCACCTCCGATCATACTTTTGCACGCCGCCAGCACGGCCGCCATCGCCTGGAAGCCCAATGCCAAAGCCCTGGCGGAGCACTTCCACGTTCATGCCATCGACATCCTGGGCGAGGTGGGGCTCAGCGTACCGTACCGGAAGAACAAAAATTCAGCGGAACAGGTAGCCTGGCTGGCAACGGTGCTGGATGAACTGGGAATCGAACGGGCAGCTTTCGCCGGCGCGTCGGCCGGCGGGTGCCTGGCCATCAATTTCGCGATCGCTTTTCCGCAAAGAGTGGATAAGCTGGTGCTTTTGGGCCCCATGGGCCTGCCGCCCGCAAACCTGTTCACCATCCTGAAGATTCTCTACTACGTCTTGTTCCCTACCGAAAAGAACATCCAGAAACTGATCCACTGGTCGGTAGGCGGCAACCCGGCCGTGCTGGAAGTCTACGAACCCTGGTTCGAGGGTTTTTTCCAGGGCATAGACAGCAGCTATGTCACCCGCCCCGACAAGATTCCGGGCCGACGGCTGGCGGAGGTGAGCTGCCCTACCCTGCTCTTCCTCGGCCTGCAGGACGAGGTGATCGGCTCACCGGACAAATCCGAAAAACGCGCCCGCCAAATGCCCGGGCTGCAACGGGTGATCCTGCTGGATACCGCGCACCTGATCAACTATGAAATGCCGGCCATCGTGAATGAAGAGATGGCCAGGTTTCTCCTGAAAAGCCAAACGGATATAATGCCTGCTCCAAAAAAGGCGCTTCCATGAACTTAATTTCTCATAAAATCCCCGAACTATGAAAACGGTATTTGTCATGCTCGGAATTGCCGTACTGGCATTTTTCGGCTATTTGTCCTATTCCGGCCTCTTCGCCCGAATTCAGTTTAAAGAAATGGACTTCGGCGGCGAAACGCTGGTTTACGAGGAACACCTTGGCGATTACAGCAAAGTGGCGCCGGTGATGGACGAGGTCTACCGGCAACTTAAAGACGACGAACAGATTGATGCGGAGGTTGGTTTTGGCATCTATTACGACAAGCCCGGCGAAGTGCCCAAAGAGCAATTGCGCAGTGAAGTGGGATGCGTACTCCCGGCAGCCTACAGCGAACAGGCCGAAGTGCTGGCCGAAAAGTACAAGGTAAAGGAGTTACCCGTGCAGCGGTGCATCGTGGCCGAAATGCCCTACCGGAATAAAGCGTCGATAATGCTGGGCATTTTCAAAACTTATCCCAAGCTGGAGAAACTCGTCCAGGAAAAGGGCTATCCCCAAAACCCGGTTATGGAGCGGTATGATGTGGCGAACAAACGCATTCAGTATATTATGTCTATCGAAGGTTAACCGATACTGCGACAACCTTTCATAAAAAAATAAGCCATGGCCCAACACCTGAAGATCATCTCCGTCACCCCCGAAAATGCAGACACTCACGGCCTGTTCTGCGTAAAGAGCAAAAAGAACCCCGGCTACGCCCGAAAGCTGGATTGGTTCCTACGGGAATACCCGAAGGGGCTGCGCCTGAAAATCCTTCAGGATGAGGAGGGCAGGCAACTGGGTTTCATCGAGTACACGCCCGCCGAACAGGCATGGCGGCCCGTGGAAGCGCCCGGCTACCTCTTCATCCATTGTATGTATATTTATAAAAAGGAGGATAATGGCAAAGGTAACGCCTCGGTGCTGCTCAAAGACTGCATAGAAGACGCCCGCCGAAAGGGGAAAACCGGGGTGGCTGTCCTTGCCAGCGACGGCCCCTGGATCGCCGGCAAGGCAGTCTTCCTGAAGAATGGGTTCGAGCCGGCGGATCAGCGCGGTAGCTTCGAATTGCTCCACTTCCCCTTGGCTCAGGGGCCACTCCCCCGCCTCCCCGACTGGGAAGCGCAACAGGAACACTACCCGGGTTGGCAGCTCCTCTACGCCGACCAATGCCCCTGGCATCAGAAGTGCGCAGAAGAACTGCTGGGCCTGGCCGAAGAAAGAGGGCTTCCGTTAAAGGCTAAAGTGGTAGAAAGCTCCGCCGCCGCCCGCTCGGGGCCTTCTGCCTTCGGAACGTTCGCCCTGGCCAAAGACGGCGCGTTGCTGGAGTACCATTACATCAGCAAAGCGCGTTTTAAAAACATACTTAAAAAGGTGGATGC
>JAGFJD010000552.1 GCA_024102975.1 Phaeodactylibacter sp. | reverse complement strand
GGCCATCTATGGAACCTCACTTCACCATTTTTTCGCCCCGTAGCACCACTACGAGGCGAAAAAATGGCTTCGTGAGAACCCAAATCTGGCCATTCTCGGCATCAAAAACAAAATCCCAACACGCTCTTAGTTGTAGTGAAGTGAAGCAGCCAGCCAGGGTTCAAGCAGAGTTAGGCGGCTGAACGAGCTGCAACTAAGGGACTCAAACAGCGAAGTTATTTTTTAATCACTACTAAGGAGCATTTCGTTTCGAATTATTAAAAACAGCCGGCTATGAAAACTTTTGCTACAATCCTCCTCTTTACGCTCTGTGCCAGCCTTTGTGCCCAGAATTTCACTAAAATAACTTCACCCAATAATCCCGTCGTTACCGACATGCCTACCATGGGGTATGCCGGCGCCAGTTGGGTAGACTATGACCAGGACGGCGATATTGACCTCTTTGTCAATCAGGAATTCCTCTATCGCAATGAAGGCGGCGGGCAGTTCGCCCGTATCCCCGACAGCGGTATCGAGGGCGTGAGTATCGGATATAACAACGGCAACTCCTGGGCCGACTATGATAACGATGGCGATGTGGACCTCATGCTCGTCAACCGCAACAAGGCCGGGTTGTTTGCCAATAACGGCGACGGTACCTTCAGCAGGGTAACTTCCGGTGCCATTGCCGCCAACATCAATGCCTGGTCGCCTGCCTGGGCAGATTACGACAACGATGGCTGGCTGGACCTGGTGGCTACCCATGCCTGCGGCGGCACCGGCCCGGTTTGCCATACCAACTGGCTGTTCCACAACAATGGCGACGGCACCTTTGCAGAGGTCGCCAACAGCGACGTCACCACCGGTACCGCCGCTTACACCAGCGCGAACTGGAGCGACTTCGACGATGATGGCGACATGGATCTTTTCATCGGCAGCGGGGAGGTCGCTTTTGTTTCCAAAGACCATATCTACATCAATCAGCTGATGGAAACTGGTACAGCTGACCTGCTTCGCAGAGAAACCGGCGTCCTCTTCGGCGACCTGCGGGACGGCCAAAACTGGAACCTCATCGACTACGACAACGACGGCGACCTGGATGGCTTTGTGACCAACTGGAAAGAAGATGTGCCCTGCGATTTCTATAAGAATAATGGCGACGGTACCTTCACCCGCCTTACTCAGGCTGACCTGGGCGTACACATGGCCAGCGAGGCCGGCAATTGGCTGGCCAATACCTGGGGCGATTTCAACAACGATGGCTGGATCGACGTATTCATCGGCGCCGACGGCGCCGGCGCAAACCACCTTTACATGAACAATGGCGACGGCACCTTCAGCCATGCTTTCCCTGCCTTCACCAACAACAACGGCTCGCGCGGCGCTACCATCGGCGATTACGACAATGACGGCGACCTCGACTTGTTCGTCAACGCCTTCGACATCAGCCTTAAGGGCCTTTATCGCAACAACCTCAACCCTGCCACCCGAAACGACGCCAACTGGGCGATTTTCACGCTGGAGGGTACCCTCTCCAACCGCAGCGCTATCGGTGCCAAAGTAAGGGTGAAGGCCAGCGTCAACGGCCAAAACCTATGGCAAACGAGGGAGATTTCTTCCCAAAACAGCTTTGCCGGGCACAACAGCCAACGAGTTCACTTCGGCCTGGGTAACGCTGCTTCCATCGACAGCCTGGCCATAGAATGGCCCAATGGCTTG
The DNA here is from genome assembly GCA_024102975.1 of Phaeodactylibacter sp. GTDB lineage: Bacteria > Bacteroidota > Bacteroidia > Chitinophagales > Saprospiraceae > JACJXW01. Next base: position 16,761 of record JAGFJD010000552.1, on the reverse strand, counting down.
AAGGAAACGGCTGCCGGGCTTGCCGTGAATCGTTTGTCCCATTATGTAGAGGGGATGCTTACCGGCATTTTTGAGCCGGCGAAAGAGGCCATTACCCTTTCTGCCTTTCCCAATCCTTTTGCAGAAATGTTGACGGTTAAGTTGAATGGCTTTTTCAGAATGCCAGGCCGTTTCTTAATTATGGATAGGGCTGGATCTGTTGTATGGAGTACTCAGCTTTCAGGAAAGGAGGAGAACCTTCAGGTATCTCTGGGAAGCCTGCCGGATGGCTTATACTTTGCAAAAATTGAAAATCCAGACAGGATAGGGATGGTTCGTGTGATAAAAATAACCAAGTGATAAGAGGGAAATGCCTCGTTTTCAGGTATTTACTTGTAGGTCTATGCCATTTGGCAAGGGAATAGCTGGTGACCTGGGCCGGTCAACTGTCCCGGTATTTTAGAAAAAAAAATGGCAACTTTATCTTTGAGTTCTTTGTTTGGCGGGCTAGTGGCCAGGCGAACTTTAAGTCGCCTGGCCACTAGCCCGAGCCCTTCCCGTTTTTCTCGTCCCCCCATTCTAAAACCGCACCACCGCCCCTGCCGTATAGCCCCGCCCTGGCATGCGGTAGCGCTCCAGCTCCTCGTACTGCTCGTTGCCGATATTGTCCACCGCCAAATAGCAGCTGTAATGATCGGCGATTTTGACATCCAGCTTGGCGTTGGTGATGAAGGCCGCGTCCGGCTCGCTGCCGGGGTAGATGAAGACCTCGCGGATGCGGCTGCGGTAGCGGCAGTTGACATTGAAAGTGACCGGGCCGTGGTAGGCGGTGGCCGAGGCGCTGAAGGCGTGCCGGACCTTGTAGGCCAGTTCATCGTTGAGCCGCCCGTCGGAAATATCCCGGGCGTCGAGGAAGGTGTAGCCCACGTTCAGGATCAGGAAGTCTTTCAGGCGGTGCTGGTAGGACAGCTCCAGGCCCTGCATGACGGCGGCTTTCAGGTTGATCACCTCGTACAGAAGCGGTTCCAGCGGTTTGGACAGCTGCCGGAAAGAGATAAGCCCGTTGTAGCGGTTGTAGAACAGCGCGGCGTCGAGGGAGGCACCGGGGGCGACATCTATTTTTGCGCCAAATTCAGCGGACAATACCAGCTTTTCCGACTCCAGGTTGGGGTTGGGCTGGAAGCGCAGGCCGCCGCCCTGCTCGAATTTGATGAAGCGCTCGGCCATGGCCGGGTTGCGGAAGGCCTGCGCCAGCAGCATGCGCAAGGATAAGCCCTTGCGGGCGTTGAAGGCCATTGCCAGTTTTGGGCTGAAGTTGTTCTCCACCGATTCTCCCAGGATATTGTAATGGTCGAAGCGGATGCCCAGGGTGGCGACCAGCTTTTCGCTGAAGGTGATCTCATCCTGCACGTAGGCGCCCAGGCTGAGGGCCTGGTGGCGGCCGTAGAGGACGGTATCCGGCAGCCCCACCACGCCGTCCCACTTGATATCTGTGCCGGCGATGATGTAATGGCCGGAACGGGAATAGAGGTCCAGTTGGCTCACGTTGCCCAGGCGCTGGGTCCGGACGCTCGACTCGGCGACCAGTTGTTTGCCGAAGTTGACGTTGGTGCTGTCGTTGCCGGGGTCGTCGTCAAACGTGAAGCGGGAGTAGTTGTGGTAGTAGTAGAAGCGGGAAGAGTACTTGGTCCGGCTGTTGGGCAGGGCATAATAATACAGGTCGGTATTCAGTTCCCGGCGGTCCTGGTAGTCATCCCGGCGGTGGGGCGCCACGCTGTAGGCCTGCCGGGTGCTGAACCAGGTGGCGGGGGTATCGTTTTTGATCCGGTTGACGTTGCCGGAGACCTGCAGGAAGCGGTTTTTGGAAAACTGCCAGGAAGCCTTGCCGTAGAAGTTGTACAGGTCGAAGCCCGACTTTTCGCGGTGGCCGTCGTTGGCCTTCCAGCCGCCGTCGAGCAGGTAGGCGAACTTGCCGGTCCGGCGGCTGTAGCTCCCTTCGATGGTGCGGAAGTCGTTGTATCTGGAGTATTCGGCGCTTGCCGGAGCGCGGTTGAAGAAGCCGTAGTTGACGTGCAGGCGCATTTCCGGCTCGACATCCGGTTTGCGGGTGATCACGTTGATCACGCCGCCCATGGCGCTGGAGCCGTAGAGGGAGGAGTAGGCCCCTTTGACCACTTCGATGCGTTCGATGGAGTTGAGGGGGACGAGGTTCCAGAGCGCGCCGCCCGATTCGGGGCTGATGGCCGGGCGGCCGTCGATGAGCAGCAGCACGCGGTTGCCGATGCCGCCGCCGGCCACTTCGGAAGCGCCCCGGATGGAGAGGGCCTGCACGTTGGCGCCACTCGACCGGGTAACTACCACGCCCGGCACTTCGTCGAAGGCCTGGTCGAAAGTGGTAATGTTGCGTTCCCGGATTTGCTTGCTCGTCACCAGCCCGATGCTGGCGGGCGCCAGCTTGACGGCCTGCGGCCGGAGGGTAGCCGTGACGACCACCTCGTCGGCGATGACCGCCGCCGGTTCCAGGTTGATGGTTACCTCTGTGCTTTTTCCGGCTTCCACTGCTATGTTTTCCAGGCGTTGCTCTTTGTATCCCACGTAGGAGGCCAGCAGGATATGCCGGCCCGGCTTCAGCGCCGTCAGCTGGAAGGAACCGTCGAATTCGCTGGAAGTCCCAACCAGGGTGTCTGCCAGGCGGACGTTGACGAGGGGCAGCAGTTCTCCGCTCTCCGCATCCCGGACGACACCTTCGATGCTGCCGGTCGCCTGGGCCTGGGGCGGCGGGATGGGAGCGGCAACGCCGGGTTGGGCCGGGGCGGTCAGGGCCCGGAAGCAGAGGAAGGCGATTGCCGTTAGCCTGGTTGCCGTTAGAGTGGGCATGGTGGGTTGGTGGTGGGTGGGCTGATTGGTGGAGTTGGCTGTTTGTGATTCGCGATTGGCGGTTCGCTTTTCGCGGTTGGCTGTTCGCAATCCGCTGTTTGCGAAATCCTGAGAATAGAGGGTCATTTTTCAGAAGACACAGAAAACTGGGGATATCTGGCCAACCCAATCAACCAATCAACCAATCAACCAATCAACTAATCAACTAAATTTACTGATACCATACATTCACGAAGCCAAAGTCGGCCCTGAAGTTCAGCTCCTTTTGTTCGTTGGCCTTGACTTCGAAGGTGGCGGGCGGCGGTTCGTTGAAAACGGGGATAACCATTCCGCCCGGCCCCGGGACCTTGATCACCACGCCGTGGCTCACTTCATTGGCGTTGCCCCAGTAGACGCCCAGGGTGGCGCTCTTCAGGGTGGGGTCGTTGACGAAGTCGTGGCGGAAGCCGAGGGCCAGCGCGGAGTACGTACCCGGGTCGACCTCGATCTCAAACTCGTATTCCGTTTTGCCGGGTTCGTATTCCAGTATGAGCGGGTTCTGTGAATTGTAGGGGGCGCCGACCGCGTAAGTCCCGCCCGGTACGCCCGGGCCGAAGAAGTTGTCCGGCACTTCACCCCAGCCGGCCAGCGGGTCGAGGCTGAATTCAGAGAAGAGGGTCAGCTGCACTTCGCCGCTGTCTACCCACGATTCCCATACGTCCGCATTTTCAATGGTGATGGTGCCGAAGACCGTGGTTTTGGCCGGTTCGTTGTCTTTGCCACAACTGGAAAATAAAACAGCCACTGTCAAAGCGGCGGCAGCCATAGTGAGGAAAAGTTTGTTGAATGTCATCTCTCAATGCTTTTTGTTGTTAGTGATGGAAAGCCAGGTGCGGGTAGGCCCCTGCCGGCTTTCTTTTCCGATAGGATTTTGATGCCTGTGGGAGTACCGACCCGCCACCACCATCAAAAAATTTCCCGAAAATAGCACGGCAAATTTTCCCGAGTTTCACAAAATTGTCAAAATTGCAGTGAGCCGGCCGGGATGGCCGTTTTTTTTTGTCATCGTGCTGTACCTCAAGCCTGGCGCGACTTCCGGGGTGATTATTGTCATAACGCCCGAATGATTTATATCATACAATCCGCCCTTTAATATTCCCTTATTTTGTGTGAGCATTGCAGCCCTTCTTCATTTTATACAAAAAAGGAGGCTGTAAATTTTAACCAATTCCTAGTCCAATGGCTGATGTAAAGAACACCGCTTCCAGTCCTAAAAATCACGATTTTCAAACCCGTGGGTTCAGGAGGGCCACCGGCCTGCTGGCGGCCATGGTGATCTTCGCCCTGCTGGCGCAGAACCTGCACGAGGGGTTCAGCAACTTCTGGCTGAGCACGCTGGTTCCCGTGGCGATACTGGCAGCTTATCCCCTCCTCTTTTTTAAGGACCTGAAACGCACCGTCGACACGCCCTACTTTGCCACGCTGAGCCTGCTGGCCATTGCGGTGGGCACAGCCCTGGGTACCTTTATTTCCCAGAATGCGCTGCCCGGCGTATTTGCCGACCGCTACGGCGAGACGGGCAGCCGGATACTTCGGTTTCTGCAATGGGACGATGTGTTTCACAGCTGGTGGTACGTCGGTTTCTTCGCCCTGCTGGCCGGCAGCCTGCTCAAGACGAGCTGGAAGAAGAAGTTCAACCGCGAGAACCTGGGCTTCCACCTGGCGCACCTGAGCCCCATCATTATCCTGTTTGGATTCTGGGTGGACTACTTCTACGGCTTCCGGGGCATCATACAGCTGGAAAAAGGGCAGAGCACCAACATCGCCAGGCTCTACCGGGGCAATACCGGTTATATTGGCGACAGCACGGCGATCCCCTTCCGGATCCGGCTCGACCATTTCGAATTCCAGAAACACGACCCGGATTACCGCATACAGGTCTGGCGCAACGATGCCCAACCTCACGCCCAGCCGGCGGCGGGCGGGCACGGCCAGCAGATCACCGGCACGCCGGAGATCGTCGCCTCCATGCCCCTGAAGGAGGCGAAAATCCGCCATATATATGGTACGGACGTCTATTTCCGCCTCAACGAATTCTATCCCAACTTTACTTTCGAGTATTCCTATCCGGAGGTCAATGACGATGTCGAGGCTAAAGACCCCGGCGTCCTGCTGAATATGAAAACACCTTTCGGACAGGCCGACGTCAACCTCTTCTCCAACCGGCCCGGCCGCAATACGATAGCCGACGAAAACCACATGGGCGGCTGGCTCGAATTCTACTGGGAAGCGCCCGAAGCACTCACCGGGGCGCTCAACGGCCGGGTGGATGAAAAATGGGCGGAAGTCAACCGGACCATCCTGGTCGGAACGGAAGAAAAAATCTATTACCTGGTGGAGGGCGAGCTGTCCGGCGAACCGCTGGAGGCGGGCAGGTTCTATACCTTCCCCAACCGCGAAGAGATCGGCTTCACCATGAAGCAACTTTATCCCGATGCGGCCTACCTCTTGTCTACGCCCACGTCCGACGGGGAGGAACTGCTCAACCCCGTCGCCAAGGTAGAAGTATGGCATAAAGGCGGACACTCCAAAGAGGCCTTCCTGTATCCGGGCGGCAGGAGGGGCGGCACGTTCCAGATAGAAGGCACGGACTACTTCCTGGCCCTGGAATCCTTCAGGGATATGGAAACCAAGTACTACCGGAGCGAGTTGTCGGTGCTGGACGATAACGACAAGGTTGTGAAGAGCCGGTCCGTAGTGGTCAACGAACCCATGCTGCACCGCGGGTACCGGTTTTACCAGTCGGATTACGACCCGGACAACCCCAACTACTCCGGCATCGGCATCAGCCACGAACCGGGGCTTTACGTCATTTACTTCGGGTTTACGGTGCTGGTTATCGGATGCACGATGATGTTTTACGGGCGGTACCGGAAGGAGGTGGGGATGGGGTGAGTGAATGAAGGAATGAGTGAACTATCCCGCGCCTGTGTTTAAAAAGCCAATTTTACAGCCAAATCATTAAAAAAGAGAAGCCATGCTAGAGAGCTTATTTTATACCTCCGTGTTATTCAAGGCGACGTTTTTGCTGTATGCCCTGGCCTTGCTGGGGTATCTGGTGGGCATTTTCCGGAAGGGAAAAGTATTCGGAACCATACCCTTTGCCTTGTTCACGCTGGCCTTTCTGGCGTGTACGGTGTTGATTGTGGACCGCTGGGTGGAGGCCGGGCGGCCGCCGTTTAAGAGTTTTTACGAGTCGCTGGTCTTTGCGGCCTGGACGACCTCGCTGATCAGCCTGGCGGTGGAGTACCGGTTCAAGGTGCGGCTGGTCGGTTTCATGTCGGCCATCGGCGTGGTTATGATCTTCCTGTTTGCGCTCACCAAGCGGGATGTGGAGATCATCGCCCTGCCGCCGGCCCTGCAGACGTGGATGTTCATTCCGCATGTCATTTCCTACTTCCTGGCCTACGGCGCCCTGTTTGTGGCGGGCTTCACGGCTGTTTTATTCCTGGTATTTCCCGGAGGTATGGCTTCGCACCACGCGCTGGGCCAGCAGGAGCGCATCGACTTCAGCGCCACGACTTACCAGATCACCAGGTTCGGATTCCTGTTCCTGACTGCCGGCCTGCTGCTGGGTGCCTGGTGGGGGCAGAATGCCTGGTCGAACTACTGGGGTTGGGATCCCAAGGAGAACTGGGCGCTGATCAGCTGGCTCGTCTTCGCCGCCTATCTGCACTTCCGGAATATCCCGTCCTGGAGCGAGAAACGGCTGGCCTGGGTGGTCATTGCCGGCGTGGCGGCCATCGTGTTTACCTACCTGGGCATGGATTACCTGCCCACGGCGGAGGACAGCCTGCACGTGTATTCGGGGGATTGATGCTATGGATGCTGTTGATGCTATTGATGCTATGGGTGCTATGGGTGCTATGGATGTTTACCCGGCCGAGGAACGAGGACGGGAGCTATTGGCTATTCGCAAACCCCTGAAAATCAAGAGGCTTTGGATGTCCGGGCTAACCGTATTATAGCATTGGACAGCGTTGACCGTCAGTGGGTTGCCGAGGTCCCGTCGAGCCTTAAACCTTAAACAATTGAACACAAAACTCATACTACTGTACATGAGGTACCCCAACTTATAGCTACGAGAGCACCAAACCATAAAGCCCTACAAAGGCTTAGTGCCGCCTTAGTGTTTTGTGTCTTAGTGGCTAGAAAAAGCGTCATGTACAGTAGTATGCACAAAACTTTGAACACTTCCACGGTGCAAGGACTCAGCTGGTATTTCCAGTAAGCGAACAATCCCCAACGCTGCATATCTCCATAACATTTCCATGCATTTCCCTACATTTCAATCATATTTCCACTGTATTTCCATGCATTTCCCTACATTTCAATCATATTTCCACTGTATTTCCATCATATTTCCACTGTATTTCCATCATATTTCCACATATCTCCGCCCCTCCACCCCCTCTCCCTGCTCCGAAAAAAATCAAAAAAAAAATGCTGTTCCCCTGCTTTTTCCCTCCAAAATTTCTCTCCGCCCGTTTTCTGCCCGCAGAATTTTTCCACTAAATGGATAGAGAAAATAGCATAACATTCTGTCATTCCCTTCTGTGAGCGATGCCGCCTCCATTTGTGATATAAATCACTTAAGGGAGGTGATAATAGTCATCGAAAACGCGGCAGAATTCCAGGATTTTCGAGTCATAATTGGAGAATGACAAAAAAATGACAATGACCGCAACGAAATAAAATTCTCATCATACCTAAATATTTTGCCATGAGATTGAAAATATTTTTCGCATCACTATTGAGCCTCGCGCTCGCCCTGAGTTTATCCTCTTGTGAAGGCGACCAGGGCCCCGCCGGGCCACAGGGTTCGGACGGCCCCCAGGGGCCGATCGGGCAAACCGGCCCGGCCGGAGAAGGCGTTCAGAACTGTAAAGACTGCCACGGCGGCAACCAGTTGATCACGGCCAGGCTGTTCCAGTGGGAGAATTCCGTCCACGCCACCGGCGGCAATTATGACCGAAACCAGGCTTCCTGTGCGGTTTGCCACACCAGCCAGGGCTTCCTGGAAGTGGCCGGCACCGGCGCTACTTCTGCCAGTATGGATGTCGAAAACCCGCTGCCGCAAAACTGTTATGCCTGCCACCAGATTCACCAGACTTATACACAGGATGACTGGGCTCTGACCACTGCCGATCCAGTCACCTTCTGGGTGAAAGGCGAGATGGCGGACATCGGCAACAGCAACCTCTGCCTCAACTGCCACCAGGCACGCATTCCAAGCCCGGCGGTACCGGAACCGGGCGTCGACGGCATGGCATCCGTTACCAGCAGCCGGTATGGCCCGCACCACGGTTCGCAGGGCGTGATGTTCACGGGTAGCACGGGCTATGAAATACCAGGTGATGAGCCATACAACAACAGCATACATACTCAGGCCATCCAGAACGGCTGTATCACCTGTCACATGGCAGAAACAATCGGTGGGCGCGACGCCGGCGGCCACACCTTCCGGGTAGAATCGGCGGATGGCGAACTCAACACCAACGGCTGTGTACAATGCCACGACGATGCCGGCGAACTGGAAACGCTGGTTGAAGAAACCCAGACTGAGATCGCCGACCTGCTCAACCAACTGGGCACCCGGCTCTTCGACCTGGGCATTCTGCGGGACAACCTCGAAAGCGTGAACGCCTCTTCCAGCGCGCCGCTGGAGCTGACCAACGTGCAGCTCGGCGCTCTTTGGAACTACCAGTATGTACGGGAAGACCAGAGCTTCGGCGTGCACAACTATAAATACGCCAAAGCCCTGTTGAAAAACTCGCTGGCTGCGCTGAACTAAACGGCCAGCACAGTAGACATTGTTTATTTTGTCCAATTTTTTGCCCCCCGGAAAACAACTGATACCGACATCTGGTCTTGTCACTTGTTTTTCGGGGGCGATGCAGGCCTGGCCTGTTTTAGCCTAAGGCTGCTCCCCGTGAAGATTGTCCGGGGAGTGATCACCAATCCTTGAATCATGAAGCAACAACGAGTCCTATCCTTCCTGGCCCTTGCTATGCTCCTGCTGAGCATGCTCGCGCCGTCGGGATGCACCTCAGAAGCTGGTATTCTCGTTATCGAGCCTCCGGATATTGACACCACTGTGCAGGTAAGTTTTTCTCAGGACATCCTCCCGATTTTTAATGAGTCCTGTAATTCCAGCGGATGCCACAACACGGGCGGCGAACCTCCTGACCTGACACCGGAAAACGCTTACGAGGCGCTTTTTGCCGGCAACTATATCGACACCCTCGCTCCGGAAAACAGCGAGCTGATACAGTGGATGCTCGGCAACCGGAACCTGGATATGCCGCTCTCCGGCCCTAATGATGAGTACAACAAACAAGTGCTGACCTGGATCACCCAGGGCGCAAAAGACAATTAAATAACAGGCTCCGGCGATTCGCATGCATGCATGAAGAATTTCCGGAGAAGGCAAAAATTCACTGCCATGAAAAAATTTCCGTCGCTTTTTAATATGTGCTTTTCAACTTTCCGGGCTGTAGCAATGTGGACTGCTGCTTTTCTGATGCTGGCTGCCGTTGCCCAGGCACAGGACGAGGGCGAGGCTGCTGAAAAAGACACCCGTCCGGTGCGCAATACCTTCGAAAGTGTCTGGCTGATCGACAACCAGACGGTTATGGTGCCGATCAAGGGGACATTCGAAATGGACATCCAGCACCGCTTCGGGACGATGGATAAGGGCTACGATGATTTCTGGGGGCTTTACGCGAATTCCAATATTCGCCTGGGCTTCAACTACGTGCCGGTCAACAATCTGCAGATCGGTTTCGGCTTCACGAAGGAACGCAAATTCTGGGATTTCAACGCCAAGTACGCCCTCTTCCAGCAGGGCCGCGAAGGCGGCTGGCCGGTAAGCGTCACTTATTTTGTCAACGCCGCCATTGATACCCGCGATAAAGAGAGCTTCCCGGAAAACACCTACGAAGGCGTAGACCGGTTCTCTTACTTCCATCAGTTGATGTTCGCCCGCAAGTTCACCCCGGCTTTTTCTCTGCAGGCCAGCGCCAATGTGTCTCACTTCAACTTCCAGGAACTGGTGCCCGGAGAAGAAAATCCGGACGACCTGCTGCAAATGAGCAACGACCACCTCTCCCTGTCCTTCCTCGGCAGGATGAAAGTGAGCAATACCATGAGCGTCATCGCCGGCTATGACCTGCCGCTGACCGACCACGAGGTCAGCAATCCCGAGCCCAACCTGAGCTTTGGCATCGAGGTCGTTTCCAGCGCGCACGCCTTCCAGATATTTGTTGGCAATTACAAGGGAATCGTGCCGCAGTTTAACAATGTTTTCAACCAGAACACGGACTTCCTCATCGGCTTCAACATGACCCGCCTGTGGAATTTCTAAGAACCAATAACTGAAAAAACAACCGTCATGTCAGAATCATCAGAAACCGGCCGCAGAGATTTCCTGAAGAAAGGGGCGTTAGGGGTTACGTTGGCTGCCTGGGGGCAACTGGTCTTTTCCTGCGCTCCGGAAGGAGGGCACAACCACGCCGCCGCCGGGGAAGAGGCAGATACCATCAAAGTCCTCACCCCTGATGGGCAACTGGTCGAGGTAGGCCGGTCTCACCTGCGGCACGTCCACCATACTCAGGATATCAGTTATGAAGAGTCCCGGGCCGGCCTGCCCGGCAAGAAGTTCGTCATGGTCATCGACCTGGCCCGTTGCACCAATGCCCGCAAGTGCGTGACGGCCTGCCAGAAAATGCACCACCTCCCTCCGGACAAGCAGTGGCTGACCGTCAAACTGATGAAAGACAGCGAAGACAGCGAGCCGTACTGGTTCCCCAAAACCTGCTTCCACTGCGACAACCCGCCCTGCGTCAAGGTGTGCCCGGTGGACGCTACCTTCAAGCGGCAGGACGGGCTGGTGCTCATCGACAATACCCGCTGCATCGGCTGCAAGTTCTGCATGACCGCCTGCCCTTATTCCACCCGGGTTTTCAACTGGGGCGAGCGGGGCGTGCCGGCGGATATGAAAACGCACCGCGCCAACGCAGAGACCAGCATCCCCGGCCAGGTCGGTACGGTGGAGAAATGCGACTTCTGCCCCGACATGGCCCGCATGGGCAAACTGCCGGACTGCGTGACGGCCTGCCCCAACGGCGCCTTTTACTTCGGCGACCAGAACGAGGACATCGTGACCAATGGCTCCGAGACCGTCCGCTTCAGCGAACTCGTCGCCGAGCGCGCCGGCTACCGCTATGGCGAAGAACTGGGTACCGAACCGAGAGTGTACTACCTGCCGCCTACCGACCGCATCTTCCCTGCCGAAAAAGGATTGGAAGAACTGCCGGAAGAGACCAGGAAGCTCTATGAGGACATGTTTTGATTCAAGAACGCGATAATCATCAAGGATGAAAACTGTTCAGTTAAATAAAAAACAAACCGCAATCCTGCAGACGCTCGGCCCGCAGCTTGAAAAGTCGGGTACGCTATACCACCTGTGGGTAGGGTTCCTCCTTTTGTTGATCCTGCTTGGCGGCTACGGCCTGTTTCGGCAGATTTACATCGGGCACGTCGTCACCGGCATGCGGGACAATGCGGTTTGGGGATATTACATCGCCAATTTCGTCTACTTCATCGGCGTGAGTTACGGCACGGCCATGCTGGCGGCCATCCTGTATTACTTCAAGGTGCCGTGGGGCAGGCCCATCATCCGGATTTCTGCCCTGGTGGCTTTCATTTCCGGCATCATCGGCCCGGTGTTCATTCTCCTGTGCATAGGCCGTTTCGACCGCCTGCACTATCTGTTCATCCACGCCCGGGTACAGTCGCCAATCACCTGGGACGTCATGGTGATCTCCACCTATCTGGTCGGCATTACCGTATTTACTTATCTGCTGCTGATCAAGGATTTTGCCATTCTTCGGGACACTTCGATGTTTGAATTTCCCTCCTGGAGGAAAAAGCTGTACAACGCCCTTGCCCTTCGCTACAATGGCGATCCCGGACAGGATGAGCAGATCGGCCACTCCACCAAATCCATGGCTTTTATCATGGTGCCCAAGGTGATCCTGGCCTTTGCCGTACTCTCCTGGATTTTCGGCATGACGCTGCGGCCCGGCTGGCACAGCAGCATCTTCGGCCCATCTTACGTCATAGCATCTATCGCCACCGGCATCGCTCTGATCATCGGAGTCATGTGGGTATACCGGAAGTTATACGGGCTGGAGGAATACTACCGGGATGAGCATTTCCGCTACCTGGCCTTTATCTTACTCGCGCTGGTCGCCGCTTTCGGATACTTTACCTTTTCGGAGTACATCACCAACTGGTACAGTTCCATGAAGTGGGAAACGAAAGTGACCGCCAAGCTGCTGAGCTTTAAAGAATATGGCTGGGCTTTCCATCTGGCCAATTTCTTCGGTATCATTCTGCCGATAATAATCATCGCTATCCGCCGGTTCCGTACGCCGAACATCATTACGGCCCTTTCCCTGCTGGTGATTGTCGCCATGTGGGTGCGCCGGTATCTGACGGTAGTGCCGCCGCTGGAAACTCCGCTTATCCCCATCCAGGATGCCCGGCCCGAGTACATCCACTACACGGCCACCTGGGTGGAATGGGCGCTGGTACTGGCTGGCGCCGCGACCTTCTTCATCTTCTTCACCTTGCTGCCGAAGCTGATCAACGTGGTCCCGATTTCGGATTATGAAAAAGAAACCAACTAATGCCATGAAAAGACCAAAATCAAGATACCTGCGATTCAGCTTCCGGTTTGGCATGGGAATGCCGGTCCTGCTTATGGCTCTGGCCCTTGGGCTGTTTTCCGGCAATACGCTGCTGGCCCAGGAAGAACCGGAAGAAAATGAACCGCTGCGCACCCGGATGAGCCTGTCTGCCGTCCAGGAGGGCGAAGACGCGATCACCCTGAAAGCCCTGGTACGGGCGAAGATCGACAACCGCTTTACCGGCCTGCCCGGCCTGGAAGTGGCTTTCTCCTCCGTAACGGATTCCCTGGAACAGGAACTGGGCAAAGCCACTACCAACGAAGACGGCATTGCCAGCCTTAGCCTGGCCAAAACCAAGCTGCTGGCAGATACCTCCGGCGCTTTTCCGCTCGCGGCCCTCTTCGAAGGCAATGACGAATTTGGCGACAGCGACGATGAGATCGCAATTACTCCCGCTGCGATAACGTTAGAAGCTGTAGAAGAAGATTCCTTGCGGACCTTAGTCGCCACATTAGAAAGCCTCGGAACGCCGGTACCGGAAACCGACCTCTATTTCTACGTCAAAGGCATGTTCCGGCCATTGCGGATCGGCGAAGCCACCACCGATGAAGACGGGATGGCGTCAGTCGAATTCCCGACAGACCTCCCGGGCGATCCGGAGGGCAACCTGAACATTATCGTCCGCCTGGAAGAAGATGATGCCTTTGGCACTGTGGAGGCCAATCTGAGCAAAGCCTGGGGAATCCCGCTGGAAACCACGCCCGGCCACACGCCCCGCGAGTTGTGGAGCCCGAGCCCTCCCCTGTGGCTGCTGCTCACATTTATTGCCCTGCTGCTGATCATCTGGGGGCATTATCTGGAGGTGATCTACAAATTGTTCAAACTGAGAAAAAACGCGGCCGAAAGCTGACAATTCTGTGGCCCGGCTGCCAGGAAAACGTCTTAATAACTGAAACCATTCATTAAAAATTATGGCCATGAAAATCAGATTCATTGCATTTTTCGTCGTCTTTGCGCTCGGAATATTCTGTGCACATTCCATTCAGGCTCAGGCTAAGGACTGGAAGGTACCCGAAAAGTACGATAAGATGGAAAACCCGGTGAAAGCCGATAAGGAGTCCATTGCTCAGGGTAAATCTCTCTGGAACCTGCACTGCAAGTCCTGCCACGGCAAGGACGGACTGGGCGACGGCCCCAAAGCGGCCAACCTGGATACCCCGGCCGGCGACTTCAGCTCGGCAGCATTTCAAAAGCAGAGCGACGGCGCCATCTTCTACAAATCCTGGATAGGAAGGGATGAAATGCCCAACTACGAGAAAAAAATCCCGGAGAAGGAAGACATCTGGCACCTCGTCAACTTCATGCGTACCCTCGAATAATGTTTTCGTGCACCGGGGCCTGACGGCCTTGCCTGCACTTCTGCCGCCATCCTGTGTACACGGGGTGGCGGCTGTGTTTCTGACGGGATCGACAGGACGTGCTGTTTCAAAGTTTATCCGGCAGGCCAGACGGGCTTGCCCCAAAGAGCGTAGCGAAGGCAAGTGTAGACAGGATTAACAAAATTTTCAGGATGTGCACGCCCCTCTGGAGCAAGCTACCTCATCATGTAAATCCTGTTAAGCCTGTCTGTAATTACTTATTTCGTGATCCCCCGAGTGGGGCTGCGAGCCTGGCAATCCCATCTCCTGTCCAAAACCATTGTCCCGTTTTGTTGTTCTCCCATAAAACCGAACATGAAGATCGCCGCTTTTTTCCTCCTCCTTGCCCTCCTGGGCGTCACCCTGGTGAGCGCCACCAAGCGCAAAGGGCATAACAACGCGGGCATCGCCGTCCCCAACGCTTTCCACGAACTTGCCGTTGCCGGCATCGACGGCGAGGAAATCCGCATGTCCGACTTCCGGGGCAAATACGTCCTCTGCGTCAACGTGGCATCCAAATGCGGCTTCACCCCCCAGTACAAAGGCCTGCAGGAACTGTACGAAAAATACCAGGACAAACTCGTGATCATCGGCTTCCCCAGCAACCAGTTCCTCATGCAGGAACCGGGTACCGAAGAGGAGATCGCTACTTTCTGTGAGATCAACTACGGCGTCACCTTTCCGCTTACCGAAAAGATCAAAGTCAAAGGCGGCAGCCAGCACCCCGTCTATTCCTGGCTGACCCAAAAAGAACTCAACGGCGTATCCGACGCCAAGGTGAGCTGGAACTTTAATAAGTTCCTGATCTCACCGGAAGGGGAGTGGCTGGCGCATTTCCCGTCGAAGGTGGCGCCGATGAGTGAGGAGATTACGCAGTATTTGCAGTAATGGCCACGGATAGATAAAGATGCTATAGCTGCTCTCCACATCCATAGCATCGCAATTCACAACATTGATGACATGACAGCATCCGACGCCCTCACCCTCCTCCGCCCCGGCATCTCTTCTCCTTCCGGCACATGGGCTGACCTGGGCGCGGGCACGGGCATGTTTACCCTGGCCCTGCGGCAGCTGCTGGAGCGCGGCACGATCTATGCAGTTGACAAGAACCCGCACGTACTCTGGAGCATTGCCGGCGGCGGCCCGGTAGATGTCGTCGTTCACGAGGCGGACTTCACCCATACCCTGGAGTTGCCGCCCCTCGACGGCATTGTGATGGCCAACGCCCTGCACTACGTGCCAGACCCTGTTTCTGCTCTTGCGAATATCCTGGCCTGCCTGCGCCCCGGCGCCCCTTTCCTGCTGGTGGAATACGAGACGGAGCAGGCACGGCCGCCGTGGATACCCTATCCGCTGCCCTTCCGGCGGTTCGTGGAAGTGGCGTTGGAGGCAGGGCTGAGCCAGCCAAAGGAACTGGAGCGGGTGGCGTCGGATTACGGACATCGTTACATTTACTCGGCGGTGGCATTCTTATCCCCCGGCAACTTTCCGGACTCCTCCCCAGATCGTGTTCAATAAATTGACGGCGACCATGAAGCGGATAGGAACAAAGATGACCAGGAACGGCCAGGCGCCTGCAAACTCGAAATCATCCGCCGTGAACGGTTCGTATTTATCCATCTCAGAAGCAAAGCGGCCGGGTTGGAGATAGGCCTGAATAGTTGCGAAATATCCGGGAAAAAGATCGCACCGGGTTCTCCTGTTTGAAAATGGGTTTTCTCCGAAAATTCATACCTTGTCTATTCAATAAACGGGACAACCCTAACTGAATGAGCCGCCAATGGTGTCGGATTAAGTTGTTTTTATTGGCCTTAACCGGTATACTCCTTTGCATCGGCTGCGGAGACAGCGGCCCGGATGAGAAATTCCGCATTGCCTTTTCCCAGTGTTGCGACGATGCCTGGCGGGATGTGATGAACGCCGAAATGTACCGGGAACTGGCCTTCCGCCCGGAAGTAAGCTTCGAGATGCGGGTGGCGAACAGCGACAGCGACAAACAGGCCCGGCAGATACGGGAACTGGTCCAGCAGGGCATTGACCTGCTTATCGTTTCGCCCCATGAATCCAAACCGCTGACGCCGGTAATTGAAGAGGTGTATAATGCGGGCATCCCGGTTATCCTGATCGACCGGAAAACAGATTCAGGCTTGTATACGGCATACGTCGGGGCGGACAATTACGAGATCGGGAGAACGGCGGCCAGGTACATCATCAACCAGTTCGATGGCCGGGGCGAGATCATCGAGATTCAAATCCTGATGACCATTTCCCCCGCTATTGAACGGCACCGGGGCTTTCGCGACGCCCTGGTGGCAGCGCCGGGCATGGAGGTCGTCGAAACCATCGAGATCAAAGACGATCCTGATCTGCTCTACACGCTGTTGCCGCCGGCCCTGGAAAAGCATCCCTCCGCCAACATTATCTACGCCCATACCGACCTGAATGCCGAAACTGCCTACAAGGTGGCCCAGCAAATGGGCCGCGCCGGGGATTTGTTCTTCGTCGGCATCGACGGCATCCCCGGCACCGGCCGCGGCATACAGGCCGTGGAGGACGGCGTCCTCGACGCCTCCCTGCTCTATCCAACCGGCGGGGGAGAGGCCATCCGCACCGCGCTGCTGGTGCTCAACGACCTGCCCTACGAACGCCAGAACCTCCTGGAATCCATCGTCATCAACAGCGACAACGCCCGCATCCTGCACAACCAGATGAAAAAGATGGAAAGCCTGCAGGAAAGCATCGACGAGCAACTG